>NZ_JALQDT010000066.1:0-110058 GCF_023631085.1 Caballeronia sp. INML1 | reverse complement strand
TAAATAAACCGCCACCCACAAAAAAAAACACATTAATTAACGGGGCGCCACTCTAATATTTTAAAAACAGACGGGCCCGCGCGCCCCCGCACGAAGCGGTCGCGCAAAGCGGCCGCGACGCCGCGACGCTCGCCGCCGTGTTCGCGGCATCGGGCGGCGATGGCGGGAATTTTCATGCGATCTGCGAAACCCTCGCGAGCGACGAACCGCAACTCTCGCCGACGCGCTTTCACAACTCCGTCCACAATGCGCCCGCGGGCTACTGGAGCATCGCGACTCGCGCGATGGCCGCATCGAACGTGCTGTGCGCGTACGACGGCAGCTTCGCGGCGGGCTTGCTGGAAAGCCTCGCGCAAGTGAGCGTCGATGGCGCCGCGACGCTGCTCGTCGCCTATGACACGGACTATCCGGAGCCATTGCGCCGCGTGCGCCCGATCGCGGATGCGTTCGGCGTCGCGCTGGTGCTGGCGCCGCGAAAGAGCGAGCGCACGCTCGCGCGCATCGAGGCGCGTCTCACGGATGCGAACGCGTCCTCCTTCGCCGATGCCGATATCGAAGCGCTGCGCCTGTCGAATCCCGCCGCGCGCGCGCTGCCGTTGCTCCAAGCGCTGGCGTGCGGGAAAACATCGCAGGTCGTCCTCGATTACCTCGACGGCACGCAACTCGCCGTGGACATCGACCCGTCATGACGGCGGCTCAGGTTCTCGATCACGACTGGATCGCCGCGCGCATTCCGCATAGCGGCGCGATGTGTCTGCTCGACGCGGTCGTCGCGTGGGATGCGCAACGCATCCGCTGCGCCGCGACGAGTCATCTTCACCCGGACAATCCGCTGCGCTCGAAGGGGCGGCTCGCGCCGGTGTGCGGCATCGAATACGCCGCGCAGGCGATGGCGGCGCATGGCGCGCTCGTCGGCGATGAAGGCAAGCGGCCGCGCGTCGGCATGCTGACCAGCGTGCGTGGCGTTCAGACGCACGTCGAGCGGCTCGATACGCTCGATGGCCCGCTCGATATCGAAGCCGAGCGCATGGGCGGCGACGACAACACCGTGCTGTACCGCTTCACCGTTCATTGCGCGGGACGCTTGCTGTTGAGCGGACGCGCCGCCGTGATCCTCGACGCGGCTCAGGCCGCCGGTTTCGTCGCGCAATAAGCGGAGAAGATGCCGAGTTCGACATCGCGGCGCACGTTCGCAAAGCCCGCGCGTTCGATGGCAGCGATCACGGCGGCGGGCGGCACGCACGCCTCGATCGTGTCCCAGTAATAGCGCATCAGTTCGACGCTTTCCCCTTTCCTTCCGACGATGCGGGCGATCATCGGCACGACGCCGCGCATGTAGAACTTCAATGCCGCGACGCCGACACCGTGCGCTGGCCGCGTGATCTCGAGCACGCAGAGCTGTCCGCCGGGCGCGAGCACGCGAAAATATTCATCGAAGGCTTTTGCGAGATTGCTGACGTGCCGAAGCGCGAAACCCATGCTGAGGAAGTCGTAAGCGGCACTGTCGCACGGCAGATCCTCCGCGGTGCCGATGCGTGTCTCCACGCCGATCGGCAGATGCGCCTCGCCGACCATGCCCGGACTCGGATCGACACCCGTGACGAGCGACGGATCGCCCGTGATCGCGACCGCTTCCTTCGTGACGAGCCCGGTGCCCATGCCGACGTCGAGCACGCGCATGCCGCGCGCGAGACCCGCCGACCGCAGCGCCCGGTTGCGATACCACGCGCCGGAGCCGAAGGCCATTGCGCGCTCGATGGCGTCGTAATCGGAGGCGGTGCGGTCGAACATGGCGCGCAGCCAGAGGCGCCTGCCGGGTTCGTCGGAATAGTAGGCGGTGAGCGGCTCGTGCGGGGCTTTATTGCCGGTTTCGTCGAGTTCTTTGCGCCGGGGGGAAGTCATTGGGTCTCCTGTGACTATTCGTGCGCCTGCAAGCTGCCGTCGCACGTTTTTATCACAGGGCGATCGAGGGCGTCACCCTCGCTCGCGCGCATGAATTCCGATCATTCGACGACAACCTCGCTCCGCACGGCCATCTCGGGCGCCGGCAACGTGAGCGTCAGCGCCTTGCGCGCGCGCATCAGCGAGTTGCGCACGCGCCGCTCCGGGCGGCTGAACATGCCGCCGCCCACCAGTGCGACGAACGACGCGATGAGAGGCACCGCGAGCAGCATCGTCGAGAATTTGAAGAGGCCGAGCTTCAGCGGGCTGCACGATGCCCATGCGGACCAGGCGACCGCGAACCCGATATACGCGATGGCCGCGGGCGCGCCCGCCAGCTCGGGCATGCCGATGCGTTGCGCGAGCGGCATCGGAAAGATCAGAACGAAGAGCGCAATACTCGACATCGCATGAACGAGCAGCGCGCGCCGCCGCTTCAGGAGGCTCGCGAGCGACCAGAACGCGAGCACGAGCACGAAAGGCGGACACGCAGCCACCACGGCTGCGAGCGCGAGATACATCACGACGCCGCTCATCAGATTGCGCAGATAGCCTTCCGACGACGCGTAATACACCATGTACCCCGCCGCGAGCGCCGCCACGCACGCGACGAACGCGGTGATGCCGCCCTGGCCGTCCGGCGAAACGACGAGCCTCAACATCGGGAGACTCGTGAAGCCGACCAGATAAATCAGGAACCGCACGACCGAAAAACGCTGTTTCATACCCGACCCCATTCCCCTGACGGTGCGAGCGGTCGCTTACGAGACCTGTCCTCGCCCATCTATCGCCCGCGTCCGAATTCGAATGACGGATCGCAAGCTCGAAAACGCCGCCGCGATTAGCCTGTCGGTCTTTCGCGGTCGACGTCTCTTTATCGACGGGGAAACGGGAAGCTTTAGCCCTTCGATGCGGGCTGGAGCGGGCGCACTAAACGCCCTGAGGTGGACATCAGCGCGTGAGCGGCTTCGCCTGCTCCATCGACGACGCGCGCACGAACTTGCCCGCGCCCAGATGGTGAATCGTATGCAGCGGCTGGTTCGAGTCGTCGATGACCCAGTGTCCGTCGACGAACACGCGCGCATCCGCGGCGGCGGCGACGACTTCCGCGAAGCAGGTGTCGTAGGCGTCTTCCGTGTGCTTCTCGTCGATGAGCCTGCATTCGAGCCACGCCGCGCAGTTTGTTTCGATGAGCGGCAGGCCGAGCACCGGCCCGGCTACCGTCTCGATGCCGAAGGCTGCGAACTTGTCGATCTCGCGCCCGCTCGTCGAACCGACCGCGTAGGTGAGGTCGATCATCGCGGCGCCGGGCACGATGAGGCCGAACGTGCCACTCGCGGCAGCCAGTTCGCGCGTGTAGGTGTGTTTGTCGATCACTACGGCGACGCGCGGCGGCGTGAACTCCACCGGCATCGACCAGGCGGCGGCCATCACGTTGCGGCGCCCGCCATGTGCGCTGGTGACGAGGACGGTCGGACCGTGGTTGATGAGACGGCTGGCGTGCTCCAGCTTGACGGGACGAAAGTGGCTCATGGTTTTACGAATGCAAAGGACAATGCGCGTGATTGTATGCGGCGTTCAAAATGCACGCCGGGCGACGCGTTCGTTCGGAGGCGCGTGGTGCTTGTGCTTTTGCAACGTTGCACAGCACTTCGGAAGCCTTCTCATGTCCATTGCTTTCTGACGGAGTGTCATCGCGCTTGCAGCGTACGCCGTGTCGCATGCCTTTCGATGCCACAACCATGAGATTTATCTGCCGCGCCGCCGTGCGGAAGGCCCGGCGGCGCGCCGAGCCGCGAGATTACGTGATCAAGAGTCCTGCACCAGCGAACCCTGCGCCGGTTCGACGGCCGTCTCGACGTTCCGCGGTTCGCCGAAGCGCGCGCGATAAAGCAGCGCGAGGATCGTCGAGAACACGGCGGCAATGAGGAACAGCAGCGAGGCCGCATAGAAAAGCTGCGTGACGGGCAGGTGCATCGACAGCAGCAGGCCGCCGATCACGGGCCCGGACACCGAGCCTATCTTGCCCACCGAAATCGCACTGCCGACACCCGCCGAGCGGAACGACGTGGGATAGATCATGCCGGCCACCGCATAGAGCCCGTACTGCGCGCCCACCACGCAAAAGCCGGTAGCGAACACGGCGAGCATGAGCCAGCCCTGCGACGAGCCGTGGCCGAGCGCCGCGACGACCGGAAGGCCGATGACGGGCAACGAAATGATCGCCGCGACACCATGACGATCGACGAAGCGGCAGAGCACGAGACCACCGATCACGCCACCCACGGAGAACATCATCGTGATGAGCCCCGCGCCGCGCGGGTCGATGCCCATGCCCTCCATCAGAATCGGCAGCCAGTTCTGCAGGAAATACAGCGCCATCGAGTTTGCGATGAACACGATCCACAGCAGCGGCGTGATGGCGGCGAGACCATCGGAGAAAATCAGCTTCAGCACGAAGCGCTGTTTCTCGCGCACTTCGCCGGCCACGAAGTGCGCATCGGCGGAAATTTTCAGATCGGGGCGCAGGCGCGTCATGAGTTTGCGCAGCATCTGCGGATCGCGCTGCCGCAGCACGAGCAGCTTCGCGGACTCCGGCAACATGAAAATCAGCAGCAGCGCAACGAGCACCGAGCCGACGCCGCCGACCGCGAACATGACAGGCCAGCCAAAGCGATGAATCAGCGACGACGACACCACGCCGCCCGACCCCGCACCGATGGAGAAGCCCGAGAACATCAGCGTGACCCATGTGGCGCGCAGGCGCTTCGGCGCATATTCTGCGACCAGCGCAACCGAATTCGGCACCACGCCGCCCATGCCGATGCCGGCCAGAAAGCGCAGCAGCATCAGTTCCTGAAGCGAAGTCACCCACACCGAAGCGTAGGTCAGCGCACCGAAGAAAAGGCTGCCGATGATGATCGCCTTCTTGCGCCCGAGCCGGTCACCGAGATAGCCGAAGATGAACGAGCCGATCAACGTCCCGAAGAGGCCCGCGCCGAACACAGGTCCGAATCCGCCGCGCGCGACGTGCCAGTCCTTGATGATGGCGGGCGCCGCGAACGACACGGCCGTCTGATCGTAGCCGTCCATCAGCATGATCAGGAAACACCAGAAGAGCAGACCGGCGGCGAAGCGCCCCGTCTTCTGCTCTTCTATCAATGTCGCAATGTTGAAAGTCCGGTCTGCTTGCATGTATGTCCCGTGTACCTCGTGCGGACGGACGCACCGGTCGGGCGCGTCCGCTCGCACTGCTGCTGAATGTCTCTCATGACGGCGCCGTGGCCGGAGTGACAATATAAGAGTCGGCCCCGCGCGGCTCAATCAAAAAGAAACGATGAAGCGATCGAAATAAGTGATGAATCCGCCTCGCACGCTCGTTCGCGCGCCGTTTGCACTCCGTTTCATCGCACGATGACGCCTCCATGTCTTCAAAACAGATGGTTGACGCCGATGCGCGCGACCGTCTGGCTGCCGCTCGTCGAGGGCTGATAGCCGAACTGCGCCGCGCGCGCGCCGGGACCCGAAGCGCGTTGCAGGCCCACGCCCGCGTACACCTGTGTGCGCTTCGAAAGGTAATCGGTCAGGAACAGGTTGTACTGGTTGATCGTGAGACCCTGAAACAACGAGTGATTCCCGGATACCCCGAGGATGAAAAAGCCCAGGCTGCCGACCAGTTCCGTGTTCACGCCGGCCTGATAGTTGTTCAGCGTGGCCGAGCCTTGCGCGTTCTGTAGCTTGACGCCGGAATACGTGACGTGCGGCGTGAAGATGCCTATCTTCACCGAGGCCCCGGCGGCGAGCGTGCTGTATCGGCTGGCGTTGAACATCGTGCCCTGCCTCAACGGCTGGCCGAGCAGCGAGTTCAGGCTGAAGGTGCCGAAGATATCGGCCGTGCGGTTATGGGACATCGTGTACGCGATGCCGAAATTCACCGCGCCGCCCGAATATTGCGCGCCGATGCTGTATTGACGCCCCGCGCTGAAATCGCCCGCCTGATTGCCGAAACTGTTCATCGCGCCCAGCTGGAAACCGTGGAAATCGATCGACTCGTACTTCACGGCGTTGTTGAGCGCGTGCGTATTCGCGAGGCCGTCCAGATTGCCGGGCGTGTAGTACGAGGAGATGCCCGGCACCGAGTTGTTCAGCCGCCCGACATATTGATAGATGTAGTCGTTGATGTTCCCGAAACTCAGCGAGCCCCAGCGATCGTTCGACAGGCCCACGTAGGCATCGCGATTGAAGAAGCTCGTCGGATTGATCTGCGCGCCGGTGTTGGTCAGAAAGCCAGATTCGAGCCGCGCGAACGCCGTGTTGCCGCCACCGAGGTCCTCCTTGATCAACAGTCCCCAGCGATCGGGCTGACGCTTGCCTGCCGATTCCTGGTACAGGCGCTTGCCCTGAGAGTTCGATACGAAATCGACACCGACGTCGATGCTCCCATACAGCGTCACAGAAGACTGCGCCCACACGGGGCCAGTCAGTATCGCGGCGCAGCCGCCGACGAGCAGACAAGTTCTCAACCGAAGTCTCCAATTTTTTTATCGTTGGCCGGTCGCTCGTCGGCGCCGGCTTCCTGCATCCCACCGTGCTGCGGATCATCGTTCGGAACCCGCTCTGCCCGATGCGGAACCGAGTTTAACCACTTCAATTCGCGTTTTGAATCACGAGTTATTTATCAATCAATAGAACATCTTGAATATTCACTCAGGGTCTTTACCGATCGATCCAAAAAAGCCCTATAAGTTATCCGGGAGATTGAATCGCCGTGCTAACATCCGCGACGTTTTGATTCCATCACGGTTAAAACGGAGAGCACAGATGCATTTCAGCGCAGTACAGCCCAGGCGCATGATCGTGGGCATCAGCGGCGCATCGGGCGTCGTCTACGGTGTACGGCTGCTGCAGTTGCTCAGGCAGCTCGACATCGAATCGCATCTGGTGATGAGCCGCTCCGCACAGGTCACGCTCGCGCACGAGTCGCCCTACAGCGTCGCCGATGTTCGCGCGCTCGCCACGGTCACTTATCCGAACACGGACATCGGCGCGGCGATTTCGAGCGGGTCGTTCCCTGTGATGGGCATGATCGTCGCGCCCTGCTCGATCCGCACGCTCTCGGAAATCGCCACGGGCGTGACGAGCGGCCTGCTTTCGCGCGCCGCCGACGTCACGCTCAAGGAGCGCCGCCGGCTCGTGCTGATGGTTCGGGAAACGCCGCTGCATCTCGGCCACTTGCGCAGCATGACGAGCGTGACCGAAGCCGGAGCAATCGTCTATCCGCCGGTGCCGGCATTCTACGCGAACCCCGAATCGCTCGACGACATGGTCGATCACACCATCGGGCGCGTGCTCGATCTCTTCGGCATCGAAAGCGCGGTCGTGCATCGCTGGGGCATGTGAGATTCATGCGCGTGCGCTCGCGCATTATCAATTTTCATTGATAACTCGTTCGAATTCTTTTGCTTCTTTAGCGGATGACGTTCCTTTAAAGTGGTTCCGTTTTAAAACGAAACCCCATTTAAAAGATTTATCTATCGAATGATAAATCTTCTCGATAAGAGACAGCGTCAATACGAAAGAGGTCGAAAGGTCGAATGAAGATCGTCATTGCAGGAGCCGGTATCGGCGGCTTGACGGCGGGAGCCGCATTACTAAGAGCGGGTTTCGACGTCACCATCCTTGAACAGGCGAAAGCTCTCGGGGAAATCGGCGCGGGCGTGCAACTGAGCCCGAACGCCACGCGCGTGCTTTACCGGATCGGCGTCGGCGAGCGCCTCGAAAGTCTCGCGTGCGAGCCGCCCGGCAAGCGCGTGCGTCTCTGGAACACGGGGCAGACCTGGCCGCTCTTCGATCTCGGGGCGGCATCGCGCGAAGTGTACGGTTTTCCCTATCTGACCGTGCACCGCGCGGATCTCCACGAAGCGCTCGTCGATGCGGTGCGCGCGTGTAGCCCCGATGCGGTCAGGCTCGATCACAAGGTCGAGTCGATCGTGCAGAAGGACGGGCGTGTCGAAGTGCAGACCGTCTCGGGCGCCCCCTTCGAAGCGGATTTGCTGATCGGCGCGGACGGCGTGCACTCGCGCGTGCGCCGCGCGCTCTTCGGCGCGGACGAGCCGGTCTATTCGGGCGTGATGGCATGGCGCGGCGTGATCGACGCCACGAAACTGCCCGAGCATCTGCGCACGCCTTACGGCACCAACTGGGTTGGACCGGGCGCCCACGTGATCCACTACCCGCTGCGCGGCCACAAGCTCATCAACTTCGTCGGCGCGGTGGAGCGCGAGGGCTGGCAAGTCGAGTCGTGGTCGGAGCGCGGCACCATCGACGAATGTCTCGCCGATTTCGACGGCTGGCACGAAGACGTGCGCACGATGATCTCGGCCATCGACGTCCCGTACAAATGGGCGCTCATGATTCGTGAGCCGATGCCACGCTGGAACTCGGGCAACGCCACCTTGCTCGGCGATGCCTGTCATCCCACGCTGCCGTTCCTCGCGCAAGGCGCGGGCATGGCGCTCGAAGACGGTTATCTGATCGCGCGCTGCCTCGCGCGCCACGCAAACGATCTGCCGCATGCGCTCGAACGTTACGAGTCGCTGCGCCTCGAGCGCACGGCGCGCATCGTGCGCGGCTCGGCGGCGAACACCAAGCGCTTTCACAATCCGGCGCTCGCGCATGCGCAAGGCGCAGCGGATTACGTCGATCGCGAGTGGAGCGAGGAGCGCGTGAAAGAGCGCTACAACTGGCTGTTCGAATACGACGTCGACGCCATCGAAGTCTGAGCGGGCATAGCTCGCCTCAACACGCCGCCTCAAGGAGACACAGCATGTCCGACCATTTGCCGCCGGTGCGCGGCCTGCATCATTTCGCCTGGCGTTGCCGCAATGCCGAAGAAACGCGTCACTTCTACGAGGACATCCTCGGCCTGCCGCTCGTTCATCTGATCCGCCTCGACCGCGTGCCGAGCACGGGCGAATATTGCCCTTACGTGCATCTGTTCTTCGAGATGGCGGACGGCTCGAACATCGCGTTCTTCGATCTCGGCGACGAAACGGCCGCAGAGCCTTCGCCGAACACGCCGCCGTGGGTGAACCATATCGCGCTGCGCCTTTCCACGCTCGACGATCTCGAAACGATGAAGCAACGTCTCGTGGCTCACGGCATCGAGGTGCTTGGCATCACCGATCATCACTTCGTGCGCTCGATCTATTTCTTCGATCCGAACGGCTTGCGGCTCGAACTGACGGTGCCCGTCGCGTCGACTGAAACGCTCGCTGCCTATCGAAGGGAAGCGCGCCCCGCGCTCGACGCCTGGGCCAGCAAAGGAAAAAGCGTCGCATGACCGCGCTCAACTCGACTCATGATCCGGCCCGGCGCAGCTGGATCGACTCGGCGAATCTCTCCGACGCGGACTTTCCGATCCAGAACCTGCCGCTCGGCGCGTTCTCGCGCGATGGCGCGGCGCGTGCGGGCGTGGCCATCGGCGAACATGCGGTGGACTTGCATGCGCTCTTCGACAGCGGTCTGCTCGCGGCCGGCAGCGATGCGGCGATTGCCTGCGAAGCCACGCGTGACGGCACGCTGAATCGCCTGATGGCGATGCCGCAGCGCTACGCGAGCGCTTTGCGCGCCGCGCTGTCGGATCTGCTGAAAAGCGATGCGCCGCAGCGCGCGCGCATGCAGCAACGAGCCGACGCCCTGCTGCCGCGCATCGACACGCTCGAACTGCGCCTGCCGTGCGAAGTCGGCGACTACACCGACTTTCTCACGTCGCTTCATCACACCGAGCGCCACGGCCGCTACAAGGGCCTCGCCGATCCGCTGCCGCCCGCGTTCAAGTCGCTGCCGATCGCGTATCACGGCCGCGCTTCGTCGCTGCGCGTGAGCGGCGGCGACGTGCGCCGTCCGAACGGCCAGTATCGCGATGCGAACGGGCAGATCGTGTTCGGCCCCGCGCCCGCGCTCGATTTCGAGCTGGAGCTGGCGGCGTGGATCGGCGAGGGCAATGCGTTCACGCAACCGATCGCCGTCGACGATGCACACGCGCACATCTTCGGCTATTCGCTGCTCAACGACTGGTCCGCAAAAAGCATCCAGTGGTTCGAACAAGTGCTCGGTCCGTTTCTCGGCAAGAGCTTTCATTCGAGCGTGTCGCCGTGGATCGTCACGTCGGAGGCGCTCGCGCCGTTCCGCAAAGCGCCGGTCGCGCGCGCCGTGGATGATCCGCCCGTCATGCCGCATCTGCATGGCGCACGCGATCGGCAGCAAGGCGGGCTGCATCTGGAACTGCACGCGCATTTGTCGACGCGCCAGTTGCGCGAAGCCGGCGCCGCGGACCTGCGCATCACGAAAACGCATCTCGACAATCTGTACTGGACGTTTGCGCAGATGGTCGCGCATCACACGAGCAACGGCTGCAATCTGCGCGCGGGCGACCTGCTCGGCAGCGGCACGATTTCCGGCGCGGACGATGCCGCGCGCGCCTGCCTCACCGAACTCACCAACGCCGGCCGCGACCCGCTTCGCCTGCCCAACGGCGAGACACGCACCGCGCTCGAAGACGGCGACGAAATCGTGTTGAGCGCGCGCGCGACGAAGCCGGGCGCGGTGTCGATCGGCTTCGGCGAATGTCGCGGGCGCATTGCGCCGGCGTTCGTGCCGCGGCCAACGGAGGTTGCGGCATGACGCAGGCGTTCAACGGTTACACGCAGCTCGGCCACGGCCCTCGCAAGGTGCTTGCGATGAACGGCTGGTTCGGCAGCGCCGATGACTGGCAGCCGCTCGTGCCCGCACTCGATACGGATGCCTTCACCTACGTGTTCTTCGACTATCGCGGCTATGGCCGCTCGCGCGAGCGACACGGCGCATTCACCTTCGAAGAAGCCGCAGAGGACGTGCTCGCGCTCGCCGACCAGCTCGGCTGGGACACCTTCAGCCTCATCGGTCATTCGATGGGCGGCGTCGCGATTCAGCGCGTAATGCTCGCCGCGCGCGGACGCATCGATCGCATGGCGGGCGTGTGCGCGGTGCCCGCGTGCGGCTCGCGCATGGACGAAACGCGCCTCGCCGGGTTTCGTGCGGCTGTCGACGATGTCGAACGGCGCGCGGCGATCATCGCGTTCTCGACCGGCAATCGCCTTGCACCGCGTTTCACCGCGCATCTTGCGCGGGAATCGCAACGCCAATCGCGCGCGCAGGCATTCGCGGGCTATCTGCCGCACTGGGCGGCGAGCGATTTTTCCGCCGAGGTGACGGGCAACGAGACGCCCGTGAAGCTTTTCATCGGCGAGCACGATCCGTCGCTCACCGCCGACGTCATGGATCGCACCTGGCTCGCGTGGTATCCGCGCGCGAGCATCGAAACGCTCGCGAACGCGGGACATTACCCGATGTACGAAGTGCCGGTCGCGCTAGCGACCGCATTGGAAAACTGGCTGAAACAGGCCTGACGGCCACCGGCCGCGGGAGACTTCATGTACGAAACCCTTTACCTGCGCGCGTCCTCGCTCGATGAAGCGCTCGGCCTGCTGCGCGAACACGAGGACGCCCGGCCGCTCTCCGGCGGGATGACGCTGGTTCCCACGCTCAAGCAGCGTCTCGCCGCGCCTTCGCATCTGATCGATCTCACGCGCATCGAGTCGATGCGCGGCGTGAGCGTCGAAAGCGGCGTGCTGCGCGTCGGCGCGCTGACGAAGCATGCGGAAGTGGCCGCTTCGCCCGTGGTGATCGCGGCGATCCCCGCGCTCGCGCAACTCGCGAGCGTGATCGCCGATCCGCAAGTGCGCAACCGCGGCACGATGGGCGGCTCGGTCGCGAACAACGACCCCGCCGCCGATTATCCGAGCGCCGTGCTCGCGCTCAACGCACAGGTGCTCACTTCGCAGCGCCGCATCGGCGCCGACGATTTCTTCGTCGACACCTTCGAGACCGCGCTCGAACCCGGCGAGCTCGTGACCGAATTCGAGTATCCGCTTCCGTTGCGCGCCGCCTATGCGAAGTTCCGCCAGCCGGCGTCCGGTTATGCCGTGGTGGGCGTGTTCATCGCGCAGTTCGCGGATGCGATTCGCGTCGCGGTGACGGGCGCGGGCGCGTCGGTGTTCCGCTGGCTCGAGGCCGAAGCCGCGCTTGCCGCCGATCTGTCCGAAGCCGCGCTCATCCCGCTGAAGATGGATGCCGCCACCCTGCCCGACGACGCCAACGGCTCGTCCGCGTATCGCGCCCATCTGATCGAAACCTACACGCGCCGCGCATTGCTGGCGCTGCTGGCGCAGCCGCTGCGCCAGCCCGCCTAAACCGTTTTCAGGAGACAAGACATGGAGTTCACCGGATCGCAAACCATTGCCGCCTCGCGCGAGCAGGTATGGAAGGGCTTGAACGATGCCGCGGTGCTGCAGGCATGCGTGCCCGGCTGCGAAGAGTTCGTCGCACAAAACGACGACGAGTACAGGGCCGTCGTGATCGCGTCGGTCGGACCCGTCAAGGCGCGCTTCAAGGGCACGCTCTTGCTGTCGGAGCGCGACGGCCCGAACGGTTACAAGATTCTCGGCCAGGGCGAAGGCGGCATCGCGGGCTTCGGAAAGATGAGTGCGACGGTCACGCTCGCCGACGCCGACGAAGGCGGCACGCTTCTCACGTACGTCGCCGATGCGCAGGTAGGCGGCAAGCTCGCGCAGATCGGCTCGCGCCTCGTCACATCGGTGGCGAACAAGCTCGCGGCGGAGTTCTTCAAGCGCTTCAACGCGACGATGAGCGCAAACGCAAGCGCCGCCGCCGCACAGTAAGCGAGGTGAACCATGGCTGAAATCCAACTACGGGTGAACGGCGAGGACGTGACGCGCGAAGTGCCCGACGAGACGTTGCTCGTCGAGTTTCTGCGCGAAACGCTGCGTCTCACGGGCACGCATGTCGGTTGCGACACGAGTCAATGCGGCGCGTGCACGGTGCATCTCGACGGCGTCTCGGTGAAGTCGTGCACGGTGCTCGCCGCGCAGGCGAGCGGCGGCGCCGTCACGACGGTCGAAGGGTTGCGTAAAGACGAGAATGCTCCGCTGCATCCGGTGCAGAACGCGTTCGTGCAATGCCACGGCCTGCAATGCGGCTTCTGCACGCCGGGCATGATCATGTCGTCGAGCTTCTATCTGCGCCAAGAGCCGTCGCTCGACGAAGAGAGCATCTGCCACGCGCTCGAAGGCAACATCTGCCGATGCACGGGCTATGTGAACATCATCGAGGCCGTGCGTCATGCGGCGCACGCGATGTATCCGTCGCTCGGCGATGCCACCACCGAGGACGCCACACGATGATCGGCCAACCCATCCCGCGCCTCGAAGACCGGCGCTTCGTGACCGGCAACGGCCAATACACCGACGACCTGCGCGTCGAGGGCCAGGTTCATGCGGCGTTCCTGCGCTCGCCGCACGCTCACGCCGCGCTGCGCTCGATCGACGTATCGGCCGCGCGCGAGGCGCCCGGCGTGATCGCGGTGCTCGTGGGCCAAGATTATCTCGACGACGGCTTTCAGGGCGTCGATCACGTGCCCAATCCCATCGATGCTATCGACGCCACGAAGAAGGCCTTCCTGACTTCATCGACCGGCGAGATCTTCAACCAGCTGCATGTTCCGCTGCCGATCGACCGCGTGCGTTACGTCGGCGAGGCGATCGCGATGGTGATCGCCGACACCGCCCTCGCCGCGCGCAACGCGACGGAAATGATCGAGGTCGATTACGACGTGCTCGGCGCCGTCGTCAATGCAGCCGATGCGATGCAGGAAGGCGCGCCGCGACTGTGGGCGGGCGCGGCGCACAACCTGTGCTTCCAGACGCAGATCGGCGATCGCAACGAAGCGCGCCGCATCATCGCGGATGCGCCGTTCGTCCTCACGCGCGAGTTTCATCACAGCCGCGTCGTGAATTGCCAGATGGAGCCGCGCGCCGCGATCGGCGTGTTCGATGCCGAAAGCGGCGCTTACACGCTGATCTCCGGCAGCCAGGGCGCCGTGCGCCAAAAGCTCTGCCTCGCCGCCGCGCTCAAGGTGCCGCCGTCACAGGTTCGCGTCGTCTGTCCCGACACGGGCGGCGGCTTCGGCCCGCGTTCGTTCATCTACGTCGAGCAGCTTGCCGTGGTGTGGGCCGCGCGCCGCATCGGCCGGCCGGTGAAGTGGACGAGCGATCGCAGCGAAGCGTTCCTCTCCGACTATCAGGGCCGCGACCAGATCGTGCGCGCCACCTTCGGTTTTTCGCGGGACGGCCGCATCCTCGCCATCGACAACGAATGGATCGGCAATGTCGGCGCGCATACGGTGTCCTATGTGCCAATGTCCAATGGCACGCGCATCATGACGACCGTCTATGACGTGCCGCTCGCCGCCGTGCACATCAGCGCGGTGATGACCAACACCGTGCCGACCGCGCCCTATCGCGGCGCGGGCCGCCCCGAAGCGACGCACGTGATCGAGCGCATGCTCGACCTCGCGGCGGCGGAGCTCGGCCTCGACCGCGCGGAGATCCGCCGGCGCAATCTGATCGCGCACGAGAAGCTGCCGTACCGCAGCCCGATGGGCCTCACCTACGACAGCGGCGAATTCGCGCGCAACATGGCGCGCGCGCTCGAGCTCGCGCAATGGGACGGCTTCGAGGCGCGGCGCGCCGCCTCGCGCGCGAACGGCATGCTGCGCGGCATCGGGCTTGCGAACTACGTCGAGTCGCCCGTGGGCGCGCCGCGCGAGCGCATCGAACTGACCGTGCTGCCGGAAGGCCGCATCGATATCGTGTCCGGTACGCAGTCCACCGGCCAGGGCCACGAAACGACGTTTGCGCAGGTCATCGCGCAGCATCTCGGCGTGCCGATCGCGTCGATCGCGCTGCGCACCGGCGATACCGCGTTCGTGAGCGTGGGCGGCGGCAGTCATTCGGACCGCTCGATGCGCCTCGGCGGCATGCTGCTCGTCGATACCGCCGCGCAGATCGTGATGCTCGGCAAGCGCGTCGCAGCCGAGCTGTTCGATGTCGCGCCGGAGCACGTGAGCTTCGCTAACGGCGTGTTTTCCGATGCAGCTTCATCGCGTGAAATCGGCCTCTTCGAGGTGGCCGCCCACGTCGCGCGCGACGGTCTGCCGGGCGAGCGCGCCAAGCGCACGCTGTACGCCGAGGCCGAAGTGAACACGCGTGTCCCCGCGCATCCGACGGGCGCGGCCGTGTGCGAACTCGAAGTGGACCCGGACACGGGCGTCGTGAAGCTCGTCAATTACACGTCGGTCGACGATGTCGGCCAGCCGATCAATCCGCTGATCGTCGAAGGCCAGGTGCACGGCGGTCTCGCGCAGGGTATCGGACAGGCGCTGTCGGAAACCTGCTATGTCGATCGCGAAACGGGCCAGGTGCTGAGCGGCTCGTACATGGATTACGGCATGCCGCGCGCAGGCGTGATTCCCCGACTCAACCTCGAACTGACCGAAGACCCGACCCACGGCAATCCGCTGCGCGTGAAGGGCGGCGGCGAGAGCGGCATCACGCCCGCCACGGCGACGATCTTCAACGCGCTCGCCGACGCGCTCAGCGAATACGGCACCGACGAACTCGCGATGCCCGCCACGCCGAAAGTCGTGTGGGAATTCATCCACCGCGACGCATGAACACGCTCGACAAGGAGACCGGCATGACAAGCCCTCACGTTGCGATCCGCCGCCACGGCCCGCTCGTGGACGTGGTCCTCGACCATCCCGAAAACGGCAATCTGATCGACGCGCCGATGAGCGAGACGATCATCGAATGCATCACGACGCTCGACGACGATGTGAAGCTCGTGCGCATCCTCGCGAGCGGCCCCGACTTCTGCAAGGGCCGCCTTTCGCCGATGCCGCCGAAGGACGCGAAGCCGTCCGCCGAAACGCTGCGCCGCGTGGTCGCCGCGCCGCCGCTCGCGCTCTACGACGCGCTCAAGGCCGTGCGCGTGCCCGTGGCGTCGGTCGTGCGCGGCAATGCGCTCGGCGTGGGCTGCGCGCTCGCGGGCGTGTGCGACATCGCGCTCGCGTCCGACGATGCCGTGTTCCAGATCCCCGAAATGGAACGCGACATTCCGCCGACGCTCGTGATGTCGGCGCTGATCGGCCGCGTGCCGTTGAAAACCGTCGCACACATGGTGCTGAGCCGCGTGCGCTTGTCCGCGAGCGAAGCGCTGCACGCCGGGCTCGTGAGCCGTGTCGTGCCGGCGGCGAACCTGGACGCCGAAGCGGACGCGCTCGCCGACACGCTGCTCGGCTGCAGCGCGGTCACGCTGCGCGCGGTGAAGCAGTTCCTGCATCTCGCGCCCGAAATGCCGGCGAACGGTGCGAGCGGCTTTGCCGCGCATCTCGCGGCGACAGCGCTTTCCGCGCGCTTCTGAGGACGGCGCACGTGCGCCGTCACCCCCAAGCATCAAGGAACCCAGATTGAGACCCAACACCGCCATTCCTTCGACCGTCGATGGCACGCCCGCGCCCGACCTCGAACGCTTCCGCCTGCGCCGCTTCCTCGAATCGCTCGACGAGAGCGAACTCGAACGCCATGACGCGTCCGTCGATCTCGCCGACATCGCCGGCATCATGGAAGGCAACCCGCGCGCCGTGTGGTTCAGGCGGCCGTCCGGCGGCGCCGTGTCGCTCGCGGGCAGCGTCGCCGCGAGCCGATCGCGTCTCGCCAAGGCGTTCGATACGACGCCGCAGCGACTGCTCGACACCGTGCGCGAACGCCTGCGCGTGAAAGGCAAGCTCGTCGAAGTGAGCCGTGAGGAAGCACCCGCGCAGCAAGTCGTGCTCACCGGCGACGCGTGCGACTTCACCGCCCTGCCCGTGCATCTCCAGCACGATCTCGACGGCGCGCCGTACATTTCGGCGTCGATCGACTTCGCCGTCGATCCGGACACGGGCTGGACCAACGTCGGCATTCGCCGCCTGATGCTGCGCGGGCGCCGCACGGCGGGCATCGATCTCGTCGCGCCGTCGGATCTGCGGGCCATCGCCATCGGCCACGCGAAGCGCGGCGAGCGTACCCCGATCGCATTCGCCGTCGGGACGCATCCGGTCGATCATGTCGGCGCGACCATGCGCATTCCCGCCGACGAGCTCGAACTCGTCGCCGCGCTGCGCGGCGCGCCGATGGGCGTGGTCAAGTGCGTGACGAACGACCTGCTCGTGCCCGCCGACGCCGAGTTCATCCTGGAAGGCTATCTCGACGAGCGCGGCCACGCCGAGCCCGAAGGCCCGTACGGCGAATTCCTCGGCTATTACGGCGGCGTGAAGACGAATCCGCTGTTCCATCTGACCGCGATCACGCATCGGCGCGACGCAGTCTTTCAGACGTGCACGATCGGCGGCCGCTCGATGGCGCGCACCGATACCGCGCAGCTCGCCGCGCTGCGCACCGAAGTGACGGTGTGGCGCGCGCTCGAAACCGCCGTGCGCGAAGTGAAGGCCGTCTATGCGAACCCGGCCACCGGCGGCATGTTCAACGTGCGCGTCGCGATGCAGCAGCGCGTGCCGGGCGAGGCGCGCAACGCGATCGCGGCCGTGTTCGCATCGCTTGCAAACGTGAAGCATGTTTTCGTGGTCGATCCCGACATCGACGTGTTCTCGGACGAGCAGATGGACTGGGCGCTCGCCACGCGCTTTCAGGCCGATCGCGATCTGGTGCTCCAGGACAGCCTGCGCGCGATGCCGCTCGACCCGTCGCTGCTCGGCGCGACGAAAACGGCGAAGGCCGGCTTCGATCTCACGCTGCCGTTGCTCGCGCCGGGCGCCGAGCGCGATCTCGAGCATCGCGTGCCGACGCCGCCCGCGTATCGCGGCGCGCGCTTCGACTCGCTCGAAGCGGCGCTCGAAGACGGACCGAAGCGCTTTTCCGAACTGATGGCCGCGACCGGCACGCGCGACGGCCGCGAAGTGGTCCGCTGGCTCGAAGACACGGCGCAACGGCGCGCGATCACACGGGACGAGGAAGGCCGCTACGTCCTTGCGTGACGCACGGGCTGTCGCACCGGAAAGTCCCGCGGTGCGGCAGCCGCTGCTGCGGACGGGATAGAATCGGGCATGCTCCACGCCCGAAAAACAAACGGCCGTCGTCGATGAATCTATCCCTCAAGCAACTCAAGGTTTTTCTTGGCGTCGCGAATGCGTCGAGCTTCACGAAGACCGCGCAGAGCATGCATCTCAGCCAGGCGGCGCTTTCCGCGATCATTCGTGAACTCGAAACGCAGCTCGATTGCCGTCTGCTCGAACGCACCACGCGCACGGTCTCGCTGACCGAAGCCGGCCGCCTGTTCTATCCCACCGCGATGGCGATCGTCGAGTCGCTCGAGAAATCGGTCATCGAACTCAACGAGCTGGGGCGTCAGAAACAATCGTCGCTGCTGCTCGGCTGCACGCCGATGATCGCAGCGAGCCTCATGCCCTCGGTGCTCGCGCGCTTTTCGAATGTCTATCCGAACGCGCAGATCGAACTCGTCGACCGCAATCCGACCGAACTCGTGCAGATGGTCGAGGAAGGCCATCTCGACGCCGCGTTCGGCGTGTTCTTCTCACAGCTTTCCGGCATCGACCGCACGCCGATCTTCCCGACGCGGCTCGTCGCCGTATCGCCCGCGCAGGCAGGCGCGCCGCTGCGCGGCTCCGGCATGCGCTGGACCGCGCTCGAGAATCAGCCGCTCATCACGCTGCCGAAGGACAATCCGCTGCAACGGCTCATCGAGGCGACACTATCGAAAGAGGAAGTGACCGTGAGCCGCCGCATCGTCGTGGGTCACTTGCAGACAGCCATCGCGATGGCGCAGGAAGGGCTCGGCACCGCGGTCATGCCTTCCTTCTGCGAACATATCTGCTACCGCTACAGGGTGCGTGTCGACGCGTTGCGGCCCGAAGTTCCGCTTTCGTTTTATCGCATCACGCGAACCGGGCGCGACACGCTCGCCACACTCGACCAGTTCACGTCGATGTTCACCGAAGCCGCGAAGGAAGACCCCACCGGATTCAGCGACGCCGATATCGACGAGTGAGGCGCGGCGACGTTCCCCCAGACGTTCCCCCAGGCGTTGCACACGACCGTTCGGGAACATCGCCAGGAGCTCGCTTCTCGACTGTGCGTTCCATCCCGACAGCGAACGCGCCCTGGGGCGGAAAAAAGCTTATCTGCAGGCCTTTATGAACTCAATGAACGACGATCAGACTGCATCGCGCGCCGGAACGTTCTTTGCGCGAGCCCAGACAAGCCGAGAGCGATTCGGCTTCTTTGTGGGAGACACATCATGTCAGTCGATACAAACCATATGAACATCGTTGGCAAAGGCGCGGCAACGGCAGATGGTCCGGGCCCGGACGTCATGGCCGCGAGCACGCTGGATGGAAATAACGTGCTGAGTTCCGATGGGGACGATGTGGGCAAGATCAAAGAGATCATGCTCGACGTCGCTTCTGGTCGCGTCGCCTACGCGGTTCTCTCGAGCGGCGGCTTCCTCGGTATCGGAGATAAGCTGCTGGCGGTTCCGTGGAGCGCTTTGACGCTCGACACCGACAACAAATGCTTCCGGATAGCGGCGACTACTGAACAGGTGAGGAATGCGCCGGGATTCGACAAGGACGGTTGGCCCTCGATGGCGGACCGTTCGTGGGCGGATTCGATCCATCGCTACTATGGCCGGCCGCCATATTGGCAGCGCCTGGAGCGCGACGATGCAACATATCGCGACGTTCCGCCGGCGTTCTAAACGATAACCTTCCAGGATCGGCGGCGCCTTAGGCGTCGCCGGGTCGAACTGCACCGCTCGTCAGATTTTTTCAGCAGAAGACTCGACGACAAGAGCATCAGCAAGTGCTTCCTTAATGCGGGCCGTCCCGGCGGCGTCCTCGACGATCACGATTAGTGTAAAGAGCAAGCGCGAAACCGACGACGCTTCGTGCTTGAGCGCAGCCGCACCGAATGACTCGTAATGCGGCGCAAGAGAAGGATACAGTCCTAGATCTTCGCCATGAGCGGCAAAGGTTGCGTGGTCTTCCATGCAGCCAGTGTCGCGTTCCGTGCAGTACTCAGTGCTCGCAATGTAACGCGCTAGCCTGATTGAATCCAGTTCATGCACTTCGCTTCCATAGCCCAGCATCAGTTTCTCTGACGCATGTTCTGCCGCTCCCGCGCTCGAGAACTTCGCTATTAAAGTTCTGGCCACTTTTCCTCCTTCCACATCGCTGGGCGGACAGGTTTAAACGTCGCCTGCGAATGACTATTTGATTTGCACGGCAGTTCCTCCAATGTTGGTTAGCACGAGCCTTGCCGCGAGATTTGGCGGAGCTGCAATGGACGCTCAACGGTTCTCATTTCGGCAAGATGAGATTCACTATCGTCGGGCCGCAAGAGCACGCAACAATAACGAAGGCGAGCGGAACATTTTTTGCGCAATAAAGGGCGGCGACGGATTTCGATTTCCTTTAGTCGTCGCGATATCGGATTCGAGCTGGAAGTCGCCAATTTGCTATGGCTCAGCCGGGAATCGCGGCTTCGAGAGTGCCGCAAGTTTGCCTTTAAAAATAGACGTACAGGAGATTGCAATCATGAAAAAGTTAATAGCTGTCATCGCATCCGCATTGCTAGCCACTACTGTTTTCGAACAAACGGCGGCGGCGGCAGACGCTAACGATGCGCAAAAAGCTCAGCTGAAGGCAAACAGTGAGAAGATGGAAGCGCAGGCCACCGCGAACAAGAAGAAGGCGGAGGCACAGACCGATGCCGAGAAGGCGCAGGCCTCAGCTAATGAAGACAAAGCGTCTGCTCAGGCCGACGCCGACAAGAAGGCCGCCAAAGGCGCCAAGGCGACCACGCCCGCCGAGGCGTCCGGCGCTCGACATGATGCGGCGAACGCGCAAGCCAAGGCCAATAAAAAAATGCAGCAGGCCCAGAGCAAAGCTGACAGAAAGAAGCACGACGCCGCAAACGATGCGAACGTAGCACAAGCGAAGGCCGACGAGAAAAAGGTCGAAGCGCAAAACGACGCTAACAAAAAGGCGGCGGAAGCCAAAGTCGACGCCGCAAAGAAGCAATAGAAAATGATGGGCGATCGTGCCGCTGGCCGATCGCCTTTAATCGTCACTCGTCCTGGCGCAGTCCGCACTGACGCTTTTGGCATTCATCGCGACACTTTTTTGTTTTCGATGAGCGGCCTTCGAAGCAGGGTGCGCTAGCTCGTCCATCAAGGCTCCTCGACGCGGGTCCAGGACGCATCGGGATCGAACTCGGTTAGCGGCTGTGCCGATGGGCCGCGATTCTTTTGATACACGACGCCGTTGTTGTTGACGACGAAAGTCATCACGCCGCTTGCGCCATACTGCGCGGGGTACGCGGCCATCGCGAAGCCGGCCAGCATGCGCCCGTTGATGATGTAGTTGAAAGGGCCGCCCGGCGCGTGCTTTCCCTGTCGCGTGAGAATGCGGAAGTAATATCCGTGATATGCATCGCCTGGGTTTCGATCCTTGAGATAGTTCGCGCTTGCTGCGATCAGCGGCCCGAACGGACTCGGCTCTTCACCCTTCGATTCATCCGCCGGCCAATACAGCCCGTCACGCTTGCCTGGCGTGCTGCCGAGCTTGCGCGCGTATTGCAGCACGCCGTCGCCCACGCGGTCGCGCGTCGCGTACTCGCGTTGCGCATCGACATACGCGCGCATCACCTTGATGGCCTCGCGCTCGTTCGCGCCGATGCGCCGATCCAGCACTTCCTGCTCGCCCTCTTCGGTTGCGAAGCGCCACGCGCCCTGCGTGCGAACGAGTGGAATCGGCATGGGCCACGCTTCATCACCGATACGCAGGATGCGGCGGTCCGGCGCCGTTTCCTCCAGCATGTGATACGCATTGAACTCAGCGAGCGCGTTGGCGCGCAGCTCGCGGTTCTCGGCTTCATCCGGCGTCACGACGAGTTCCTTGTGCGCATCGCCGAAGATGGCGATGAGTGCGGCGTCGTCGTTCGACTTGAGCGCCTGTTCCAGTGCACTGACCGCTTCGTCCGGCGTTTTGAAGGTCTGCTGCGACCCGGCGGCGAGAGCACCCAGAGGAACGGTGAGCATTGCGACAACTGAGCATGCGACGAACCGGCGGGACAAGATATTCACGAAACGTCTCCTATCGGCGGCCGACGCGGCCGCCCCCGCCGAATCCACCGCGCGCACCGCCCGAAAAGCCGCCACCCTGAAAATTGCGCCCACCCGGCCCGCCCGACATCGACTGCCGGCTCGCTGCGCCGCGCGTGCTGTCCGCTCTGGCGCCCTGGGCGGACCCGTAGCCGCTGAACGCGTCGCCACCCCGTCCCTGAAGGTTGCCGGCGCTCTGTGCGCGTGGCGACTGCGCGGCCGTCGGGGCGTGCGCGCCAGCGCGTTCGCCGCCCGCCGCGCCGAAGTTGCCGCCGCTGGCGCGAGTCGGAGCGTCGCCCACGCGCTGGGCCGATGCGCGTGTGCTGGCACCCGACACCTGTCCGGGCTTCTTTTCCGAGCGCCATTGGGTCGAGCCCTGAGACGCAGAGCTTCCGTTCGCCGAGCGGTTCGCAGCGCGATTGCTCAGCTCGTTCTTGACCTCGGCCCGGTTGACATTGCCTTCGCGGTTGATGTTGATCGTGTTGTTGCCGCCGCTGTAGTTCGCTTCGTAATGCCCGCCGTGCCACGCCGCAGTGATCGCCGCGCCCCAGATAAGGCCGGTCGCGAACGCCGCCCCCGGCGCGTAGGGATAGTAGTAGACCGGATAAGGCGCCGGCCAGTAGCTATATACCGGCGTCGGGCTGCTGATGACAACCGTCGACGGGTTGTACTGAGGCACGTAGATGACTTCGGGATTCGACGGAACAATCTTGATGACTTCCTTCTCGACCACCACCGTCTGCTTGTCATCCGTCTTGAGATTTCCCACTGACTGGGTCTGACGTCGGAAACGCTGCACGGCCTGCAGCACGGCGCTTTGATCCGCGACCACCGCTTCGCCGAGCGCCACGGTCCAGTCGAGGTCGTTGCTCATTTTCTTCAGCACTTCGGGGTAATTCAGCAGCGCCTTGATCGGGTCCTGCCATGCTTCGTTGACCGGCAAGTCCTTCTCGGTTTTTCTGCGATCAAGGAACCGGTCTGCCTGCACTACTTCCACCGGATAAGTCGATGCCGGAAGAATGATCGCGACGAGGTCATCGGGATAGAGTGCGATCGGACCGACGAGCTTGTCCAGCGAACCCGAATCCATCGCTACCGGTGGCGCAGGTCCTGCCTCCGACGCCTGAGCCATGGTTTGCGTACCGCTTGCGACAGGTGTCGGAGCGACCGTTTGCGCACCGCTTTCCGGCGGCGTCTGAGGGACTGCGCACCCGCCTGCGCACAGCGCGGATGCGATCACGATCACGCTAAAGCACTCACGCATGTCCAGCACCACCGACATTGGCTATACCGCGCGTGTCTCAGTTCCGAAGAACATCAGATTGCAAATCTCGTTCGACGCAAGCGGTCATTGCGCGCTCGCACCGCCATGTGCTGCTGCGATCGCCGCGTCGCGCTCTTTGGCGGCTTCCGCCTTCTTGTGCTCGAAGACTTTCTTGGCCGCTGCGACTTTCTGATTATATTTTTTGTTGGCTGCGGAGATTTCCATTCGCATCTTGACGATTTCGTCGTTATTCGCAGGTTGAGCCGCGCCCTGATCGGTTTGTGCCCACGCATTCGTTGCGAGCGCGATCGACATCAGCACTACAGCTCCGTTGAGACGATTCATGACTGCCTCCTCTCGTTGACTGCCACCAACTTCTTCACGGAGATCCGAGGTGTGCCGGCCGTTCCTCTCCGCGCAAACATTTCCAGGAACGACAACGCGATAAAAACCGCACTCTGCTCTGCTCACAGTATGCGAACGCGTTCGTGAATTCAAGAAAGCCGTCGCGCGTGCCCGAAACAACAAGAAGGAAAATGTCGCGCATTAAACCATGCGCTCGTATTCACAGAGGTGCACGCACCGTGTAGAGGGCACGTCGCCGACGTGACTGTACTCGTAGCCGACGTACCGTTGCCTTCCAGCGTGGTGGAGACGTCGTGAACTTGCGACACGACCGGGTCGTCGACCTTCCTTCGTCCTGGACAAAGCGCGAAAGCCGCTCCCCACTGGAATCCGGTCCGGCTTCCGAAGTTATATTGCGCGATAACCCCGCCTGCCCGGCGGCATTTCGATTTTTTTTTAACCGATCGAATTGTCGTGCCACCGATCGCCAAGCGTCGTCGTTGCAAAAGTCGATTCACAACGGTCGAGGATGCCGCTATCTTGATGCACACACCACATCCAAGATGTCTCGACTCGTCGTCCGGAACTCACATCATGCTCGCTCGCAAACTCAGGCTGATCGCGTTGCTCACTGGCATGCTCGTCTGCTCCTGGCCGGACGTGTCTTTTGCAACGGAGCAGGCGCAACAACGTCGCGCCGGCCGCGACGTCCGTCAGGATACGCGCCAGAACGCCCGGCACACCAAGCAGGACTGCCGCGCCGCCAATCAGCAAGCAAACGCGCATTGCCGACACGACAAGCGGCAGACAAAGCAGCACGGGCGTCAAGCTGCAAGAGACATCAAATACTGACTACGCGAGACGCGCCCACTGACGACAACTGGCCTGCATTTCACGCGCGGCGCAACGCCGTCCGAAACATGCTGCCTGAGCGATGATGCGCTCGTGCATGGCGGCACGCGTGCAACCATTTCTCAGCGGGCATGACTTTTCCCGTCGACAAGCCGCTCATGCGCAAGCCGCTGACGTCCGGGCATGCGTCCATGGGGCCGATGCGAGCATTCTCTTTGCGTGGGCCCGCATCGGAAGCGCTAGTTTGCGTCGGATTGCCAACGAAGGCTGCGCGGCCGATCGAAAACCAGCAGCATCAAGCACGCATAAAAGGAAACCGCGAGAAAAAGCCCCATGCGCACCGCGAACGCGGCATAGACGTCTTTGCCCGCGATGCTGTCCTGCACTGACTGGCCGAGCAGGATGATCATCGTGACGAGGCCGTTCACCCAGACGCCCGGCGAGTAGCGCGTCATCCTTATGCCATAGAGCCTGCGCCCGACCATCAAACCGAACAGCAGCATCCATAGGAAGAACATCCAAAGGTGCACGGAGAGTTTCAGCGCGAACCAAAATATGATCGCGAGCAGTCCACCGAGCAGTGTCGAGCCGATGAGATCGCGCGCCGCCCCACGCGCGGTCGTCGTGCAGCTCTGTCTGCCGAGGCTGACTGACTTCATGATGATCGGCATATAGCTTGTCGGATCGGTCAATGCGAGAAGGTACGCTGGCATGACCACGAGCGCGGCGCGCAGCGCAATGCGTCTCGCCTGACCGGAGGACACGGCCCTCGCCGCAGGCGGTGGCTGCGCGCTCGCTGGCTCGGGAAACAGGCCGTGCATGAGCGCGGACACCAGCAAGGCGAGCAGCAACCCCTTCACCAGCGCGCCGACCACCGTTACGCCCACCTGGAAGTCGGCCGTGCCGGCCGCGGAGATCATCGTGAGCCCCGCCACCAGAAAGGTCGCGACCAGATTGTTGCCCCCACGTACCCCGTAGAGGAACGCAAGGAATAGCAACAGGCCGACGAGCATCACGCCGGCAAGCGCGTAATGTCGAAGCAGCGGAACGAGCAGCAGGCCGCTGCCGGTGGTCAGCATCACGATCAGCGCCAACATCGCGGCTGCCTTGAACGAAAGCGGCCGGTTCTGTGTCGCGAGCAGAAAGACCGCGAACACCGGCGCGATCACGGGAACCGGGAAATCCAGCGCGAAACTGATCGCGAGGCACAACGCCGTCCCCGTCGCCATGCGCAGCGTACGACCATCTCGAAGCGGGAGCCTGTTTTCCATGGCGTCATCAATAGACGTAGGCCAGCCAGCTCATCGCACGCAGGAAAATGCGACCGAGCGGATTGAGCGGATTGCCTTCGCTCGGAAACGCCATCACCTCGGCCTGCCCGCCCACACGCATGTTGCTCAGGCGCGCGCGCTCGTCCTTATCGAACTCGACGATCACGGGGAAGCGCTGAGCCGGTCGCAGCCAATCGCGGCTTGTCTGCACACTAGGCAGACTGCCGGGTGGCGTGCTCTGCCCCACGCTCACACCGAACCCGATGCTGCGAATCCGCCCTTTGAAAACTTTGCCCGGGAGCGCATCCAGCACGATAGACACCGGTGTGCCGGGCCTGAGGCGGCCGAGATTGTTTTCGGTCATGTCCGCGCTGATCCACACGTCGCGGATTGCAATGAGCGTCATCACCGCCTTGCCTGCCGAGGCGAACTGGCCGACTTCGGTGCCGAGATCGGTAATGACGCCGCCGGTGCGCGCCCTGATGCGCGTGTTGGCGAGATCGAGTTCGGCCCTCTCGAGCGCTGCGGCGGCGCTGCGCAACTGCGCGTTCTCCGCCTCGATTCCGCCCTGCTGTTCGCGCGCACGCTCGACTTCCGCACGCGCCGCGACAACCTGACTTTGCGCTTGCTCGTACGTCGCTCGCGCCACTTCGAGACGCCGCAGCGAGATCGTGCCCTCGTCCTCGCGATACAGCCTTTCGAGCCGCTCGCTGTCCTGCCGCGCCTTGACCTCGTTTGCGATGGCCGCACGCAATGACGCACGCGCCGAATCGATGGCAGCCGTGCTCGCGCCGATCTGGCGGCGCATGGTTTCGAGATCGGCCCGCGCACGGTCGGCGGCGATGCGATATTGCTCGCCTTCGATCTCGAAGAGCACGTCGCCCGCGTTGACCTCTTGATTGTCACGCACCAGCACGCGCGTCACCCGACCCGATACTTCCGCGGCCACGGGCACCACATAGGCCTGCACGCGCGCCTGCTGCGTATAGGGCGTGATGCGGTCGGCAAGCAGATACCAGATCAGGCTCACGACGATCAAAGCGACGACCCACTTCACCGTCCTGCCCGACGGATCGTCGGCCGGTGGCGGCGGCGGAGCGGGTGACGGTGGCGCCGACGGCGTCCGCGCCGATGCGGTATCGGACGGCTCGGACTTCTCGCTCATCGGAACGCTCCTTCGGACGGCGCGTTCGCCGCCGGGGGCACGCTCACCTCGTTTAGCAGGTCGCCCCAGTTTGTGCGTTGCTGCATTTGCTGGCGTGTCGCGGGGTCGATGAGCGGCTGGCGCGTGGTCCAGCCACCGCCCAGCGCCTTGTAGAGCGCGATCAGACTGCCGACCGCATTGCGCCGGTTGACGACATACGCGTCCTGCTGGGCGAACAGCGCGCGCTGTGCATCGAGTACCCGCTGGAAGTCCGAATATCCTTCCCGATAAATCGTGCTCGCGAGCGTCAGCGAGCGCCGCGCAGCCAACTGTGCCTCGTTCAGGATGGCGTCGCGCCGCAACGCGGCGTTCATGGCCGTGGCGGCATCATCCGCCTCGCGCGCCGCCTCGCGCACGGTGTTCTGGTAGGCGACGGTCAACTGCTGCAGCCGCGCGTCCTGAACACGCACGTTGTTCGTGATCCTGCCGTGATCGAAGACGTTCCAGACGACGCTCGGGCCGGTCGCCACGGCAAGCGTGCTCGGTGAGCCGGCGAGCGAGCTCGCGCTGAAGCCGAGCGTGCCGAGCAGGGACACCGACGGATAAAAGTCCGCCTCAGCCACGCCGATGAGTGCCGACTGCGCGGCCATCTGATATTCGGCGGCGCGCACGTCGGGGCGGCGCAGCAGCAGATCGGCGGGCACGTCCTGAAGGACGGCATGGTCCACGAGCGGAATCACGCCTTCCTTGCCGGACGACACATCGAGTTCCGGCAACGGGCCGGGCGGTCGCCCCATCAGCAGGGACAGCGCGTGCCTGGCGAGCACGATCTGGCTCTCCAGATCCGGAATGCTGCTCAGCGTGCCCAGGTACTGAGTCCTCGCCTGCTGGAGATCGAGTTCGTCCGTCTCGCCGGCCTTGAAGAGCTTTTGCGCGATGTCGTAGCTGCGCTTCTGCAACCGGGCGTTCTCGCGGGCGATGCGCAGGCGCGCCTCGGCAGTGCGCAGCGTGAAATAAGTGTCGGCCACCTGCGCGTGCAACAGGACCAGCGCGGCATCGCGGTTCGCCTGCGCGGCGAAGAACCCGGCGTCCGCCGACTCGATCGCGCGCGCGAAACGCCCCCAGAAGTCGAGTTCCCATCCGACGACGAAGCCCGCGCCATATTGCAGATAGACGCCCGAGCGGGGCTCGAATCCGTCCGAGCGCTTGCGTGCCGACACGAGCACCTCGCCGCTGGCCTGTTGCACCTGCGGGTAGCGCCCCGCGAGCGCGATGCCGAGTTGCGCGCGAGCCTCGATCACGCGCAAACCGGCGATCTGCAGATCACCATTTCCCGCATCGGCTTGTGCCATCAAGCGTTCGAGGTTCTCATCGCTGAAAACCGCCCACCACTGCCGAACGTCGGGCTGCGGCGCCTGCTGCGTGACCTGCTCGAGCGACGCGCTGCTCCAGTGCTCGCTCCACCTCTCGTGCTGCGGATGAAAGTCCGGCCCCACGCGCATGCAGCCGCTCAGGAACCACGCGAGGCTCACGCTGACGCGGGCGGCCCGCCGCAGCCGTCTCATCCCGCTCGCGTGCATTGATGGGGACATGGCGCCGTCTCCGCGGCGCCCTTCACTGAGGCTCCCGTTGTTGCGCGGTTTCGGGGGCCGGCTGGTCTCTCACCCACCGCCAGAACAACTTGTAGGCGACTGCGAGCATCACGGGACCGATGAAGAGGCCGATCACCCCGCCCGTCACCATCCCGCCGAGCGCGCCGATCAACACGACGGGCATCGGTACGGCGACGCCTCGCCCCAGCAAGAGCGGCTTGAGCACGTTATCGGCCAGTCCCGCGACGAAAATATAGACCGAGAAGATGATCGTCGCCGTGCTCACTCCCTCGGTGACAATCACGAAGATGATGACCGGAACGGTGATCAATGTGGCGGGCAACTGCATGATGCCGATCAGTAGCACGGCGAGGGCAAGCAGGCCCGCGCCAGGAATGCCCATGACGATGAAACCGATGCCGATCAACAGCATCTGGATGAACGCGATCCCGACCACACCCTGCGCCACGGCCCGGATGGTAGCCGTGCACAGATCGGCGATCTGCTGGCCGTTTTCGGGCCCGGAGATGCGCGAAGCGATCTGCACGGCGCTACGATAGCCCTTCTCGCCGTGAGCCATGAAAATACCCGCGACGATCAGGGCAAGGAAAAAGACGAGCAGCCCGGCTCCCAGACCGGTGATTGTGCCGAGCATGGCAAGACCGGCCTCCTTGAGCTGGGGCGCGAACTTCTGCGCGAGACCTGAGATATCCGTGGATGCCTGCGCCCAGAAGCCGTATATTCGCTGCCCCACCAGAGGCCACGCGGCCACCGATTCTGCAGGAGGCGGAATCTGGAAGTTACCGCTCCTGATGACGGCCATCGCACGCTCGATCGAATTGGCCACCGCCACGCCCAGCAAATACGTCGGCACGAGGATGACGACGAAGGCGACGAGGACGATCAGCGAGGCGGTGAGGCCATCCTTGCCTGAAAGTACGTTGCGGAGTCTGAGCTGAAGCGGATAGAGCGTGACCGCAAGGATCAGCGCCCAGACCATCAGGTCGAGGAACGGGACGAAAACCCGGAAACAGAAGACGGCCAGAACGGCAACGAGTCCGGCGCGAATCAGGACGTCGAGCAGCTCTCTGGAGAGCGTGCGCTCGGGAATCGGCGATAGCATCTCGTGCCTCCTCGCAGTTTGCCGCGAGCATTTCCGTGGGCAAACCATGCTTGCCAGGGATCAACTTGGTAACCGGACGCAACTTCTCAATCGCTCGCGCGGCGGCATCGCCACTCACTGAGTCGTGCCGCTCACGTTCAGGACGTGCCGATGAATACGCACGCAAAGACTGCATGCCAGAAGATATGCGCTCCCGAGAATGCGCTCACCCGTCCAAGTCTAGGACGGGCAGCACGACTTCACAAACGAATCGGTGCATGGTGCCCGCGATCACCATATGGGCACCGTAATCGCGAAATGACGTCTACTCTGTTCGAGCCTGCGCAGTCGCCTCGAAGAGCCGCCGGTGAACGAGCAGCAAAAGAGGCGTCGAGACCATCGACAGCGCGACGACCAGCGTGACGAGCGATGCCTGGCGTTGATCGATGACACCGGCGGCCAGTGACGCGGCCATAACGACGAACGCGAACTCGCCGCCCTGTGACAGCAAAATGGCGAAGTAGCCGCGCTGCGAATCCGGCACTTCAAAGCGGCTCGCAAGAAACCACTGCGCGGCCGCCTTCACGCTGACCACCGCCACGACGAGCACCGCAACGCGCACCGGCTCACGCATCAGCACGCTGAAATCCATCGACATACCCACCGCAATGAAAAACAGGCCGAGCAGCAAGCCCTTGAATGGCGCCATGTCGACTTCGACTTCATGGCGGTAATCGGAATCGGCGAGCAGTACGCCCGCGACGAAGGCGCCCAGGGACATCGACAGATGCACGCTTTGCATGAGCAGTGCAATGCCGATGATCCAGAGCAGTGCGAACGCAGTGAAGATCTCGGCGACGCCGGTGCTGGTGATCAGCCGCAGCACGACGTTCAGCAGATAGCGGCCGACGAGCGCTATCGCGCCCAGCATGGCAAGTGCCTTCAGGGCGACGAGCCAGCCCGATTCCGCCGCGGGTACGGGCACCGTCGTACCGAGCAATGGCAGCAGCGCGATCAGCGGGATGGCGGCCATGTCCTGGAACAGCAGAATGCCGAATCCGGCGCGGCCCGTCGGCATGTCCATGAGCTTGCGCGCCTGAAGCTCGGACATGACCATTGCGGTCGATGACAGCGACAGCGCGAGGCCGCCAGTCAGTGCGACTCGCCAGGGCAGTCCCAGCATCATGAAAATCCCCAGCAAAGCAGCGGCACAGACGGTCATCTGCATCGTGCCGTAGCCAAAGATGGTGCGGCGCATCGCCCACAGCGCGTCGACCTTCATTTCGAGGCCGATCACGAACATCATCAACACGATGCCCAACTCGGAAAAGTGGAGGATGGCGTCGACGTCGGTCACGAGCTTCAGTACCCAGGGGCCGATCATGATGCCTGCCAGCAGGTAGCCGAGCACCGCGCCAAAGCCGAAGCGAACAGCCAGCGGCACGGTGATCAGCGCCGACGCAAGAAAGATGACCACGTCGATCAGCAGCTTCGTCATGCGTCGACCTCCCGAACCGGCACGCGATGAACGCGCATGGGGCACCCGAACCGGCTCAACGGATGGCACCGGAGCACCGAACGCGCGAGACGTAGGCGGCGTGCCCTATTGGAGCGCGACCGATCTCGTCTTATTCTGCGGGACCGGACGATGAGCATCGCATGCCGGGGCCTCTGGCATCGTCGACATTCTTCAGTGAAACGAAAAGCCTGCTCCCGGTGGTCGCCGTGATGATGCGCCCGCAACCGACAATCCGAATGAACTTGATATCGGTCGCGACGGCGACGGGCGGGCTTTGCGCGCCGTGCCCTCGATGCGCCCAATTGTCTTGCCTGCGTATCACGAAGTGTGCTGCGCGCCGCGCGAGGCAACACCGGACCAGTTCAACTATCTCAATCTCTCAGATAGTCGATTGTGCATTGTTTGTCATTAGTTTTTTGTGGGGGGCTTACACGTTGTGTCGCTCCCTAACCAGCATCAGCGGGATCTCGACGAGACTGGCTACCCGATTGGGAACGCTGCCAAGATAGGCTCGCGCGCCGCCGCGCCTGCCGTGCGTTCCCATCACGATGAGATCCGCATCGCAGCGTTGTGCTTCACGCAATGTGGCGCTCGCTATGTCGTCGGTGCCGGTCTCTGTGCTGATCAGAGCGGTCGAGACCAGTGAAGGCGTTACGTTGTGCAGGCATTCAAGCTCCTTGGCCGCGGCCGCGATCGCCAAGGTTCCCTCCTTGACCAAAGCCAGCTCGAGCGGGGTCGCCGGCATCAATCCGCCGGGACATATCGCGCGGTCCACGACATAGACCACGCGTATCTGCGTGTCGGCGGCTGCGAACCTCGCTCCGACGCCCACTGCCACAAGCGACGTTACGCTGCCATCGACCGCGAAGAGGACGCGCTGCACGCCGGCGTCGTATGTACTTTCGTATACGGCCGGCACGACGATCAATGCGCATGTCGCGAACCGGCTGAGCCTGTCCATCACCGCTGGGTCGAACCACCTTACCAATCCGTGATGCTGGCGGATACCAAGAATCAGCAGGCCCGCGCGATCCTCGCCCGCCTCTGCGGCAAGTTCATGTACGACGCTATCACCTTCCTTCGCGAGATCGATTACGCGACTTCGCACTGCAGCAACCGACTTTGCAAGCACAGTGCTCGCCTCGGTGATCGCGCGTTCCGCTCGTTCCATCAGTTCCCTGTGCTCCATGCCGCGATCCGGCTCCGAGCGAGCCGTGTTCGATGCGTACTCGTGCGGATCGAGCGCCAGGGAGAGAATCGTCAGTTTGGTGTCGGGGGTTGCAAGTCGCCGCGCGAACCCGGCGGCGCATCGAGACACTTCCAAAGAATCCAGGCAGAGAACGATATGCTGAGAGCCGCGGGGTTGCGGCGGCGCATCCTTGATTGGTTCCATGACTCATTCTCCCGGCGTGTACAGCAGACGCGGCGTGCCTCCGTCCGAGGCCATTGGCACTCATGCGCCTGTCCTGCACAGTTCCGTGCACTGCACGCTGCGAGAACCGTTCGTTGTTGCTAGCGCGACGACGAAACGGACGGCGGAAGCCCGAAGTGCGTTTTGACGTCTCTCACGCCCGGGACGTTCTCGGCCGCAACGCGGATCGCGTTGCCTTCTTCCGAAGGAATCACGGGCCCCCAGAGATGAACGGTTCCGTTCTCAACGGTGACGTTTTCCCGCGCGAGCGCCCAAGGATGATCTTTCATGGCCGCGAGCACGTCTTCGCGGATCGCGTTATCGCCGCTCTCCGCCGCAGTGGACACGTCGGGCGCCATGGTCACGAGCGCGCGAATCAGGTTGGCCCGGCTCACCACGCCGACAACTTTTCCGTCGCGCATGACCGGCACACGTTTGATACGGCGACGATCGAGCAGCTCGGCGATATCGGCGACGGGACATGTTTCAGTCACCGTCGAGACGTCGGTCGTCATCACATCTTCGACCTTCCTCGCGTGTTCCTTCACATACTGGTTTGCGAGTTCAGTCGTGGACGCAGCAAGCTCCAGCCACCACGAGCGCTGTTTGACGCCGGTCCCGATCTCCGCGCGCCGCATCAGATCGCCCTCCGTGACCATACCAAGTAGCCTGCCGGACTCGTCGACCACAGGCATCCCGCTGATGCCAGCGAACACCATCATCCCCGCGGCGTGCCGTATGGACATGTCCGGACTGGCCGTAATGATCCGGGTTGTCATGATGTCGGAAGCTCGCACGTTCATCTCCTTCGGGGAAGTCATCGCGGTGTGCCACGACGGTTGGTGTGCCGTTTGTGGGCCGTGCGCCTGACTTCGGAATCAGGGCAACTTCATGAGGTACACAACCGAATCCGCATTACCGGCGAGTTCTACACCGCGGGGCCCGCCCAGTCACAATTCAACTGGAGCGAGGCAATCCCAAGACAAAAAGCAGAATGCCGCTGTGGTCACAGTATGCGAACTCCAAAGTGAATTCAAGGAACCGGACGCGTGCGTGTCTCGTTGGATCCGGACGCTTTGAAGCTCGAATCGATCGCTCGTTTCGAATGTGAGGAAAAAATCCTCGGCGAGCCTGTCGCCGTAGTCAGCAATTAAAGAAATCGGCGACTGACTGGATTGCTCAATGCGATACGCCCTCCGACCGGACCGTTCTCCGCAATACGATGTCGCGTTCGGGATCGGGCAGCGCAAGGATCGCGTGCATTGTCACTCGCATCGCCCAGCATGCTTCGACGGGTGCCGCGGCTCTCGGGTCTCGGGAATAAGCCAGGTAACGCGCGATGTTCGCTGGAATATAACCAAGCTCATTCAGCAAAGACCGCTTCAGGCTCTCGTCGGCATGCGCGTATTGCTGGGCGGTGGGCACATCCGGCCGTGTTTCAGACCCGGCTGCTCGAAGGGCGGCCGACAACACATGAAAATACGCGTCGATATCGGCTTCAGATATCGCACTCAGCGAGATTCGATCGACGACTTCGCTCATTTCGTTCAAACCGAAGCAATCGGATGGAACCAGCGTGTCGAGGAACTTCGATATGAGCGAGACATATTGCAGCCGTAGCGCCGGCGACAGTCGTTCGAGGCCGTCCGACATCAGTTCGGCACGGGCGCGTGGATTCAAATAGATTTTGCTCGAACGACGGGCGTTTCCGGCGACCATGGAATCGGCATTGATGCGCGAGACCCAGGCGAGGATGAGTTTCCCTTTATCGGAAGCGGGATCGACGCCGTTTGCAACCAGCATCTCGTCGTAGACGGGTCGACGGTTTGCTGCGGAAAGCGCTGGCGAGTGATCGAGCACGGTCGAAGTGCCGAGCCAAAGCTCATCATATCTGAACGCAGCATGGACTTGAGACGCGTACATTGCCACAACCAGACAGGCGATCAGGCTACCGAACAAGGCATTCATGTCCCCCTCCGCGCCCGATGAACGCCCTTCGCGTTCGATCCGGTCGCGAGGGCTTCGCTTTCAAGATAGTTCAGCCAGAGCGATGAGCGCAATCGATTAAAAACTCGATACGCGACCGTCCAAAGCATTCCAGCTTTTCGAAAACGATTCGCCTCCTCATTGCACTATCCGCGGCAGTATTCCTTAGCGCCTGGCCACACGCGACGACCGCAACGCAACAGACATGACACCGTGGTGGCAGCAAGAGCGTCGTCCTGAAGGAAACTTTAAGTACTGACTTAAGCAAGGCCTCGTGCTACTTGAATTTGGTGCGCGTGCGTGATATCGACTCTATAACGAAGGGTCAGTTAAAGCTGTACATGACACCGGCAACGCTCAGCGTCCTCGCGGCGAAGGGACGACCCGTGCGCGGCGCAACGCCGCGCGGATACATGCCACCTATGTTCCGATGCACGTTCATTGAATGGAGACGTCGTAATGAGCAAGCACTCCAGAGGCGATACATCGCAAGAGCCTGTCCTCGAGAGCGACGAACTTCGACTCGTCGATGCGTGGTGGCGCGCGTGCAACTACCTTTCCGCGGGCATGATCTTTCTCATTGACAATCCGCTCCTGCGCGAGCCGCTCAAACCCGAGCACGTCAAGCAGCGCCTGCTCGGTCACTGGGGCGCGAGCCCCGCTCTCTCGTTCGTGTGGGCGCATCTGAACCGCGTGATCAAGCGTGACGATCTCGACGTGATCTTCATGGCCGGGCCCGGTCATGGCGCGCCCGGCGTGCTCGGTCCGGCGTACCTCGAAGGCACCTATTCGGAGGTGTATCCGGACAAGAGCGAAGATGAAGAAGGCATGCAGAAGTTCTTCAAGCAGTTCTCTTTTCCCGGGCATATCGGCTCGCACGTGACGCCGGAAACCCCGGGCTCCATTCATGAAGGCGGGGAGCTTGGGTATAGCCTTTCTCACGCGTATGGGGCGGCACTGGACAATCCGCGCTTGATCGTCGCCTGCGTCGTCGGCGACGGCGAAGCTGAGACCGGCCCGCTCGCGACGGCCTGGCACTCGAACAAGTTCATCAATCCCGCGCGCGACGGCGCCGTGCTGCCGATCCTGAATCTGAACGGCTACAAGATCGCCAATCCGACGATCCTCGCGCGCATCAGCCATGACGAACTCGAGGCGTTGTTCGTCGGCTATGGCTATCGACCGTATTTCGTCGAAGGATCGGATCCCGTCGAGATGCATCAAAAGATGGCGGAAACACTCGATGCCGCCACCGCCGAGATCCGCGCGATCTGGGACGAGGCGCGCAGCAATAAGGACGTCGAGCGGCCGCGCTGGCCGATGATCGTCCTGCGCACGCCGAAAGGCTGGACCGGCCCGAAGGAAATCAACGGTCACAAGGTCGAAGGCTCGTGGCGCGCGCATCAGGTCCCATTCTCCGATGTGCACGGCAATCCCGCGAATCTCGCGGTGCTCGAACGCTGGATGCAGAGCTACCAGCCCGAAGAACTTTTCGACGCCGACGGCCGGCTGCGCGCGGAGATTCGGGCGATCGCGCCCACCGGTACGCGCCGCATGAGCGCGAATCCCCACACTAACGGCGGCGTGCTGCGCAAGGAACTGAAGCTGCCGGATTTTCGCGACTACGCCGTCGATGTCGGTCAGGCAGGCAAGATCCAGCATGAGAACACGCGTCCGCTGGGCGCCTTCCTGCGCGACGTGATGCGTTGCAATATGGACAGGTTTCGCGTGTTCGGCCCCGACGAGACGGCATCGAATCGCCTACAGGCCATCTATGAAGTCAGCAAGAAAGTCTGGATGGCCGATCTCCTTCCGGAAGACGAGGACGGCGGCGAGTTGTCGCGCGACGGCCGCGTGATGGAAATGCTCTCCGAGCACACGCTTCTCGGCTGGCTCGAAGGCTATCTGCTGTCGGGGCGACATGGCTTCTTCCATACGTACGAAGCATTCGCGCATGTCATCGATTCGATGTTCAATCAGCATGCGAAATGGCTCGACATCTGCAAGAACCATGTGCCGTGGCGCGCGTCGGTTTCGTCGGAAACCATCCTGCTCTCGTCGACCGTATGGCGGCAGGATCACAATGGCTTCTCGCATCAGGACCCCGGCTTCATCGATCTCGTCACCAACAAGAGCCCGTCGGTGACGCGCGTGTATCTCCCGCCCGATGCCAACACGCTGCTCGTCGTGGCCGATCAATGCCTGCGCTCGAGCGATTGCATCAATGTGATCGTCGCGGACAAGCAGAAGCATTTGCAGTTCATGACCATCGACGAAGCGATCGTCCACTGCGCGAAGGGCATCGGCGTGTGGCGGCGCGCGAGCAACGACGAACACGAAGAACCCGACGTCGTCATGGCTTCCTGCGGCGATGTTGCGACGCAGGAAGCGCTCGCCGCGACCGCTATTCTCCGTGAGCGTTTGCCAGAGCTGAAGGTGCGCTTCGTGAACGTCGTCGATCTCTTCAAGATGCAGCCGAACACGGAGCATCCGCATGGATCGAGCGTGCGCAATTTCGAAAGCCTGTTCACCATCGACAAGCCCGTGATCTTCAATTTCCACGGCTATCCATGGCTGATCCACAGGCTCGCCTACCGGTTCCGAAATCATGAAAACCTGCACGTGCGCGGTTACAAGGAGAAGGGCAACATCAACACGCCGCTCGAACTGGCAATACTCAATCAGGTCGATCGTTTCAATCTCGTGATCGATGTGCTCGATCGCGTGCCTCGCCTGCGCGGAAGAACCGCGCACCTGAGAGAGGACATGAAGAACGCGGTCATCTCTCATCTGGATTACGCGCACACGCACGGCACCGATAAGCCGGAAATCGCGGAATGGGTGTGGCCGTTTTAATCGCGGAGCGCCGATGAAGTTCGCGTCAATTGCAGCAACATCGGCGCTGGATTCGAAGGGCGTAACGAACGGGGGCGGTCATGACGACACGGAGTGGACGGCTCCTTAGCGCGAGCCTCCTCGTCTTGCTGGCAGGCTGCCCCTCGAAACAACAGGATCAGCCGGCTCAGAACCCGCCCGCGGCCGCGTCGGCGCCCGCTAATGCTTCAGCAGCAGCTCCCGCCTCCATCGCGGCTCTTGCCTCTGCAGCGGCCCCCGCGTCCGTTGCGGCCTTGCCTCCCTTGCCCGCATCTGCGACGCAGCCTGCGGCCCAGCAATATCCGCCCGAAGAACTGGAGGCGCTGGTCGCGCCGGTCGCGCTTTATCCTGATTCGTTGTTGTCGCAGGTGCTGATGGCGTCGACGTATCCGCTGGAGATCGTGCACGCCGCCCGGTGGGTCAAGTCGCATCCGAATGTGAAGGGCGACGCCGCGGTGATAGCTGTCCAGGATCAGTCATGGGACGTCAGCGTCAAATCCCTGGTGGCGTTTCCCCAAGTGCTCGTACCCATGAACGACAAGCTCGACTCGACCCAACGACTCGGGGATGCGTTTCTCGCTCAGCCGAATGACGTGCTGGCCGCCGTGCAGCGTCTGAGGATTCGCGCGCAGGATACCGGACATCTGAAGTCGACTCCGCAGCAGAAAGTGAGCGTCGAAGCACGTTCCGCCACGAGCCAGACCGGCCAGCCGGGCCAAGCGCCTCCCACGCAGAGCATCGTGCGCATCGAACCGGCCGACCCGCAGGTCATCTACGTGCCCTCCTACAATCCGACCGTCGTCTATGGGGGCTGGCCCGCGCCGGCCTACCCGCCGACGTACTGGCCGCCGCCACCGGCCTATTACCCCGGAGCCGCCCTTGCGAGCGGATTTGCATGGGGCCTCGGCATCGCCGCGGCGGGCGCGATTTTTAGCGATTGCAACTGGAACAGCAACGACGTCAACGTCAACATCAACAAGGCCACGAACATCGATCGCAACTTCGACCGCACCAAGGTCGAGAGCGGCAAGTGGCAGCATGACGCGCGGCACCGCCAGGGAGTTGCCTATCGCGACAACGCGACGCGCGACAAGTACTCACGCGGCGTGCAAGGCGCAGATTCCCGGCGCGACTATCGCGGACGCAACGGCGCCACGCCCGAGCGCGTGAGCACGGCCGATCGGACGGCGGCACGCAACCAGGGAACGGCCAGCCGGCAGGGTCGCGCAAACAACGCATCGGTCGCCAACCGCGCAGGCGCGAATGCCACCGGCGCCGGCAATCGCGCGAATGCGCCCAATCGTCAGGCGGCAGCAGGCGATCGAGCGCAGACGGCGAACCGCAATGCGGTCGCGGGCAATCGTCCTCAGACCGCCAATCGGACGGCTCAAATGCCAGACCGCGCTCAGTCACCGGCCCGCGGCAACGCAGGGAGCACGCAGGCGGGCAATCGGGGGGCGTACGCCGGCGGCGCGCGCGATACCGCATTCCAGGGCGTCGGCGGCGGTGGCGCGGCGCAACGCGATTTCAACCGTGGCCAGTCGAGCTTTCAGTCGTCGAACTTCAACCGTGGCGGCGGTGGCGGCGCGCGTGGCGGTGGTGGTGGCGGTGGACGCGGCGGCGGACGGCGTTGAGGAGAGCGACCATGAAGAGACTATCGGAGATTGTCGCGCTCCTCGCCGTGGCCGGAAGCACGATGACCGTCGCGCTCGCGCTCGCCGTCATTCCGGTTCCGGCGTTGAGCGCACAGAAGTTCTTCCAGACACCTGAAGCGGCGATGAACGCCTTCGGGACCGCCGTCGCCGACAACGACGAAGGCGAACTCAAGGCTTTGCTGGGCGCCGATTTCCGCAACGTGATTCCTTCGGTCGGCGCCGAGCTCCGGAACAAGTTCCTGACCGCCTGGAAGGCTTCCCACGCGATTCAGACGACCGACAGCGAGCACGCCCGAATCGTCGTCGGCAACGACGGCTGGACGCTGCCCATCCCGCTCGTGAAAAGGCAGCAAGGCTGGGAATTCGACATGCGCGCAGGCGCCGACGAAATGCGCCTTCGGCAGATCGGGCGCAACGAGCTCGCCGTGATTCAGACGATGCTCGCAATCTACGATGCACAACGCGAGTACGCATCGAAGTATCACGACGGCAACAAGGTTTACGTCTATGCAGACAAGTTCGTCAGCAGCGACGGCAAACATGACGGGCTGTATTGGCCGACCGGCGCGGATGAAGAACCGAGCCCGCTCGGTCCCGCCTTCATGACGGCTGGCGCTCGCGCCAGATCGGAGGCCGGCTACTACGGTTACCACTACAAGCTGCTACGCGCCCAAGGGCCTCATGCACCGGGTGGCGCATACGACTACATGGTCAACGGCCGTCTGTTGGGCGGCTTTGCCGTGGTCGCATGGCCCGCCCAGTATGGCGAAACGGGCATCAAGAGCTTTATGGTCAGTCACGACGGACAGGTCTATGAGCGCGATCTTGGCCCGGACGGTGACAAAAAGGTCGCAGCGATGAAGTCATTCGATCCCGGAGCGGGGTGGGAAAAGGAGGCGCCTTGAACCGCTGCGTTGTTCCTTCACCTCGAGGAGGCTCGTCAGGCTTTGCCTCACCCCGATGTTCGCAATGCCCATTTGAAGTTGGCGGGTTCGACTGCGGTCGCATAAAGTGAGAGGAACACATCGCGCCTTTTCGTGTCGATGATTCGCACGGCTGCGCGCCTGAAAGACATCGAGGTCTGTGTAGAAAGCGTTCCGGGAGAATTGAATCTCTCGGTCTTGGCTGGAGCAGGCAAATGAACAAGATGCTTGGAATCGGCGCGACGGCGATTGTCACAGTTGCCGGAGTAGCGCATGCGCAAAGCAGTATCACGCTTTATGGCCTGATCGACGCAGGCCTCACCTACACCAACAACCAGATCAGCGGAACGGGCGGCGGCCACAGCAACTGGGAGATGACGAGCGGCGCGGTCCAGTACGGTCGCTGGGGTTTGCGCGGAGTTGAAGACCTCGGTGCGGGAGTGAAGGCCATCTTCACCCTGGAGAGCGGCTTCAATCTGAACAACGGGCAGTTCTCGTCGAGCAACCGCATCTTCAATCGCCAAGCGTATATCGGCTTGTCGAGCCGCGATTACGGTGCGCTCACGCTGGGCCGCCAAACCGACAGCATGGTCGATTTCGTCGCGCCGCTTTCATTGACGGGTACGGAATTCGGCGGCACGCACTTCGCGCATCCGCTGGACAATGACAACCTGAACGATTCGTTTCAGATCAATAACTCGGTCAAGTATCTGAGTCCGAATTTCGGCGGCCTCAGGATCGGTGCGCTGTACGGCTTTTCCAATCAGGCTGGCGGATTCACGAATAATCGCGCATATAGCTTTGGTATGTCCTATGCCTGGGGAGCGCTGAATTTTGGTGCTGGTTACCTCGGGCTCAGCAGTTCCGCGCGCACGCCGGCACAGTTGAATACGGGCGGCGCAGTCACCGATACGACCGGCGCGTCCCTGCAGGGCGCGCTCGCGCCGACGGGTGTGCCTCTAGGCGTGCTGGCGAGCAATCAGAAGACCTTCGGCGCCGGCGTGAACTACACCTTCGGTCCGGCTGTGGCGGGTTTCGTCTACTCGCACACCAAGCTCACCCAATTCTTTCAGTCCGGGCTGAGCGGCACTTTCCAGAACTTCGAAGGAAACTTTCGTTATGCGCTGACACCGGCGGTCGAACTATCGGGCGCGTACACCTATTCGCGCGCCGGCGGAAACGGCGGAGGCGGCATTCCCCATTGGAACCAGCTAAGCGCGATGGCCGACTATCGCTTCTCGCGGCGCACCGATATCTACATTCAAAGCGCGTGGCAACGGTCGAGTCCAAGCGGCACTTCGCCATTGGGCGTGGCATGGATCAACGGCGTCGCCGCGCCGTCTTCCACGAGTACTCAGGTTGAAGCGACCGTCGGCCTGAGGCACCGCTTCTGATGCTCCACGAACGGCCGAGTTCTTGATGCGACGTTCGGCAACGCGGCGGAGTTGATTATCGCTTTCGTCGCCTTGCACGCAGCGCTTCCATTGCAGGGAACATGCTGCTCGTGTCCGGCGCGGCATTCGCTATCCCGAGCAGCGCTTCAATCCGCCCGAATGTCTCAGGCGACTTTGCGCCTACTCGCGGCAATCACTCTGATGTATCTTCACGAGCAACGAGTACTCTCCTCGATGGGCGCCTGGCTCCACGTCATGCAAAATACCCGCTTCTGATATGCGGAGACAGCTTGTGGGCGTCAACTTCGATCTGAACGATTTGCAGGCGTTTCGAGCCGTCGTGGAGTTGGGCAGCTTTCGCAAGGCTGCGGACTCAGTCAACATCTCGCAGCCGGCACTGAGCCGGCGCATCGAGAAGTTGGAAGCGGCGCTCGGCGTGCGACTTTTCGAGCGCACCACCCGTAGTGTGACACTCACGACCGTAGGCCGCGTGTTCGCCCCAAGTGCGGAACAGCTTCTCGACGATCTCGATGTCGCGTTGCTCGGCATCCGCGACGTGTCCACCAGCCGCCTGGGCCATGTGACCATCGCGTGCGTGCCGTCGGTAGCCTACTACTTCCTGCCGAGCGTCGTTGCTGCCTACCACGCCCGCTATCCGCGCATCCGGGTCAAGCTGCTCGACACGAGCGCGAACGAAGTCCTCGGCTCGGTCATCAGCGGCGAAGCCGATTTCGGCGTCAGCTTCATGGGCAGCCAGGAGACCGAGGTCGAGTTCAAGGTCCTGCTGCAGGAAAAGTTCGTGGCCGCGTGCCGCCGCGATCATCCGCTTGCCCGAAAGACCCGTGTGTCCTGGAGCGAGCTGTACGAACACGAATACGTATCCGTCGACAAGACTTCCGGCAACCGCCTGCTGCTCGATCAGGCATTGACCACCGTGGCGCCGGCTGTGCCGAGCATCTGCGAGACACGCCATGTCACCACGATGCTCGGCCTGATCGAAGCGGGCCTCGGCGTGGCCGCCGTGCCTTCGATGGCAATGCCCATGCGCGACCATCCGATCCTGACCAGCGTGCCGCTCGTCGATCCGGTCGTAACGAGGCGAGTCGGCATCGTGCGGCGCAGGGGGCGTCCGCTCGCGCCGGCCGCGCAGCAGTTCTATCAAACCATCCTCGACACCAAGCGCAGCGGCATGGCCGCTGCAGCAAAGAAGACCGCGAAATGACCCTGCCGAGGCCTTTCAATCTGCTCTACGTCCAGGTCCTGCTCTGCATGGGGCTCGGCGTGATCGTCGGGCACTTCTGGCCGCAGGCCGGTGCGTCGCTCAAGCCGCTCAGCGATGCATTCGTCGCGCTGGTGCGCATGATGATCGCGCCCATCGTCTTCTGCACGATCGTGACCGGCATCACGTCGCTGTCGAGCGGCTCGAAGATCGGCCGCGCCATTTTGAAAGCGCTGGCGCTGTTTTACTTTCTCACGATCGTCGCGCTCGTCCTGGGGCTCGCAACCGCCTTCGCGCTGCATCCCGGCGCAGGACTGCACATCGACCCGCACCATCTCGACACGGCCGTCCTCGCCCAGTATTCGACGCGCGCACAGCCGCACGGACTCGTGGAATTCGCGCTGCACGTGATTCCGGAGACGCTCGTCGGCGCGTTCGAGAAAGGCGAAGTGCTGCCGGTCCTGCTGCTCGCCCTTCTGTTCGGCTTCGCATTGAACGCCAGTCGAGGCACGGGGCGGCGGGTACAGGAATTCATCGATGGAATCGCGCACGTGCTGTTCGGCATTCTCGCGCTGATCATGCGGCTCGCGCCGGCCGGCGCATTCGGCGCGATGGCTTTCACGGTAGGCCGGTTCGGCATCCGCTCGATCGGCTCGCTCGGCATGCTGATGGTGTCGTTCTATGCGGCGTGCCTGCTGTTCGTCGTCTGCGTGCTCGGCCCGCTCGCGCGCCTGCACGGCTTCTCGCTCTGGCGGCTGCTGCGCTACATTCGCGAGGAACTCATCATCGTGCTCGCGACGTCGTCGACAGAACCCGTGTTGCCGCGCCTCATCGTCAAGCTGGAAGCGCTTGGCTGCGACAAGGGGATCGTCGGGCTCGTGCTGCCCGCCGGCTATTCCTTCAACCTCGACGGAACGGCAATCTACCTGACGCTCGCTTCGATGTTCATCGCTCAAGCATGCGACGTCCACCTCTCCGGCGGACAAATCGCGACGATGCTCGCGGTCATGCTGCTCACGTCGAAGGGCGCGGCAGGCGTATCGGGCAGCGGACTCGTTGCGCTCGTCGCGACGCTCGCCGTCATTCCGGACCTGCCGCTGGCGGGCGTCGCGCTGCTCGTGGGCATCGATCGGTTCATGTCCGAGTCGCGCGCCCTGACGAGCGTGATCAGCAACGCGTGCGCGGTGATCTTCGTATCGATGTGGGAGCGCGCGTGCGACCGAGCGCGCCTGAAAGAAGCACTGAGCCTCGCGCACGAGCCTGAAGAAGACTTCGATCAGCCCGCCGACCTGCCGGGCTGAATCGTTGCGCTCTTCTCAATGCGCGGCGACGGAATCGAGTCCGGTCGATATCACCTCCGGCTGCACGGCGGGCGACGCGAGATAGTCGAGCAGCGCCTTCGCTTCCTTCGGATGTTGCGCGCCAACGGGAATGCCGGCCGCAAAGCGCGTGACGGACTGCATCGACTCCGGAATCTTGCCGACGTACGCGGCGCCCTTCACCGGAAGCAACTCGCTCACCTGCTGAAAGCCCACTTCGTAATCGCCGGTCGCCACCACGGAGGCCACCGGGATCTTCGGGATCATCTTCGCCTTGGCCTTCACCTGCTCTTCGATACCGAGCCGCTTGAACAACTCGCGCTCGATATAGACGCCGCTCGCGCTGTCCGAATACGCGATCGACCGGGCGCGCAGCAGGGTCTCCTTGAGCGCCGCCTCGGACCCGATGTCAGGCTTCGGCGCACCGTCGCGCACAACCATGCCGATGCGCGAGTCCGCGAGCTCCACACGCGAGTCGGGCATTACCTTGCCCTGCCTGATCAGGTCGTCGAGTGCATAGCCGACCATGATCACCACGTCCGCAGGCTCGCCGCGCTGAAGACGGTTTGGAATGGCCTCCGGCGACTTGCCCATCGACGGGCCGAGCGCGGTGTCTAGGGTATCGCCCGTCGATGCCGAGAACTTCGGTCCGAGCAGCTTGTACGCCGCGGTAAAGCCACCCGAACTCATCACATGCAGATCGGCGGCCTGTACGTTCGCCGCGGCGACGGCGTTGCCGAGCAGCGCGGCGGTGCAGAATTTCAGAAGGATGGATTTCATGTCTGGAAGAGATGCGATGATTCAGGACGCCGCATGCAGCGGAACGGAACGGCGACGATACAGTGCCAGCGTTGCTCCGAGTCCGCACACCGCGGCGAAGCTCATCCAGTAGCCGGGCGCGGCCTTGTCGCCTGTCATGTGAATGAGCGCGGTCGAGATGACTGGCGTGAAGCCGCCGAAAACCGCCGTCGCGAGGCTGTAGGCAAGCGAGAATCCGGCGACACGCACGTCGACCGGCATCACTTCGGTGAGCGCGACAACCATCGCGCCGTTGTACATGCCGTACATGAACGAGAGCCACAACAGCACGAGCAGCATGTTGACGAAGCTCGGCGCGTGAGCGAGGAGCGAAAGCGCCGGATAGGCGGTCGCAATAGCGAGGATCGTCATTCCAAGAAGAAGCGGACGGCGTCCGATGCGGTCTGACAGCGCGCCGCCAATCGGCAGCCAGATGAAGTTGGAGATGCCCACGCACAGCGTGACGAGCAGACTGTCGGCGGTGCTCAGATGCAGGACCGTCTTGCCGAAGGTCGGCGCATAGACGGTGATGAGATAGAAGCTCGTGGTGGTCATTGCGACCAGCAGCACCCCGGCGATCACGACAGTCCAGTTCTGCACGAGCGTCGCAAAGACTTCCTTCATGCTCGGTCGATGCTGGCGCTGCTTGAATTCCCGCGTTTCCTCGAGATTGCGCCGAAGAATGAAGATGAAAGGCACGATCATGCAGCCGACGAAAAACGGCACGCGCCATCCCCACGCGGCGATCGTCGCCGTGTCGAGCCATTGATTGAGCGCGAAGCCGAGCGCTGCCGCCACCACGATCGCAACTTGCTGGCTGGCGGACTGCCAGCTCGTGAAGAAGCCCTTGCGTCCCGGTGTCGCCATTTCGGCGAGATAGACCGATACGCCGCCCAGTTCCGCACCCGCCGAGAAGCCTTGCAGCAGACGGCCGATCAGAACCAGCGCCGGCGCGAAGAGTCCGATCGTCGCATAGCCGGGCACGAACGCGATCAGGATGGTGCCGCTCGCCATGATCGACAGCGTGACGATCAGGCCCTTGCGCCGGCCCACATCGTCGATATACGCGCCGAGAATGACCGCGCCCAGCGGACGCATCAGGAAACCGGCGCCGAACACGGCAAACGTCATCATCAGCGAAGCGAACTCGCTTCCCGCGGGAAAAAAGACCGCGGCGATCTGCGTGGCGTAGAACCCGAACAGGAAGAAATCGAACTGCTCCAGGAAGTTGCCGGCCGTCACGCGCAGTACGGCGGATGTCTTCGATTGGCCGGGGGCAGAGGTGGTTGAAGAGGGATGCATCGAGGTGTCTCCAGAAATTTCGACTTGGTGTCCGGGCGATTTATTGTTTGTCGAATACTCGCCCGAACGGCGCAAAACGATAAGTGCTATTTTCGGAACGATTGATGTGCGCTGGTTATCAATGCACGCATCGCTGCCGGCTTCCCGTTCAGGCGACGAAGCGGCACTGGGAAGCGGGCGTGCGCGTGTCCATGTTGCGTCCACGGTTCAGGTGATCGTCGATTTCCGCCGCGCAGCCGAGCATCCTGGGATACAGGAAGATCGTGAACGCGGCAGTTTCCAGATCCGACTCCGCCAGATCGCCGCGTCGCAGCGGTTGCCACAGCATCTTGAGCAGCAGCGCCGCGATCACCGCATCGACGTTCACGCAATACACGTTGCGCGACACGCCGGCATCGAACAGCGCCTGCACGAGCTCGCGATAGAACGCATGGAACGCGTTGTATTCCCCGCGTTGCTCGCACAGATTTGCGATGAACACTTCGCGCGGGTCATGATTGACGGGCCTGTCCTTGAACACCGGATGATTGACCCCTGGCAGCTTCGCGATGTCCAGGCTGCCCGCGTTCTTCTTGCGCGCCTTGTATTGCGCGTAATGCTCCACCGCGCGCGCGGCCAGCTTGCGCAGATCCACGCCGTGGCCGGCGTCCGACGGATCGCTGAGCGGCGTGTCGCGGAACGCTTCGATCAAAAAGGCGATTCCCTCGTAGCCGTTGCCGCCATGCGTATAGCCGGTATGCGAAAGGAAGCCGACGAGCGCCTTGTTGAGTTGCACGCGCTCGGGGCTTTCGGGACCGTCGGCGGATACGGCGCCTTTCGCCCCTTGCGCCGAAATGGCTCCGGGACCGTTGGTGAGCAGCAGCCCCGCGAGCGTTTTGAAGGCGAACAGATCGTCGGGGCCGGGTTCGAGATCGAGCAATGCGGCGAAGCAAATTTCGGTGAGGCTGCGTTCGTTCAGGAGCGATTCGGTGGTGAAGCCGCAGAAGCCTCCCGGGGCGTGACGAGATGCATCGGCCGAAGCGCCGATCAATCGTCCGAACAACATGGTCCACCAAGGCAGGCTCTCGGCGGTCACGCGCGACACGCGCTTGCGCATGAGCGGCCCCCACGCCAGCGTGGTCGTGATCGCGGCGAGCACGGCGTCCGCCGTCGGGTGCGCCGGCTGCGACGTGAGCCAGCGGATCAATACGGACTTGGCGCCGCGCCTCGCAAGTCCCGCGAGCATCGCCTCGGCGCGCGGATCGCGAGCGTCCGTGAAGAGCGGCTCGCTGCCGGTGCCGTCGATCTGGCCGATATCGAAGCTGTCGTCGAGCGCATTCGTGAGGCCCGCAGCCGAGAAGTGGTCGATCAACCATTGGGCGGCATCGCGCGCGGCGCGCTGACGATTCGGCCCGACGATCGATGCCGCAGCCGCCAGAATCGCGTTGGGTGCATTGCCCGCCTCTCGCGCCGCCTGAGCCGCGACGAGCTCCGGCGTTCCATGCAGATTGACCGATGCCGCGACCGCCACGTTGATCAGCTTTTCGTCGTTCTCGCCGCCGGGTTCGTGCAGCAGCGCGAGATTCACGTTCGCTTCGAGTGAGCGCGTCGCGGCGTCGAGCATCGACGTTCCGTGCAGGCTGCTGACTTGCGTCTTCGCATCCATCTGCGATGCGCCCGATGCGTCCTTGAGCGATTGACGCGGCGCGACCGCCCCGATCTGGCTGTTGACCTGCAAGACTTGCTCGTCGTACGGAGCGACCGCACCGACCACGGGAATCGCAAGACCGGAGGGCAGCTCGATGCCCTGGTCTGAGCCGAACCACGGCTTGAGCGCGAGGCTGCCTTCGGGCTCGAAGTCGGGCATCGTCGCGTTGGCGCGCATGACGGCCGTCAGCGCCGCCGGGATATGCGCGATGTTCGTCACGACCGCGCCTTTTGCCGAGCAGCAAGGATCGTCAGGCGTGAAGAGCCGGTCGACGCCGAACTTCTCCATGAACCAGCGTTCTTTCGCCTGCGCGTCATCGGAACCGCCGGCCATCGCGCCTGCATGACCGACCGCACGCGTCAGGCGGCCCTTCCATCGGCCCACCACGCAGGCGACTACCGGCTTCGTGAACGTCGCGTCGGCTTCGTAATAGCCGCCCGGTTCGCAATAGAGCACGGCGGCCTTGCTGCGCGCGTCGTTGGCGAGTGCAAATGCAAACTCCGGCGCGGCGTAGTGGATGTAGACATCCTTGCCGCTCGAAATGACGGTCGATGTGCCCCAGCCGCTCATGCGCAAATATTGCGCGATCGTCGTGCTGAATCCGCCTGAGTTGGAGAAGATCGCGATCGACCCTTTGCGCAGCGAATCGTCCGGATTGTCGCCGCCGAGCGCTCCGCCGATCCTCACGCGATTCCACGAGTCCGCGACCCCCAGCCCGTTCGCCCCAAAGATGTCGATGCCGGCTTGCTGGCCCATCGCTCGAATTTCGCGGGCGTCGTGCACAGCGATCTTCTCGGTGATGATGAAAATCTTCTTAAGCTCTGGATTGACGCGAATCAGTTCGGCGACGCCGTCGCGCGCAGCCGATGGCGGCAGGTACACCACGCCGCAATTGAAACGGTGCCCGGCCTCCAGCCCTTCGCGGACGTTGTTGTACACCGGGATATCGCCGATCGGTGTCGCGAGCGTTTTCCCGCCCTTCCCCGGTGCCGTACCGAAGACGATATTGCCGCCCGAGAAGGCGTGGCTGACGGGCGTCACGTCCGACGACTCGCCCCCCAGAATGTTGAGCACGCACACGCGATCGTCGCGTGTGGCGATCTGCGCGAGCGAGTTGACGCCGACGAAATACTTGAACGGTTTGCTGTGTTGCTTATGCATGTCGTACTCCTCAAGCCTGAGCCGTTTCGGCTGTCTTCACGGTCGCGCCGATCCGTGCTGCGATCTCGGCCCGGCCACCCTCACGCATCCACGCATCCGCCTTTCGGGCGTACTGGATGACTTCGCTGATGTCGGAGTCGAATCCGAAAAGTCTGTAAGGCAACCCGAGCGAGTCGCAGGTGTCTCTCAACGCCGCCATGCCGCGCACAAGGTTCGGCCCGCCACGGCCGAGCACCACGTAGAGCGGCGTCGGTCCATGCTCGCTGAAGTGTTCGCGAAGGGCATCGGCCATCGCTCGCAACGTCTCGAAGATGTCGGTGTTGTTCGACTTGCCGCCGATGATGAAAAGCACGTTCGATTGCCTGAGCCAATGCCTGAAGCAGATACGGGCCACTTCCTTCATCTTCGCGTAAGGTGGATTGCCACCGAAATCCGACGAAATGATCGCGGCGTCGCCGAGCATTTCGGTGACGAGCGAGTTGGCGCCCCCGCCAAAGGTCGGCGCGAGGATCGTTCCCTTGTCGTTGATCACGTACACATCGCTTTGGCCCTGATGCGTGCGCAACTGATTGATCTCCTGCTCGAAGTCGGAGTAGTCGGCGGCGAACAGGTGTTGCGGGAGTCCAAGGCGCGTCCAGCGCGGATCGTCGCGATCGAAGCCGCACTTGAAGTCGCATGCGACCGGCGTCAGGCGTCCGTTCCTGTCCTCGCGCATGCGGATCGGATTGAGCTCCAGCGTCGTCATGCCGAAGTCGTGAAAGAGCTCCCAGAGTTTCGGCAACTGCTGCACGAGCGGCGAGATGATCTCCTTCGGCGCGCCGATCTCGCTCAGCGCATTTGCCACGACGAACGCCTTCAGGCCCGTCAACGCGTCGAAAGGCACCATCGCCACATGCTTCGGATCGACCTCTTCGATGTCCATGCCGCCCTTGTGCGAGAGGGTCATCGTCGGTGCGCGAAAGCGGGTTGAATCGGTGATCGAGAAATAAACTTCGTGCTCGGCCGGCACGCCGGCTTCGAACGTCACACCATTTGCCTTCGCTTTCAGATGGCCGACAGTGTGTTCGGCGAAGTACAACCGTTCTTTTTCGCTCAACGCGGTCTTGAGATCCGTAGCGCGGCCGAGCAAGCCCGCTTTGCCCTTCTTTCCGACGCCTCCCTTGAAGACGGGCTTGATGAAGATCTGCCGATGACGATCGATCAACGTCTTGATCTCCTCTTCGCTGGCGCTCGGACCGAGGATTTCACTCGCCGGGAATCCGACGAATTGCAACAGGCGCGCGCCGTGCAACATTCCGGTAATTTGCATGAAGTTTGTCTCCTGAAGGCATTGCGATAGAAAAGAAACGGGTGTTTGGACGAGAGCCAGACGTGACGACGCGGCCGCCGCGCCATTTGACGCTCGGGTTCGGATGTCTGGTATGCGTTAAGGCTGGGCCGCGAGACCGGGCGGCCTCGAGCGGCAATCGTTAGCCGCGTTGAATGTGTCGTGCGACGTGCATGGCGTGTCTCCGATGCGTTTTACTTACGTTCCAATTTCGCTGGAATCTTGAGTACGGATACTCACGCAAACCGGCTGAAACCAAAAGTGCAATTTTTTCAACTATTGATGTTCCGTGGCTATCAATGCGTGCACCGAATCAGAGTTTTGCGGGACCGCTGCACGACGGCCGCGAGGCGTGCGACGATCGAATTACGCCTGCGACGACGCTACGCTGAATTGGGCGAAGCGAGCGGTTGGCGCATGGACTCGAGGCGGTCCAGGTTTCAATCATCCTTCAAGGGACTTCATATGTACCGTGCTCTCAAACTAACTGCGCTTTGCGCGATGCTTGCCATGATCAGCCCGGCAAGCGAGGCCGCATCGTCGGCTGCAAAGCGCACGGCAACCGACCGCTCCATCCTCTACCGAACGAAGCAGGTCGATGGGCTTTCGATCTTCTACAGGGAAGCGGGCAATCCCGATGCGCCGACGCTGCTTCTGCTGCATGGCTTTCCATCGTCGTCGCGCATGTATGAGCCTTTGCTGTCGCGCCTGTCGGATCGCTACCATCTGATCGCACCCGACTACCCGGGTTTCGGCCACAGCGATGCACCCGATGCGAAGACTTTCGCCTATACCTTCGATCATCTCGCCGAGATCACGGCGCATTTCACCGAAGCGGTCGGACTCACGCATTACACGCTCTACGTGCAGGATTACGGCGGCCGGATCGGCATGCGCCTCGCCGTGCGCAATCCGGAGCGCGTCGATGCGCTGATCGTTCAGAACGCCGTCGCGCACGAAGAAGGGCTCGGTCCGTTGTAGGAACCGCGTCGGGCATTCTGGAAGGATCGCGTATCGAACGAGGCGGCGCTTCGCAAGAACTTTCTTTCGCTCGAAGCGACGCGCCAGCGTCATGTGGGAACGAACCCGCATCCGGAGCAGATTGATCCGGATCGCTGGACCGATGAATATGCGTTCCTGAGCCGTCCGGGCCAGGCCGATATCCAGACCGATCTGTTCTATTCGTATCAGACCAATGTCGCGAGTTATCCGGCATGGCAGGCGTGGCTGCGCGAGCATCAGCCGCCGACTCTGATCGTGTGGGGCAAGTACGATCCGTCCTTTCAACTCGCCGAGGTTCCCGCCTACGAGCGCGATCTGCCCGACGCCGACGTTCACATAATCGAGGCGGGGCACTTCGCGCTCAACGATAAACCGAACGAGATTGCGGCACTGGTCAGAAGTTTTCTCGATCGGCGTTATCGTTCCCGCAAGTAGGACGCGCGCCGACGATGCTTCGGTAGGTCAGACGGCGTGAAGCCTGTCGTCAGTCTCCGGCCGACGTGAAAGAGGGTCATCCCGCCTCGCGTAACGCGACACCGGCCGCTTTAGACCGAGATGCTCGCGCAGCGTGTGGCCTTCATATTCACTGCGAAAACGTCCGCGCCGCCGCAACTCCGGAAGCACCAGTTCGATGAAATCGTTCAGCGAATCGGGCAGCAGCGCGGGCATCACGTTGAATCCGTCCGCGCCGTAGTGCACGAACCGCTCTTCCAGCGCATCCGCGATCTGCGCAGGCGTGCCGACGAGTTGCCAGTGTCCGCGCGCGCCGGCGATCCGGCGATATAGCTCGCGGATCGTCAGATTCTCGCGGCGCGCCAGTTCGATCATTAGCGTCTGCCGGCTTCTGCTTGCGTTGGTCTCGGGCAATTCGGGAATCGGTCCGTCGAGCGGATACGCCGACAGATCGAAGCCGCCCGTCAGCGTCGAGACCATCGCGAGGCCCACGACAGGATCGATGAGCGTCTGCAGCTCGTCGAACTTCGCGCGCGCCTCCGCCTCCGTGCGGCCGACGATCGGCATGACGCCCGGCATGATCCTGAGCGAGTCCGGATGGCGACCGTGGCGGGCCATGCGGCCCTTGACGTCGGCGTAGAACGCGACGGCGTCGTCGAGCGTCTGTTGCGCCGTGAATATCACTTCCGCGGTGCGGGCGGCGAGTTCCTTGCCCGCCTCCGACGAGCCCGCCTGCACGGTCACCGGATGTCCCTGCGGCGAGCGCGCGACGTTCAATGGCCCGCGCACCTTGAAAAACGCCCCGCGATGATCGAGCACGTGGCGCTTGTCCGGATCGAAGTAACGCCCCGACGCCTTGTCGCGCAGGAAGGCGTCTTCGTCCCAGCTATCCCAGAGACCCGACACCACATCCGCGAATTCGTCCGCACGCTCGTAGCGCCTTGCATGCGCGAGATGCTCGTCGAAGCCGAAGTTGCGCGCTTCATGCTCGCTCGATGACGTGACCAGGTTCCAGCCCGCGCGCCCGCCGCTGATGTGATCGAGCGACGCGAACTTGCGCGCGATGTGATAAGGCTCGTTGAACGAGGTCGACGCCGTGCCGACCAGACCGATGCGCCGCGTGATTGCGGCAAGCGCTGAAAGAAGCGTGACCGGTTCGAACTGCGCGACGTAGCTGTGGGCGGTGCGGCTCAGGAATTGCGGATCGTCGCCGCGCGTCCCCGTGCCGTCGGCGAGAAAAATCAGATCGAACTTCGCCGCTTCCGCCGCCTGCGCAAGCTCGGCATAGTGGGCGAAATTGCTGCCTGCATCGGCGCTCGCATGAGGATGCCGCCACGCGGCGATATGATGGCCCGTGGGATAGAGAAACGCGCCGAGATGCAGATGTCCGTTTCGTTGAGTCATGTTCGATCGTTTCTGGTGGTCGTCGTGCGTTCGGGGTAGCCACGCCCCGCCCGCTCAGTGGCAATAGAGATCGTTCTGGGCGTTGAACATGTCGAATGCGAGGCGTGTCGCCTGATCTTCGCGCACCGTCGAGAGCCAGCGTTGCCGCCGCCAGCTCTCGACGATCCGTTCCGTGAACGCAGTGGTCGCGGCATCGCCGATGCGCGTCGCGATGAAGGCGGGCGCAGCCGCGACCGTGCCGGGCAGACGCCGGTAATACGCCCAGTCGGGCTGCCTGAGCAACTGCCGGATCACATACTCGTCGTCGACGAGCGCCGCGCACTCCCCCGCCTGAAAGGCCAGCAACGCATCGAGCGGACGGTCGAACGCCTGTACGCCCGCATGCGCGCGGCGCGCGGCCTCCCGCGCGAACGGACTGCCGTGCGAGACGCAGATCAGGCTTCCCGCGAGATCGCCCCAGTCGCGCACCGTGCCGCGCCGAAGCACGAGCGCCGTGCCGCGTCCGGACGTATAGGGGCTCGGCGCATAGGCGAGCGACGGTTCGGCGCCGAACGCGAGCCCCGCGACGGCGACATCCGCGCGGCCCGATCGCAGCGCGTCTGCGGCTTCGCCCGGCCCGGCGAGCAGCAGGGTGACGGGCAGTCCCGCGCGCTGTCCGATGTCTTCGGCCAGCGCCGCGGCAAAGCCGTCCGGTACGCGCGCGAAATGATCGACCCGGCCGACGTTGAGCGTCGGCGCGGGCCGCGACGGGACCGCGACGATCAGCGTTCCGCGTGTGAGCGCAGCGGCGAAAGGCCGGTCATCTCCCGGGCGATTGCGCCATGCATCGCGCAGCGGCAACGACGAGAGCGCCACCATCGCCATGACCGCGAGGGCGAGCCAGCGCAGGCGTCTGCCGTGACCCGGAAGCGCCGCGAGCGCGCTCCTAGCCATTTTGCGCGAGCCCCACACGCCAGCGCAGCAGGCGCCGCTCGAGCAGCGAAAGACTCTTGTTGATCAGCAGGCCGAACAGCGCGAGCAGCACGATGCCCGCGTACATGTCGGGAATCTGGAACGTCTCCTGCGAATTGAGCGTGTAGAAGCCGAGCCCGGAGCGTGCGCCGATCATCTCCGCCGCGACCAGCGCCGTGATGCTGTATGCGCCCGCGAGCCGGATGCCGGTCAGGATCTCGGGCAGCGCGGCGGGCAGCACCACCTTGGCGAAGATGAAGCCCTGCGAGGCGCCCATCGAGCGCGCGCAATCGATGAACACGCGCTCCACCTGCTTCACGCCCGAGATGGTATTGAGCAGCACCGGCCAGAATGCGGCCCACACGATGATGGCGATCTTCGACGACTCGCCGATGCCGAGGAACAGCATGAACACCGGAAACAGCGCGAACGCGGACACCTGGCGCAGCAGCTGATAGAGCGGATCGATGATTCTTTCCGCGCGGCGAAACCATCCCAGCGCGAAGCCCGACACGACGCTGCCCGCGATGGCCAGCAAAAGGCCGCTGATGGAGCGCAGCGCGCTCGCGCCGAGATGCGTCCACACGTCGCCGCTATCGAACAGGCGCGCGATCGCGAGCGCCACTTGTGAGGGCGGGCTCAAATAGGCCGTGCTCACGATGCCCGAGCGCGGCAGCACTTCCCACAACACCGCAAAAACGATCAGCGCGATCGAGCGCTCGAACGCGAACGAAAGGTTCACGCCGCGCCCGCGCCTTGCCCCGCGCGCAACGCTCCGCTTTGCGCCCAGCAAGACGGGCAGCTCGTTCAATGTCTCTTGTTCCGCCACTTTTCACGCCCCCGTCAGTGTTTCGGCGACGAGCTCACGCGGCGCGCCCCGCGCATCGTCCAGCTCATGGCTCAGGCTCGCCCACGCGCGCTGGCGCAGCGCGACAAACGCGGCGCTGTGTCGTACCGATGCCGGACGCGGACGCGGCAAATCGATATCGATGATCTCCTTCACGCGTCCTGGCCCGCGCCCGACGATGGCAACACGGTCCGCCAGAAAAATCGCTTCGTCGATGCTGTGCGTGACGAACACGACCGTCTTCGCGCTCTGCTCCCAGATGCCGAGCAACTCGTGCTGCAACGACTCGCGCGTCTGGGCATCGAGCGCGCCGAAAGGCTCGTCCATCAGCAGGATCTCGGGACCGTAGGCGAGCACCCGCGCGATCGCCACGCGCTGCCGCATGCCGCCCGACAATTGATGCGGATAGTGATCCGCGAAATCGAGCAGGCCGACGAGACGCAGGAAGCGTTCTGCCTCGCTGCGCCGTTGCGCCCGCTTCACGCCGCGAATCTCCAGTCCGGTTTCGACGTTCTTGCGCACCGTGCGCCACGGAAACAGCGCATAGCCCTGAAACACGAAGCCGAGCTTGTTGCGCGCGCCGCCGACAGGCTCGCCATCGACGGTGATCCGGCCCGAGGTCGGCGCGCTCAGGCCCGCGAGGAGGTTGAGCAGGGTCGACTTGCCGCAGCCGCTCGGACCGAGCACAGCCAGGAATTCGCCCTCGCGCACGCGCAGGTCGAAGGCGTCGAGCACGGTATGGCTCGACGCCGTCGCCTCGTTGACGTAGGTGAGCGACAGATCGCGCACGACGATCTTGTCGCGTGCCGCGCGTGTCCCGCTCATGAGGGCCTTCCGTTCGCGACCGGCGTCGCATTCGCCTGTGACTGCTTCGCGGCGAACGGGTTGTACTGGTTCGTGTAGACGTCCTTCACCTGCACCTTGCCCTTCGGTATCTTTCCGGCCTGCTCCAGGATGTCGATGTAGTACTGGATCGGCGGCTCGGTCACCACGAGATCCTTCACGTAGGCATAGCGCTCGACCAGCTTCACGTCGATGCCGAGCCGCTCCGCCGTGAGCTTGCGCGCCTCGTCGGGATGCGCGTTGACCCAGTTGCCGGCTTTCGCGATCGCCGTCACGAAATCCTTCACGGCCTGTGGATGCGCGCGTGCGAATGCGCCGTTCACGCTGTAGGGCGCCATGCCGCCGAGGCCGCCGTCCTCGTCCCAGTCGCTCCACAGCTTGTGCAGTTGCGGATCGGCCTCGGCAGCGCCGGAGAAAGGCGGGTGAATGATGGCGATATCCACGTTTTTCGTGACGAGCGCCTGCTGCGACTGGTTGTCGGGCACGACGAGCCAGTTGACCTTCGACACGTCCACGCCGTGCTGCGACAGATACTTCTTCGTCACGAATTCCGCGCACGCGCCGAAGCTGTTGAACGCCACCGTCTTGCCCTCGAAGTCCCTGGGTCCGCGAATGCCCGAGTCCTTGCGTGTGAAGTACTTCATATGCGGCGCATCGGGGAGCGTCTCGCCGCCCGCGGACACGACCTTGATATCCGCGCCGCTCGCGATCGCGGAGATGACGAGCGGCACCATGCGTGTGCCGAAGTCGATCTCGCCCGTGCCGACGAGCGGAATGATCTGCGGCGCGGCGATCTTGCCGACATACTTCGGCCGCGTGCTCGTGCCTTCGAAATAGCCGAGCTTGTCGGCGAGATAGACAAGATCGAACGCCGGGTTGTCGGGATACTTGAAGTACGCCACTTCTTGCCGGCCGCTCTGCGCGACCGGCGTCTGCGACGATTGCGCCCGCTCTTCGCGAGGCTTGCAGCCGCCCAGCAGAACGAGCGCGGCGGCCGCGCAGGCCACCAGAGTGAGCTTTCCGGCAGCGTATGGCCGGCGATGCGAATTGGACGCCTTCATGGAATCGGAATGAGGAGAGCAGCAAAAAGAAATGGTCTGGCGCAGCGCGGCCGCCATGCGGTGCTCACGCATTCTCACGCCGTGAGCGATGCGCGCGAACCAAGGAAATGTGCTTAGCTGCCGCGACGAAAACTGAAATGCAATTCAGCCGATGCGCAATGGCAGCGGCGCACAGGAACACTGAAAAGCAAAGAACAATAAAACGTTTGTCGTCGCGCCGTTCGACGGCTTCTAATAAGAAGCTCTCCTGCCCGACTCGCGGATAACGTTCATCGGAGCCCCCGTCCTTCATGGCTGATACGGAAATGAAATGGCTGACCTGACTTCCACCCGCAACAGCTATGTGACTTCGCATGCGCCGCGTGCGGGCATTTCGAGAGTCGTGCTCTACCGATGGCTTTCCTGGGCCATTCCCGCGATCGTCGTCCAGTCATGGGAAGCCGCATCGCGCATCGGACTGATCGCGCCGCAGGTGCTCCCGGCCCCGAGCAGCGTCTTCGACACCGCCGTCAATCTCGGCAGGAACGGCGAGCTCTTCGTTCATCTCGGCGTCTCGCTAGTGCGCGCCGCGGCAGGCTTCGTCATCGGCGGCACGATCGGTCTCGCGCTCGGCGTCGTCGTCGGGTTCTCGCCGTTCGCGCAGGCGCTCTTCGATCGCTCGATCCAGATGGTGCGCGCGATTCCTTTTCTGGCGATGCTGCCGCTCGTCATCGTCTGGTTCGGCGTCGGCGAAGTCGCGAAGATTTTCCTGGTCGCGCTCGCGGTACTCTTTCCGATCTACATCAACACCATGCTCGGCATCCGGCAGATCGATCCGAAGCTGATGGAACTTGCCCGCGTGATCGGCATGGACCGCATCGCGGTCGTGCGGCGAATCATTCTTCCCGGCGCGATGCCTTCCATCCTGACCGGCGTGCGCTATGCGCTCGCCCACGCGTGGCTCGCGCTCGTCATCGCGGAGACGCTCGCGACGACCAAAGGCATCGGCTTTCTGGCGATGGACGCCCGCGAATTCCTGAACACCAACGTCATCCTGCTGACCGTGATCATCTACGCGATCATCGGCGTCGTCGCTGACGCGCTCGTGCGCCTGCTCGAAGCCCGCTACCTCTCGTGGCACGCGAACTACGCCAAAGGAGCGCGCAAGTGACGCAGAGCCAGGTTCTGTCCCGCGAGCGCGTCGGCGCATCGTCTTCAATGGCCGTATCGGTGCGCGGACTACAGCGGCGCTATGGCAGCCGTGTCGTCATCGATGCGCTGGATCTCGACATCCGCAAAGGCGAATTCGTCGCGCTGCTCGGTGAAAGCGGATGCGGCAAGACTACGCTGCTGCGCGCGCTGGCGGCGCTCGATCGGCCCGACGCGGGCACGATCCGCGCGCCGGCGCGCCCCTCCGTCGTGTTCCAGGAGCCTCGCCTGCTGCCCTGGGCGCCGTTATGGCAGAACGTCGCGCTCGGTCACGAGAACACGATCGGCCGCGACGGCGCGGCGCGCGCACTGGCCGAAGTCGGACTCGCCGGACGCGAGGACGACTGGCCGCGCAATCTGTCGGGCGGTCAGGCGCAGCGGGTGGCGCTCGCGCGGGCACTCATTCACGATCCCGCGCTGCTGCTGCTCGACGAGCCGTTCGCGGCGCTCGATGCACTCACGCGCATCCGGATGCACGGCCTCGTCAAGGAACTCGTCGCGCTCCATCAACCCGGCGTGCTGATCGTGACGCATGACGTCGATGAAGCGCTCACGCTCGCCGACAGGATTCTCGTGATGCGCGCCGGGCGCATCGCGGCTGCGTTCCAGCCCAAAGACCACGCGCCGCTGGCGCTGCGGCCCATCCTGCTCGCCGAGCTGGGTGTCCGAACTCACTGACCTCTTTCCCGCACAACCAGAAGGACCTCAAAGCATGACTGATTCTTCGCTGAGCCGCCGCCAGTTGTTGCGCGCGGCGGGTGGCCTGCTGGCCGGCGTCGCCACCAGCGGACTTTTCCCGGCGCAGGCGGCCGAGCCGCGCAAGCTCACGCGCAATACCGACACGGTGCGCATCGGCTGGGGCTACGGCAGCCTGCCCGACATCGCCAAGCAGCGCGGCGTGTTCGAAAAAACGCTCGCCGCCAAAGGCATCAAGGTCGAATGGATCGGCCCGTTTCCGAACCATGCGCCGTCGATTCAGGCCGTGGTCGGCGGCAGCGCCGACTTTGGTTTCTGGGGATCGACGACACCCGCGCTCGCCGCGATGCTCGCCGGCTCGCCGATCGTCTTCAACGCGTTCGATATCTATTCGCCGCGTTCGACGGCCATCATCGCGAAGAAGTCGAGCGGGATCAGTTCGGTTGCCGATCTGGCGGGCCGCAAGGTGGCCGTCAACCGTTCCGGGCTCGGCGAATTTCTGCTCATCGCGGCGCTGGAAAAGCATCGCGTCGATCGGGACAAAGTCCAGTTCGTCTATCTGAATCCGCCGGACGCCGCACCGGCTTTCGCGCAAGGCAAGGTCGACGCATGGTCGATGTGGTCGCCGGGCGTCGACATCTCGCGCTTCTCGAATGACGCGAAGGACATCTTCAACGAAGGCCGCGATCTGGACTTCCTGATCGACTACAGCTCGCTCGTGACGCGCCGGAAGTTCACCGAAGAGAACGCCGAGCTGATCCGCGCGGTGATCGATGCGTACTACGTCGAAGGCGCATGGCAGTCCGCGCATTCCGCCGACGCCGAGCTTCTCGTTCAGCGCGAAGGCAAGTATCCGGACCAGGTGCGCGATTATCTGGCGAGCCTCAAGCGCGTAAATCAGTTCCACGAGCCCGACGACGCCGCTTTCATCGCGCAGTTTCAGCGCGCCGCCGACTGGCTCGCGGAACGCAAGATCATCAATTCGCGCATCAAGGTCGCGGATTACAGCATCAAGGTCTGATTCGAGGAACGCACGATCATGTCTGAGCTCACCTATCCCGCGAGCGGCGGACCCACGCTCGTCTCGCCATTGTCCGCAGCCCTCGGCTTCGCGCAGATCATCGGCGATATCGCCGCGACCGCCGCGGAACGCGAACGCGCGCATCGCCTGCCGCACGAGGAAATCGCAAGTCTCAAGGCGCTCGGCTTCGGCGCGCTGCGTCTTCCCGTCGATGCAGGCGGGCGGGGCGTGTCGCTGCGCGAATTGCTCGCGCTCGCGCGCGATGTGGCCGCAGCGGACTCGAACATCGCCCATGCGTTCCGCAATCATCTGTGGCAAGTGGAGGCCGCGCTCAGACGGCGCGAGCATCCCTTTCATGCGCGTGTGCTGGAACTCGCCGGGCAGAAGAAGACCATCGGTCTCAGCTTCGTCGACAGCGACGTGACAGCGGCCGGCGCGCGCCCGACGAAGGTGCTGAGCCGGCTCGAATGGGACGCATCGCGCGACGTCTACGTAGGCTCGGGCGACAAGGTCTACGCCACGGGCAATCTGTACAACGACGCGTTCATCGGACTCGCGGTGGAGAGTCGCGCAGGCCGCACCGTGCAATACGTGCTCGATCGCGGCGAAGGCGTCAGCGACGAGGATGACTGGCAAGGTTTTGGCCAGCGCCTGACAGGCTCGGGCACGGCGCGGTTTCGCGACGTGACGGTGCCAGCCGCCCACCTCTACCCGACGGACCCGCCGAAGTCCGACGAAGCGGCGCCGTGGGGCTACACCTTCCATCAGGTCTATCTGACCAACTGCATCGCGGGCATCGTGCGGCGCGTGGCGCTGGACGCCGTCGACGTGCTGCGCGCGCGCGGGCGCAACTTCTATCACGGCGAAGCCGCGCATCCCGCCGGCGAACCCGTGCTGCAATCGCTGCTCGGCCGTATTCGCGCGTACGCGGCGAGCGTCGAGGCGACCGCGGACCGCGCGGTCGGCGCCCTGCAGCGCGCATGGGATGCCCACGGCACGCGCGACGAATACGAAACCACGCTCGCCGCCACGCTCGCGGCCTCCGAAGCGAAAGTCGTGATCGACGATCTCGCCCCGCAGATCGCGAGCTGGCTGATCGATCTCGGCTCGGGCTCGGTCGTCTCGCGCATCGGCGCGCTCGACCGGCACTGGCGCAACATCAAGGTGATCGCCTCGCACAATCCGCGGCTCTACAAGGAGCGTCTGCTCGGGCAGAACCTGCTGAGCGGGCGACTGCCGCCCACGGGCGCGTTCTTCTGATCGTGCGTGACGTGTCCGCTCGCGCGCGACCGACGCGGCGAGCGGACCGCGTGCTCAGCCGCCGACCAGACGGCGCACGCGCGGCATCACTTCGTGTGCGAAGCGGCCCATGTCGGCCTCGAACGGCTGGAACTGCAGCATGAACAGTTCGATCCCCGCACGATGAAAATCCACGATGCGCCGCGCGACCGTATCGTAATCGCCGACGAGATCCGCCGCCGTGCCGCCGTTCGACCCGACCCGCGCCGAGCGCGCGAAGGTCTGGTGCATGACCGCCTTCGGATCGGTATTGGCTTTCTGCCGTTCGCGCAGCGGCTTGTCGAGTTCCGCCAGCGCGAAGAGATGTTCGAGATGCGCCTGCGCTTCGTCCTGCGTGTCGCGAGCGATCACGAACGCCGACAGGCCGAAGCGCAAGGCGTCGCGGCCTGCCGGACGCGCGCGGGCGGAGACATCGGCGATCAGGGCGGCGACGTCGTCGTGCGGCTGGCCGTTGATGAACCACACGTCGCCATGCGCCGCCACGAGCGAGCGCGCCGGATCCGACTCTCCGCCGACATAGATGCGCGGACGCGCGCGGAACGGATCGGCGGGACGCAACTGGTAATCATCGATACGGAAGTGGTCGCCGCGATGCGTGACGGCTTCGCCGCGCAACAAGGCTTCGACGACGGCGATCCACTCGCGGCCATACGCATAGCGCTCGTCGTGCTCGGCAAAGCCGATGCCCGCGCGTTCGAGCTCCGGACGATTCCACGCGTTCACGAGGTTGATCGCGAAGCGCCCGCCGCTAATGTGCTCGATCTGCTGCGCCATCTTCGCGAGCACGACCGGATGATAGAGATAAGGCTTGATCGCGGCGATGATCTCGATGCGCGAGGTGAGCGCCGCCAGTGCCGCCGACGATGTCCACGCTTCGAGCTGATCGAGCGAGGCATCGTGCGGATTGATCGTATGCTGGGCGACGAGCACGGCGTCATAACCGAGGCGCTCGGCCTCGAGCACGAGCGCCTTGTTGCGCGTCCACGAGGCGTCGTACGGCTCCGCGGGATCCTGCAGCGCCGCGCGGCTGCCATGCACGAGCGCCCAGACGCCGAAACGGGGAAGTTTGGACATCGCTTGAATGAACGAAAGACAGAGTAGAAAGGATGCTCATGCTAACGCCGGGTGTGCTCATGGCGATCCAATTTCTATCGATAAGGAATTGCCATATCGGCATTTGGCGCACGGGGACACGTCCCGGATCGGGCGGCGCGCCGGAGAAACAACGAGCGCGCCGCTCAACGCATTGGCGAGCGCGCCGGCTCGTGATCGGCGAAACTTTGTCATAGGCCTTCACTTTCGCCGCACGCCTTCGCTGGGAGCGCCGCAGGGGTCGTCGATGATCCGCCGCAAGCATACGAACGAGCCACGAAAAGCCAGAACCGACGAATCAATCCATGGTTTTCTGCATAGCCAAAACCATCACGATCAGGAGAAAAGCGCAATGAATCGTACCGAAGACGCCGCATGGCTCGAGCCGCTCAATGCGGTGTTGCATGAATGGGCAACCACGGCCGCCGCGCGCGACAGGTCGGGCGGCACTGCCTTTCACGAGCGCAACCTGCTGCGCGAGAGCGGCCTGCTCAGGCTTTCGGTGCCGGTGGAGTTCGGCGGCGACGGCGCCAGCTGGTCGACGACCCTCGATGTCGTGCGGCGCATGGCGCAGGTCGACAGCTCGCTCGCGCATCTGTTCGCGTTCCATCACCTGCAACTGGCAACGATCCGTCTGTTCGCAAGCGCCGTGCAGATCCGTCGCTGGCTCGGCGAAACCGTCGCGCAAGGATGGTTCTGGGGCAATGCGCTCAATCCGCTCGACAAGAGCACGCGTGCGCTACCCGATGGCGCCGGCGGCCATGTCTTCGACGGCCGCAAGAGTTTCTGTTCCGGCGCTCGCGATTCGGACCAGCTGCTCGCCTCCGCTTTCGACGGCGACGGGCGGCTCCTCATCGGTGTGACGCCGACGAATCGCGCGGGCATCACCGTGCTCGACGACTGGGACAACATGGGGCAACGTCAGACCGACAGCGGCACGGTGGTGTTCGAGCGCGTACCCATCGCGACGGACGAACTGCTGCTTCAGCCCGGACCGCTCTCCAGCCCGTTCGCCACGCTGCGGCCGCTGCTCGCACAGTCGATCCTGAGCCACATCTATCTGGGCATCGGCGAAGGCGCGTTGCAGGCCGCGCGCGCCGCGACGCTCGCGCAGACGCGGCCGTGGATCGCATCGGCCGCCGAGCGTCCCGCCGACGATCCCTACGTGCTCGCGCATTACGGCGACTTCTGGCTCGCGCTCGAAGGGGCGCGGCTCTTCGTCGAGCGCGCGATGCAGGCATTCGATCAGGCGTGGTCGCGCGGGCTCGATCTGACCGAACATGAGCGGGGCGAAGTGGCCGTCGCGGTGGCGGCATCCAAGGTCGCGGCGGCGCGCGCGGGGCTGGACGTCGCGCATCGCATGTTCGAAGTGACGGGCGCACGCTCGACCACCGCGGCATTGCGCCTCGACCGCTTCTGGCGCAACGTGCGGGTACATACGCTGCACGATCCGATCGACTACAAGGTGCGCGAGCTGGGAGACTGGGCGCTCAACGGGCGGATTCCGAAGCCGTCGTTCTATTCGTGAGCGCCATGCCGCCCGGTCAGCAACGCGAGAATGGGGCGCTTATCTGTGACGAAGCGCATTTCGCCGGGCGCCTTCGAATCAGCGATGCTCGAAGAAGCGGTTGGCGGGCCTCGGCAAGCCGAGATGCTCCCGCAAGGTCGCCCCTTCGTAGGCGCGCCGGAAAATGCCGCGCCGCTGCAACTCGGGCACCACCTTCGTGACGAAGTCATCCAGGCCTGCGGGCAGATACGGAAACATCACGTTGAAGCCGTCGCTGGCTTCTTCGACGAGCCATTGCTCCATCTGATCGGCGATATCCGTCGCGGTCCCGACCATCTGCAAGCCGGAATAGCCGCCGACGCGCTGCGCCAGTTGACGCACGGTGAGCCCTTCGGCGCGCGCCATGTCGATCACGCGCTCGCGCGCGCTCCGGCTCGCGTTGGTCTCGGGAATCTCGGGCAAGGGACCATCCGGGTCGAACGACGAGACATCGTGACCGAGCGCGATCGACAGCGACGCGAAGCCGCTGTCGTCATGCACGAAGGTATCGAGCAGCCCCCGCTTCTCCTGCGCTTCGTCGCGCGAGTCGCCCACCACGACGAACGCGCCCGGCAGAATTTTCAGATGCTCACGCGCGCGGCCGACGCGTTCCATGCGGCCTTTGACATCGGCATAAAAACGCTTGCCCGCGGCTAGATTCGGCTGCGCGGTGAAGACCGCATCGGCGGTTTCGGCGGCGAGCTGCCTGCCCGCTTCCGATGATCCCGCCTGCACGACCACCGGCCATCCCTGCACCGGCCGCGCGATGTTCAGCGGGCCGCGCACCGACAGATACGCGCCCTTGTGGTCGAGGACGTGCAGCCGGTCGGGATCGAAGAACAGGCCGCTTTCGGTGTCGCGCACGAAGGCGTCATCGGCCCAGCTATCCCAGAGGCCGGTGACGACATCGTAGAACTCGTGCGCGCGGCGATAACGCTCGTCGTGCTCCATGTGTTCCTCGCGGCCGAAGTTGCGCGCGGCGTCGGGGTTCGACGTGGTGACGAGGTTCCAGCCCGCGCGCCCGCCGCTCAGATGATCGAGCGACGCAAAGCGCCGCGCGATGTGATACGGCTCGTCGAAGGTGGTCGATGCCGTGGCAATCAGCCCGATGCGTTCGGTCACGGCGGCGAGCGCGGAAAGCAGCGTGAACGGCTCGAACGACGTCGCGGTATGGCTGCGCTTCAACGCGTCTACCGGCATGTTGAGCACGGCGAGGTGATCGGCCATGAAGAACGCATCGAAGCAGGCGCTTTCGAGCGTCTGCACGAATCGTTTGAGATGGCTGAAATTGAAGTTGGCGTCGGGCCATGCACCCGGAAAGCGCCACGCGCCGGTATGCAGGCTGACCGGCCGCATGAACGCGCCCAGATGGAGTTGTCGGGTGGTTGACATCGCGTCGGTGATGAACGAGTGGCGGATTGCGTCAAGGTACTGCAAGCCGCAAAAACGCGCTTGAACGAGCGGCCGGCTTCACGCACGCCTGAGATCGCGGCCCGCAAAAAACTGATCGTCCGGCACCACGTTCAGTGCGATCGTCAACCGATTGGCATAGTTGAAGAACGCCGATATCTCCAGCACCTCGGTCACGGCCTGCTGCGTGAAGCCGATCGAGCGCAGCGATTGAAGATCTTCTTCGCGAATGCCGCCCGGCTCGCGCGTGAGACGCTCCGAGATTTCCGCGAGCGCAGCCTCCTTCACCGAAAGACGCACATGACGAAAGCCCTGTGCGATGCGCTGCGCGCGCACCGTATCGCCCAGCACGTTCGCAAGCGCCTGCGTGTGATTGAACACGCAGTAGCTGCACTCGTTCGCGGCCGACGTGACCACCGCGATCAGTTCGCGCTCCGCGGCCGTCAGATGACTGCGGTGCGGATCGAAAAGATGCTCGTAGAACGTGACGAGCCGATAAGCGGTATCGGGATTGACCGAGAGCGCCGCGAGCCAGTTCGGCACGAAGCCGTACTGTCTGCGGAACTTCGCGTGGATCGACGCGACGTGCGGCGGCAGGCGCGTCTCGTCGGGCACGCCGAAACGCGAGACCGGCTCGCGTTGCAGATCGGCATCGAAGGGGTTGAGATGATCGGCGAATGGATCGGATGCTGCGATCGTGGACATGGCGGTTTCCTGGCGCTCTGTCGAGGCGCTCCAAGTTAGCGCACCCATCGGCGCGCGGTTGGACTGATTTCTCATAAGCTAATCGGCGTGCGCCCACATCACGCCGCGCTGATTGCATATCGCAGGCTGATAGTGGATCGCCTGAGCGGGCGCTGCGCATAAAGGCAGCGCTCGCGCAGTTGTCGAACGGTCGCGCCGACATGGCGCACCGGTGTGCTCATGACGAGACAGGCTCGGTCCGCTGCGTCTGGGCGCGCCGCGCGGCCTCACCGCTTTGCGACAGCGCCTGCGTGACCGAAGCGCCCGGCGCGACGTCGTGCGTGAGCCATACATTGCCGCCGATGACCGCGCCGCGTCCGAGCGTCACGCGTCCGAGGATCGTCGCGCCGGCGTAGATCACGACGTCGTCCTCGACGATCGGATGACGCGCGAGCCCTTTCTCGAGTTGACCTTGCGCGTCGCGCGGAAAGCGCTTGGCGCCGAGCGTCACCGCCTGATAGATGCGCACGTGGTTGCCGATCACCGCCGTCTCGCCGATCACGACGCCCGTGCCGTGATCGATGAAGAACCCCGAGCCGATGCGCGCACCGGGATGGATGTCGATGCCGGTTTCGCCATGTGCGAGCTCGGCCACGATGCGTGCGAGCAGCGGCAATTCGAGCCGATAAAGCTCGTGCGCGATGCGATGGTGGATCATCACGAGGATGCCGGGATAGCAAAGCAGCACTTCGTCGACGCTGCCCGCCGCCGGATCGCCCTGATAGGCCGCGAGGATGTCGCTGTCGAGCAGGGTGCGGATGCGCGGCAGGGTTTTGGCGAACGCGCGTATTGCGTTGATCGCGCGCGTGTCGATCGCGTGGTCGTCGCGCGGCTCATGCCGTGCCTTGTATTGCAACTCCAGCTTCGCCTGCGCGAGCAGGCCCTGCAGCGCGAAATCGAGCGCATGGCCGACGTAGAAGTTCTCGCTTTCCTGACGCAGATCGGGCGGGCCGAGCCGCATCGGAAAGAGTGCGCCTTTCAGCGCGCCGATGATGTCGGCGAGCGCCTCGCGCGCGGGGAGTTCGCGCCCGCCCGGCTCGAGCGAGCGCTTTTGCATTTCCCGCCACTGCTGGCGGACCGTCTGAAGCGATTGGACGATGTCGTCGATGTCGAATACAGCCACAGTGCAGTCCTTTCCATGATGTCGGCCGGGCAAGCCGGAATAGCGCCAGCGGTTCTGCATGCCGCGCCGCCGCCGGTCATAGTCACGACGTCGCCGTATTTCTTGTTTCGTCACAGAAGCGATGGCGGCGGTACTCGTCCGATGCAAAGTCAACCGTCGATAGCCAATACGTACGACTATGCGAGACATCCGCCGGAGGTGGTACCAAGTATTTTTCATTTGCAAATGACGGCTCGTGCGCGACCGTTCGCGGTTCGGCCAGGCGTATATGCGAAGCGCGCTCCACGTCATTTGCTACGCACAATTGATTGGTAGCCGCGGCACACAAAGTGCCTATAGTCGAAGGCTTCACCACACCACTCCGTTCGCTCCATGAAACATACGATCCATCGCCGCACACTGATCGCCGGCGCCGCTGCCTTCATGCTTGCCGCCGTCGTTTTCGCGCCCGTTCATGCAAAGGCCGAAACACGCGAGGTCGTCATCGGCTATCAGGACATGGTGGTGCCGTGGCGCTATGCGCAGGCAAGCGGAGCCGTCGAGAAGGCCACCGGATACAAGGTCACTTATCGCAAGCTCGGCAGCGGCGCGGACGTCATCCGCGCGCTCGCGTCCGGTTCCATACAGGTGGGCGAAGCGGGCTCCAGCCCGATCGCGGCGGGACTCTCGCAAGGCGTCGATCTGTCGCTGTTCTGGATTCTCGACAACATCAACGATGCCGAAGCGCTCGTCGCGCGCAACGGGTCCGGCGTGAGCAAGCTCGCCGATCTGAAGGGCAAGACGCTCGGCGTGCCGTATGTATCGACTTCGCATTTTCATGCGCTCGTCGCCTTGCAGCAGGCGGGTGTCGATCCGTCGACGGTCAGGATCGTCAATCTGCGTCCGCCCGAAGTCGCGGCGGCGTGGGAGCGCGGCAACATCGACGCGACTTACATCTGGGACCCGGTGCTCGCCAAGGCCAAGCAGAGCGGCCGCGTGCTCATCACGTCGGGTGAGGTGGCGAAGGAATCGGGCAAGGCGACCTTCGACGGCTTCGTCGCGGCACGCAAGTTCGCGCAGGACAATCCCGCGTTCCTGAACGGGCTCGTCAAGGTGCTCGCCGATACCGATGCGCAATACCGCGACCACAAGGCCGACTGGACCGCCGCATCGAAACAGGTGCAGGCGGTCGCGCAGGAATCCGGGGCGAACGCCGCCGACGTGCCCGCGAGTCTCGCGCTCTACGCCTTCCCGAGCGCAGGCGAGCAGGCTTCGCCGACCTGGCTCGGCGGCGGACAGCAGTCCGGCGCGGCGAAGTCGCTCGCCGCCACCGCGCAGTTCCTCAAGCAGCAGGGCACGATCCAGAACGTGCTCGCGGATTACTCCACGGGCGTCGATCCCCGCTTCGCGCAGCAGGCCGCGAAATGACATCGCTTGCCATCCGCAATCTCGGCGTCACGTACGAAGGCGCGCACACGCCCGCGTTGAAAGGCGTCGATTTGCAGATCGGCAGCGGCGAGTTCGTGGTGGCGCTCGGCGCGTCGGGCTGCGGCAAGACCACGCTGCTGAATTGCCTCGCCGGATTTCTCGAGCCGACCGAAGGCGAGGCATCGCTCAATGGCGAACCGATCGCCGGGCCCGGCGCGGAGCGCGGCGTCGTGTTCCAGAAACATGCGTTGATGCCGTGGCTGAATGTCATCGACAACGTCGCGCTCGGCCTGCGCTTTCGTGGCGTGAAGCGCGACGAGCGCCTCGAGATCGCGCGCCGCACGCTCGCGCTCGTCGGTCTGGCGCAATCCGAGCGGGCAAAGGTCTACGCGCTTTCGGGCGGCATGCAGCAACGCGTCGGAATCGCGCGCGCACTCGCGAGCGATCCCGAAGTGCTGCTGATGGACGAGCCGATGGGCGCGCTCGACGCCCTCACGCGCGAAAGCGTGCAGGAACTCGTGCTCGACGTGTGGGCGCGCACCGGCAAGACGGTCTTCTTCATCACGCACAGCGTGGAGGAAGCCCTCTTCCTGGCGACGCGCCTCGTGCTGATGACACCCGGCCCGGGACGCATCGAGGAAGTGCACGAGCTGCCCTTCTCGCGCGATTACATTCGCAACCGCGACGCGCGCGCCGTGAAATCGTCGCCCGCTTTCATCGAATGGCGCGAACGGCTGACGCGCCGACTGCATCGCACCGACACGGAGGTGGCGTGACTCACCCCGCTCGAGACGTCCCGCTGCCGCGCGCCGTCACGACGCCGCAGACCACACGAGCTGCTTCGCGCGCGAAAAGGCGCGCGCGCTATCGCGGCATGCCGGGCGCGGGCCCGACGGCGCTGCCCAGTGCGCTGTGCGTCGCGACACTCGCGGTGCTGTGGTGGGCCGCCACGCATTTTCACTGGCTGCCGCCGCTCTTTCTGCCCTCGCCCGAAGCCGTATGGCAGGCATTCACCGATGCGTGGCATGGACGGCTTCAGGGCGGACTGCCGCTCTCGGAACATCTGCTGTGGAGCGCGATCCGCGTGTTCGGTGCATTCGCGCTCGCGGTCGTCACGGCGGTGCCGGTCGGCATCCTGATGGGCGTGAGCCGCATTGCGCGCGGCGTGCTCGATCCGCCGCTGGAGTTCTATCGGCCACTGCCGCCGCTCGCTTATCTGCCGCTCGTCGTCATCTACTTCGGGATCGATGAGACCGCGAAGATCGTCGTGATCTGGCTCGCCTGCTTCGCGCCGATCGCGATGGCCGCGCGTGCGGGCGTGAAAAGCGCGACCGCCGAGCAGGTGAACGCAGCGTGGTCGCTCGGCGCGAACTTCCGGCAGGTGGTGTGGCATGTCGTGCTGCCCGCCGCGCTGCCGGAGATCCTGACGGGCCTGCGCATCGCCGTGGGCTTCGGCTGGACCACACTTGTCGCTGCCGAGATGGTTGCCGCGACCGCCGGCCTCGGGCAGATGGTGCTCAACGCGTCGAGCTTCCTGCGCACCGACGTGGTGGTGATGGGCATCGTGCTCATCGGCGCGATCGCGTGGATATTCGACTTCGGCATGCGCGCGCTGGAGCGGCGGCTCGTGCCGTGGAAGGGGCGCTGAGCCGCTCGCGGGACGGCCGGGACGGCGCGATGCGTATCGGCGAATGCGGCGATCGTCGGCACTTGCGCGCCCCGCCCCTCGTATTCCCGCTTGACAGACACTCTTACGATATATATCTTTAGATATGTTTTAAGACATATCTGGAGTGTTCTGATGAAATCCCGCTGCATTCAACGCGCGCGTGAAGCCGGCTTCCGCGCATTCGGATCTGGTTTTCCCTTCGACGCCCCCGAGTGGTCTGAGCGTTCGATCTTCGAACGCTGGGGCATGATCGGCCGTCATCGCCACGGCGCCGGCGGTCGCTTCGGCGGCGGTCCCGGCGGAACGGGTGGCATGGGTGGCATGGGTGGCATGGGTGGATTCGGCGGCGAGGACGGCATGCCGCGCGGACGCAAGTTCTCCTCCGACGATCTCCAACTGCTGCTGCTCGCGATGCTCGCCGAAGCGCCGCGTCATGGCTACGAACTCATCAAGGCACTGGAAGACCGCTCGAACGGCTTCTACACGCCGAGCCCCGGCATGGTCTATCCGGCGCTCACGTATCTGGAAGAGCTGGGCTACGCCACCGTCGAACTGGAAGGCAATCGCAAGCGCTATGCGCTTTCGGATGCGGGTCGCGACTATCTCGCGTCGAACCGCGAGCGCGTGGACATCATGCTCGCGAAGCTCACGCACTTCGCACGCAAGATGGATCTCGTGCGCCGCGCCTACATGGGCGAGGAAGCCGATGACACCGCCGCCGATAGCGGCTGGGCGCCCGAGCTGATCGCCGCGCGCCGCGCGCTGAAGAAAGCGCTGCTCTTGCGCACCGACGCATCGCAGGACGAGCAACGCCGCATCGCCGCGATCCTTGCGCGCGCGACGGCCGAAATCGAACAGAACCCGGCGCCGAAGCAGGCGTAAGAAGGAGCCATACACGATGACAGATTCCATTCTTCAAGACAGACCCGATCTCGAAGTCGCGCGCATTCGTCACGCGCTCAAGTTCCGGTTGCTGCAAGTCACGCGCGTAACGGCGCTCAATCCGTATCTCGTGCGCGTGACCTTCACGGGCGATTCGCTCGACGACTTCGTGAGCGCCTCATTCGACGATCACGTAAAGCTCTTCTTCCCGCAGCCCGGCGAGGCGATGCCCGCGCTCCCGCAGGCCGGTCCCGACGGGCCCATATTCGATGCGTCGAAGCCGCGTCCGATCGCGCGCGATTTCACGCCGCGCCGCTTCGACCGTGTAGCGCGCGAGCTCGATATCGAATTCGTGCTGCACGAAGCCGGCCCCGCGACGGCATGGGCCGCGCAAGCCGCGCCGGGTCAATATCTCGGCATCGGCGGACCGCGTGGGTCGTTCGTCATTCCGACGCAGTTCGACTGGCATCTGATGATCGGCGATGAAACCGCCCTGCCCGCCATCGCGCGGCGTCTGGAAGAGCTGCCCGAAGGCACGCGCGTCGCGACGCTGATCGAAGTCGCCGATCAATCCGCACGCATCGAATTCGATACGCGCGCCGATCTCTACGCGCAATGGCGCTATCGCAACGAGAGCGAGCATCCCGGCGGCGCGCTGCTGCTCGCCTTGCGCGAAACCTACGTGCCCGATGGCGAAGGCTACGTGTGGGCCGCGGGAGAAGCCACGCTGATGCGCGCGGTCCGCAAGCTGCTATGCGACGAACGCGGCGTCGACAAGAAGCGCATTCGCGCTTCCGCTTACTGGAAACGCGGCGAACAGGGCGTGCACGAGACGATCGACGGCTGATTTCCAGAGCGATTTCGCAGCAGGACCGCCACGGATTGATCGACCTCAGGCGACGCGCTACAGAGCCGTGCACTGGGCATCGCAGGAATTGAGCGGACTGTCCCTGAAAAGCGGACATTGCCGCATGGCGCGCGCAGACGCTGCGTCGGATTGCTTTAGGGACGCTCGTCCGCGCGACTGCGCCTCGCGCAAGCGTTTCTTGCCGCCGCCGAATCGGTCCGAAGAAAGTGACAACGTGAGGGGCCATTTGCGTCTGGCGCTTGCGAAAGCAAAAACGTCTTCGGTTCGAAGCACGCGCCAAGCGCGCACAAAGCCTGGGCAAAGCCGCGATAATCGAGGCACGCAGACGTTCAACGCTCATCAAACGGTAGTGCGACCATGACCGACACATTCAGGAAAAAGCCCGGCGAAGAGCCCGCGAAACCGGGCGGCTTGCGCAAATCGCTCACGAGCTATGGAGACAACGGTTTCTCGCTGTTCCTGCGCAAAGCCTTCATCAAGGGCGCGGGTTATACCGACAGCGCCCTGGATCGCCCGGTGATCGGCATTGTCGATACGGGCAGCGCGTATAACCCGTGTCACGGCAATGCACCGCAACTGATCGAAGCGGTGAAGCGCGGCGTGATGCTGGCGGGCGGCTTGCCGATGGACTTTCCGACGATCTCGATCGCCGAATCGTTCTCGCAGCCGACGAGCATGTACCTTCGCAACCTGATGTCGATCGACACGGAAGAGATGATCCGGGCCCAGCCGATGGACGCGGTCGTGCTGATCGGCGGATGCGACAAGACCGTGCCCGCGCAACTGATGGGCGCGGCATCGGCCGGCATTCCTGCGATTCAACTCATCACGGGCTCGATGCTCACGGGCGCGCATCGCGGTGAGCGCGTCGGCGCATGCACGGATTGCCGCCGCTATTGGGGGCGTTTTCGCGCGGAGGAAATCGACGAAGCGGAAATCGCGGCCGTGAACAATCAGCTCGTCGCGAGCGTGGGCACCTGTTCCGTGATGGGCACGGCGAGCACGATGGCATGCATCGCCGAAGCGCTCGGCATGACGGTGCCGGGCGGCGCATCGCCGCCCGCGGTCACGTCGGATCGCATGCGTATCGCCGAACTCACGGGCACGCAAGCCGTGCAGATGGCGCGCGATGACCTCACCATCGACAAGGTCCTCACGGCCGAGGCATTCGAAAACGCGATGCGCGTGCTGCTCGCGATCGGCGGCTCGACGAACGGCATCGTGCATCTCACCGCGATCGCCGGACGCATGGGCTATGACGTCGATCTGAAGGCGCTCGATCGCATGGGTCGCGAAACGCCCGTGCTAGTCGACCTGAAGCCTTCCGGATTGCATTACATGGAGGACTTTCACAAGGCCGGCGGCATGGCCACGCTGCTACGCGAATTGAAGCCGCTCCTGCATCTGAACACATTGACGGTCACCGGACGCACGCTCGGCGAAGAGATCGAAGCCGCAGGGCCGGCATTCGAGCAGGACGTCGTGCGTCCCTTCGACAAACCGATCTATCCGCAAGGCGGCATCGCGGTGCTGGAAGGCAATCTCGCACCGGGTGGCGCGATCATCAAGCAATCGGCGGCGAACGCGAAGTTGATGGAACACGAAGGCCGGGCGGTCGTGTTCGAGCATGGCGCGGATCTCGCGGCACGCATCGATTCCGACGATCTCGACGTCACACCCGACGATATCCTCGTGCTCAAGAACATCGGGCCCAAGGGCGCACCGGGCATGCCGGAAGCCGGCTACATCCCCATTCCGCGCAAGCTCGCGTTGAAGGGCGTGAAGGATATCGTGCGCGTCTCCGATGGACGCATGAGCGGCACGGCGTTCGGCACTATCGTTTTGCATGTGACGCCGGAATCGGCAGTCGGCGGCCCGCTCGCGCACGTTCGAACCGGCGATCGCATTCGCCTGAGCGTGTCGAAGCGTGAAATCAGTCTGCTCATCAGCGAAGAAGAACTCGCCGCACGCGCGAAGGCAACGCCCGTCAGCGTGCCGAGCGCGGATCGTGGTTATCGCAAGTTGTTTTATGACACGGTGACGCAGGCAGACAAGGGCGTCGATTTCGATTTTCTGCGCGCGACGCAGATGCGAGGCGTGATCCCGCGCCGGTAAACCTGATCGACCAGTGGCCGCTTTCGAGCGGCTTTTTTCTGTTCATCGCGATCATATCGATGCGATCGCGGCAATCTTCGACTACGCGCGGACGGATTGCATCCAATATCAGGCATGCAAGATGCCGATTCGCGCGCTTCGTTTTAAGATAGCCACATCATCGCAACCGGCTCTGGCGCCAGGAGTAGGCAGGTGCTTCTATTGAATCGTGGACGTGGCGCGGCGCTGTGCATGACCTGCGCGTTGTCGTGCGGGCCAGTGTGCACTTTCGCAGCCGCGCCGCATGGTGGTCATGCTGCAAGTGCAGTCGAGGGCGCGAGCAGTACATCGGCGCAAGTCATCCTGTCCGCCAACGCGCTTGCGCCGAACTTCACCGGCGACGATCCCGCGCAAGTCCGCGACGCGCTCGCGGGGCACCCTGCGCCGGGACAATCGGCATCGATCACGAACCGCGTACGGGCCTTTCTCTCGCGTCCGTTTCACAAGGCGCAGCAAGGCGCATCCGCGGCGTCGGGCGCGAGTCAGCCTCGCGAGCAGACCGAGCGCACGTTCACGTTCGTCATTCCGGTTTCATATGGCGTGCGCTATCTGTCGAGAAAGAAGGTCCTTTCAGTGAATGTCTCGCTCGCGGCACCTGAAAATCCCGATGCCATCCTGCTCAAGCAGACCGTGAAGGGACAAAGCGGCCGCAAGCTCGTCGTCGCGCCAGAGGCCAAGGAGAAGGGATTCGTTCAGACCTTCGACGTCATTCAGTTGAAGCCGCAGAGCGGCATCAAGACGACCGTCAGCGGCCGGATCGTGCTCCCGAGCTTCGATCATGCGCACGGCAACGGCGACTTCGCGATCGTGCTCATCTGCTCGCTCGCGCCGCCCTACCTGACCGATGACATCGAACACAGCGCGCCTACCGACGAAGAACCCACGGATATCACGCGCAGGACATCGACATTGAATGGAAGAGTTGATGCAGCGTGGCTCATCGATCGCAAGGAAGGTACGATCATCACGAAGCGGCTGCACCTCGTGAAGTAGCGGGTGCAGGAGACGCCAGCTGATCACGAGATAACGCAACGGCTGATTCATGGGCGCCCGTGCGAAACCGCTGCGTTCCAAGCGACTACAATCGACGTTCGATTACACGCAGCGAATCCCCCCTGAAACATGGAGTTTTTCGACGCAAAGCGTGCTCGCACCGCAGGCCATACCGCGCCGGGTCGTGCGGAAATGGCGTCACGCGGAGAACCTGAATGCCCGCCAGATTGAACGCCGTTCGCAAGACCGGACGCATGGTCAGCCGCCGGCTGATGCGGCGCAACAGCACCGCCGCGATGCGCTTCGCCGATGCGTTTTCGCGGTTTCCGGCGCTCGCCGGACTCATTGGCACCGCCATCGCCGTTTCCATGGCCGCGTTGTCGTTTGCCGCGCTTTGGCAAGGTCGCGCGCAGGCATTGCAGAACGCGAATCAGGCAGCGGCCAACCTCGTCGCTACCTTGAGCGCCGATATCGCGCGCAACATCGAATCGAGCGACCTGTCGCTGCGCACCATCGTCAGCGGCATACAAAACCCCGCCGTGATGACGCTTCCTCCCGATCTGCGCAAACTCGTGCTCTTCGATGGCGCCACCGGCACGAACTATGTCGGCGGCGCGTTCGTGATGAATCGCGAAGGACGCATCGTCGTCGAACGCGATCCTTCAGAGCACGCCGACCTGCTCTTCAACGATCGTGATTACTTCAAGGCGCATGCCGAACATCCCGACGCCGGCCTCTTCATTTCCGGACCCTACGTGTCGCGGCTGCGCAAAGGCGCGGTCTCGCTCGCGCTGAGCCGGCGCATCGATGCACCGGACGGGTCGTTCGCGGGTGTCGCGGTGATCGCGCTGGACGTGGCCTATTTCAAGAACCTGCTTTCGCGCGTGAACGTCGGCAGGTCGGGGTCCGTGTTCATCGTTCAGCAGGACGGCGTGATGATCGCGCGCAAGCCTGCATTGCCCTTGGACGAAGCCAGGTACGTCGCCAGATCGCCGACCTTCGCCGCGATGCGCGACGCTCCGTCCGGCTCGTACATATCGAAATCGCCACTCGACGGTGTGCGACGGCTTTATACCTTCCAGCACGTACCCGGCACGCAGATGATTGCGGCGGTCGCGCCCGCGGAGCATGAAGTGCTCGCTGCGTGGCGCGAGCGCAGCATCGTCATTGGCGGACTGACGATGACGTTCGGCGGCGGCTTTGTCGTCATCTCCTGGCTGCTTGCGATCTCGCTGCGGTCGCGGGCGATCGCGCAAGCGAAGCTGCAACGCCTTGCAGGCACCGATTCGCTCACCGGCCTGTCCAATCGCCGCGCGCTGGACCGCCGGCTCGACGAGGAATGGCGGCGCGCCCGTCGCGCCGATCAACCCCTATCCGCCTTGTTCGTCGACGTCGATCACTTCAAGCTGTACAACGACACTTACGGTCACGCGATGGGCGACGATGCGCTCGTCGCAGTGGCCGATTGCATACAGAATTCCACGAAGCGGCCCGGGGATATCGTGGCGCGCTACGGCGGCGAGGAATTCGTGGTCGTGCTGCCGGGTGCCGAAGCGAACGGCGCGATCACGTTCGCCGAGCGCCTGCGCGAGAAAGTGGAGAAACTCGCCATCACCAACAGTGCCGCGCCCAAGGGCGTGCTGACGATCAGCATCGGTATCGCGACCGCCTCGCCGCGCCAGATCGAAGATGCGCTCAAGCTGCTCAATAGTGCCGACGCCGCGCTCTATCTCGCCAAACGAACCGGCCGCAACCGCGCGATCCACGAGGACAGCGTCGCAGGCGGCGCTGGCTAGAGCGAGGCGCGCAACATCGCGCGTATCATGCATCGTGAATGCAATCGTGCGTTTTGCATGCCGCATTCAAACCGCATTCGAGTGCATTCAGAATGGGAGGAGACAATCCGATGACCGCATCCACCGCCGTATTCGCGATTCTGTTCTCGCTGCTGCTGGGCGCGATGATTCCGGGCCCGAGTTTCGTGATCGTGGCCCGCAATGCGATCGGCATATCTCGCGCCGATGGTCTCGCGACCGCGCTCGGCATGGGCGTCGGCGGCATCTTCTTCGGCGGCATCGCTCTGGCCGGCCTCTATACGCTGCTCGTGGCCGTCGAGTGGCTCTACGTCGGGCTGAAGGTCGCGGGCGGGCTGTATCTCCTCTACGTGGCGTCGAAGATCTGGCGCGGCGCCGCGCAGCCGATGCAGATGTCGACGCAAGACGATCCGCCCGCACTCGCGACGAGCGCACGCAAATCGTTCTGGCTCGGCCTCACGACGCAGTTGAGCAATCCGAAGACCGCCATCTGGTACGGCAGCATCTTCGCGGCGCTCCTGCCGCAACATCCTCCGCTGTGGTGCTACTTCGTCTTGCCGCCGATGGTCTTCGCGATCGAGACGGGCTGGTACACGGTCGTCGCTTTGGGTTTCTCCAGCAAGCGTCCGCGCGAAATGTATCTGCGCGCGAGGAAATGGATCGACCGGATTGCCGCGAGCGTGATCGCGATACTCGGCTTGCGGCTCGTACTTACCGCGGGCCGAACCGGTCTGTGATTCCGTATGCAAAAGACATAACGCAAACCGGCATCAAACGTTTTGAATGCAAGAGGAGAAGGGCCGGCCGCGCCACGGAGCACGTCCGGCCTTCTATCACGAGGAGATTAGACGCACTCGCATCACAGTGGATGCAGCTTGCCGTTCAGGTCCATCGTCCATTGTGAGCCGTCCTTGAACGTCAGCACGCCGCTTTGAGCGTCGATATGAATCGGCTTTCCGGCCGGCTCCTTCTTGTCGCCTCCGACGATCCGGGACATCTCGGAAGAGGACAGATGCTGGGCATGTTGCAGATCGTCGAGCTTCAGGTTCGCCATGGCGTTTCTCCTTGCGGTGCGTGAGCGAGAGTTCGTTAGATTCGAATCGAGCGTTTGTTGGCGCCCGCTCTGTCTTTTGCATTTGATATGCCAACCCTTGGGTATATGGTCTCGAAGCCGCTGCGCCTTATGCCGCGGCCTTGCGGCAGGCAGACCCGCATCATCATCAACGCGGCAGGTCAGACGCCGGCCAACACACGATGCGCGGCACTGTGGGCGTCGCGACGACATCGCCCATCCTTTCGTTTCGCCAACACGGAAATTTGTTTGCCCTCATTGGCGCAGGACTTGCTTTTATCCGCGCTCAGATATCCGGCGATACGACCGGTTCTGCAAAGGAGGAGGCGATGCAAGACGTTATTCACCAAATCGCGGCGAGCCACGATGAACAAGGGAGCGGCTGGCTGATCCCCTCGATCCGCAAGGCGCACGAACGGTCGGAGACGTTCGGCCTGAACGCATCGACCCGCCCCGATTACGACGTGCTCACCGAAGGCGAGTTGCTGCTCAAGCTCGAACAGAACCGTGTGCTGTGCGCGCACGCGACGCCGGTAATGGAAACGCTGCGCGAACAGATCGTGAACACGCAAAGCATGATCGTGCTGACCGATGCGCAAGGTCTCATCCTCCATTCCACCGGCGACGACGATTTCCTCGCACGCGCCGAGAAAGTTGCGCTGAGAGCCGGCGCGAACTGGGCCGAGGAACGGCAAGGCACGAATGCGATCGGCACCGCAATTGCGGAACGCTCGCCCACCGTCGTGCATGGCGATCAGCACTATCTCGCGGCCAATCGCTTTTTGACGTGCTCAAGCGTGCCGATCCTCGATCCCTATGGCGATCTGATCGGCGTGCTCGATGTGACCGGCGATCATCGAAGCTACCATCGCCACACGATGGCGCTCGCGCGCATGTCCGTGCAGATGATCGAAAACCATCTGTTTTCCAGCACTTTTCAGGGCATGCTGCAGATCGCGTTTCATAGCCGCCCCGAATTTCTCGGCACGCTGATGGAAGGCATCATGGCCTTCACCTGCGATGGTCGCTTTCTCTCCGCCAATCGCAGCGCGCAGTTTCAGTTCGGCCTGTCGATCGCGTCGCTGCGCGCGCATACGCTCTCGTCGCTCTTCGGACTGACGAGCGCACAACTGATCGATCGTTCGCATGCGAGCCGCGCTCCGCATTTTCCCCTCGACCTGAACAACGGCGCCGTCGTGTGCGCGCGTGTGCGCCTGAACCGTGCGCCGCTCGCCGGAGTGGCGCCCACATCCAATGCGATCAAAGCCGCGCCGCGCGCATCCGCTGCAATCGATGCGTCATCGAAGCTCGCTTCACTCGACACGGGCGATCCAAAAGTGGCTGTGGTGATCGCCAAGGTCCGCAAGGTCATCGGCAAGGACATACCGATACTCGTCACCGGCGAAACAGGCACCGGCAAGGAACTGCTCGCGCAGGCGATTCACAGCGATTCGCCGCGCCGCGCGGGACCGTTCGTCGCGGTGAACTGCGCATCGATTCCCGAGAACCTGATCGAATCGGAACTCTTCGGCTATGAGGAAGGCGCCTTCACCGGCGCCCGGCGCAAGGGCGCGGCCGGCAAGCTGCTGCAGGCGAACGGCGGCACGCTGTTTCTCGATGAGATCGGCGACATGCCCTATCCGCTGCAGGTGCGCCTTCTGCGCGTTCTGCAGGAGCGCGTCGTCGATCCACTGGGTTCCAGCAGGTCGATACCGGTCGATGTAGCCATCATCTGCGCGACGCACCGCAATTTGCGAGAGATGATCGAGCAGAACCGCTTTCGCGAAGACTTGTATTACCGACTGAACGGACTCGTCGTCAAGCTGCCGCCATTGCGCGAGCGCACCGACCTCGCAACTGTGATCACGAAGATGCTGCACGCCGTGAGCGCCGACGAATCACGGGGCACGCGCCTGTCCATCGACGATGAAGTGATGGCGCTCTTCCAGCGCTACGCGTGGCCCGGCAACTTCCGGCAACTGTGCAATCTCCTGCGCACCTCCGCCGCGATGGTGGACGACGACGGCTGCATTCGCCGTGAACATCTTCCTGATGACTTCTTCGAGGAGCCTCGCGTTAATACGCAAAACGTGTTTGAAGCATGCCCTTCATCGGCGCCCGCTTCGGGACGACTACAGGAAGTCACGGCGTCCGTGATCGCCGCTGCGCTCACGCGACATCGTGGCAACGTATCCGCCGCCGCGCGTGCGCTCGGCGTTTCGCGCAACACGATCTATCGCAAGATGCCCGCTTGTTCAGCGATGGAGCAGTGAGTTGTTCCATGCGGTGTTCCACTTCGAGACACCCCTGTTCCTAAGGGGTACAGCGCGGCACGTGAATCGCGCTACTTCGAAATGAAACTGAAAGGCTAAACCGTGCACATGCACTGCGTTTTCTTCGAAGGCATGGAGCTTGCATTTTCGATGTCCGATTGCGAATCCTTCGCGATCCGACTCGAACATCACCTTAGGAGATGAACATGCAATGGACGACGCCTGCCTTCACCGATCTGCGCTTCGGCTTTGAGATCACGATGTATATCGCCACACGCTAACGCTTCGATGAAGCAAGCCCGGGTCGAACAGCGCCCGGGCCTGCGTCCTTCTCTTCCCGTCCCACATGAACTCAACGACCGCGCATACGGGCGCACCCACGCGCCCGCGCTTGCGTGCGCCTCTTAAGCTGCATTGGCATGCGGGCATGCGCACGTGCGAGATCGTGCATCCGCGCGGCAGCATCGAACTGAATCGCAGCGCTGGCGAAATACTCGCGCGCTGTGATGGAACGCGCGAACTCGACGACATCATCGGCGAGCTGGAAGCGCGCTTCGGAATGGCGGGGCTCGCCGCCGATGTCTATCGCTTCATCGATGAAGCGCGCCGTCTCGGCTGGATCGACTGAACGCGCGTTGTCACATCGGGCAACACGTCGATCGCCCCACTGCTCCACGATGCAACACCCCTGCATGAACATCGCACGACGCTTGCGTCCAGCTCCTCGTGCATGAGATCCGCATGCAGCAAGGCAAGCGGGCACATGAATCATCAATGGCACATGACTTGCCTTGAAGATGCCGCAACCGTTCGCATCGCTATCGAGATTCAAGTAGACGTTGCATCGACAATACCCAGGAGACAACGATGAAGATTCGCTTCAGTCCGGCAATGCGCATCGCGGCCATTGCAGCAGGCGCCGTTGCTGCATTCTGCGTAGCGCAGCAACAAGCCATCGCGGCGAGCGGCACGCCGGCGCCGTATCCGGAAGTCAGCTACGAGCGTCTTACCAGCGCGCAGGAGGATCCAGGCTGGCTCACGTACTACCGCACGTATAACGGTCATGCGCATTCGCCGCTCAAGCAGATCGACACGAGCAACGTAAAGAACTTGAAGCAGGTGTGGAGCTATAAGTTTCCGAAGGACTTGCAGCAAGGCTTCGAAGCGACGCCCATCGTCAACGGACGCTTTCTTTTCGTGACGACGCCCAAGGACAACGTTTATGCATTCGATGCTGCAACGGGCAAGCAGCTATGGAAATACGAGCCGAATCTCGATGCGAAATCCTTCAAGACCGCATGTTGCGATGTGGTCAATCGCGGCGTCGCGCTATACGGAAAGAATGTCTATGTCGCGATGCTGAACGGCGAAGTGGCGGCCCTCGATGCGCAAACAGGCGCGCTCGTGTGGAAGAAGGCGATGTTCGATCCGGGCGTCGGCTACGCGTTCTCGCTTGCACCTCTGGCGCTCGATGGCGCGCTCGTCGTCGGCAGTTCGGGCGGCGAGTATGGCGCGCGCGGTTTCATCGCCGCACTCGATCCCAATGACGGCAAGGTGCTCTGGAAGCGTTATACCGTGCCCGGCGCGAAGGAACCTGGCGGCAATACATGGCCCGACGGCATGCAGGAACATGGTGGCGCGCCCGCATGGCTCACCGGCACCTACGACTCGGCGACGAAGACGCTTTATTGGGGCGTCGGCAATCCGGGACCGTGGCTCGCCGATCTTCGTCCCGGCGACAATCTCTATTCCGATTCCCTGCTCGCTCTCGATCCGAAGACGGGTGATCTCAAGTGGCACTACCAATACACGGCCCATGACACGTGGGACTATGACGGCGTGAACACGCCCGTGCTCGCGAATATCAAATATCAGGGCAAGGACTACGACGCGATCGTTCACGCGGACCGCAACGGCTTCTTTCACGCAATCGATCGCAGCAACGGCAAGCTGATCTATGCGCGGCCTTTCGTCACCGCGACATCGGTCACGGGCTATACGGACGATGGCAAGCCGATTCAGGACCCAGCCAAGTATCCGAAGACCGGCACGACCATCGAAACATGTCCGAGCTTTCTGGGCGGCAAGAACTGGTGGTCCGTGTCATACGATCCCCAAACGCATCTCGCGATCGTGCCGGCCCTGCATGCGTGCATGTCCTTGTCGGGCAAGTCGGTGAACTACATGGAAGGTCTGCCCTATCTCGGCGAAGGCTTCGAGATCAAGCCCGAGCCGAACAGCAAAGGTTATGGCGAGTTGCAGGCCATCGATGTCGATACGGGCAAGAAGGTCTGGAGCCACTGGAGCAAGCTGCCCTGGAACGGCGGTGTCGCGACGACGGCGGGCGGCCTCGCATTCAGCGGCTCGCTCGATGGTCGTCTCTACGCGTTCGACGAAAAGACCGGCAAGGTCTTGTGGCAAAGCCCGAAGCTCGCGAGCGGCATCATCGCGCAACCTTCGGTGTATGAGATCGACGGCAAGGAATACGTGGCGATTCTCGCGGGCTATGGCGGCGCGAACCCGATCTGGGGCGGACCGATGGCGAAGGCCGCGGACAAGGTTCCGCGCGGCGGCACGCTCTATGTCTTCGCGCTCAATCGCACCTGAACCAACCTGATCGAACCGCGAGCGCGCATCGTCGCGCGCTTGCGGTGTTCACCGACATCACCGGACGCTTCGACATGAATCATCCTCTCCACTCCATACGCGCAGCGGGCATGCTCGCCGCATGCATCGCGCTCGCGCCATCGCCCTCCGATGCAGCAGTGAAGATCTGCACGTTCCCCGGCAGCCCGTCGGCGTCGCTGGATCGCAGCGTCGCGCAGGCAGTCTTCGCGCGCGCCCATATCGCGGCATCGATCGTTTCGCACGGCATCGGTGAAGGCGACGACGACGGCGTGTCGCTTAGCGAACTCGACAAGACACTCGCGCGCGATTGCGATGTGATCGCGGGCTTTCCGCGTTCGACAGTCGCCGACGCATCCGGCGGCAAGATGCAATTCTCGCGCGGCTATCTGCGCGCGGGTTATGTCAGCATCGAAGCGCCCGGTGCGAAACTCGGGGACGCCGCAAAGCACACGGTCGCCGCGACCTATGCGAGCCCCGCACAATTGATCGCCGTGCAACAGCACGACGTGACGTTCGATCTGGAGAACACATCGGCGTCGACGGTCGAAGCGGTGGCGAAGGGACGCGCGCAACGTGCGATCGTGTGGTATCCCGCCGTCGTCGCTTATCGCATGGCGCATCCGGAGCGCAGCTTCACGGTCACGACCGCCGATTCGCCCTATGCGGACTGGCATCTTGCCTTCGCGTTCGGCGACAGGGCCGCGGCCTTGCGCACACGTATCGACGACGCGCTCACGTCGATGACCAACGATGGCAGCTTGCAAGCATTGACGATGCAATGGTCCATGTCTGCGCAAACCGCCTCCGCAACACGCTATCTCGACACGCCGTCGACCGCATCGTCCGCGCACGCGGGCATCATGCTCGCGGATACGAACCCAGCGCGCGCAGGCCGCTTCATCAAGGTCGCAAATGAGGGCGGCGCCGAGCCGCCATCGTTCGAACAGGCGCAAACCACGCACGGCAAGACACTGTATTCGAGTTCGTGCGCGAAGTGCCACGGTGCGCAGCTTCAGGGCGTGACCGCGCCCGCGTTGCAAGGTCCTTCGTTCGCGCCGCCATCGAATTCGCATCTCACCGTCGGCGGCATTTTCACTTACATGGCGACCAACATGCCCGCGGATCGTCCCGGCAAGATGAAGGATCAGGACTACGCCGACATCATGGCCTTCCTTTTGATGTCGAACGGCTACAAGCCAGGCGGAGCGAAGATGACGGCGGACAGCGCGCGCGCGTCGAAATTGCCGCTCAACGCGGGGCCCGCCCGCTAACTTCGAGCTCCGCACTTCGGCCGCGCGACTTTTAATACATCACACCGTGACATATAATGGAACTGTCGCGCGGGCGGATCGACATGGGCCGCAACGCGGCGCAATGTGCAAGTCAGCCGGTTCCAACCGGCGGGAGGCCAGCGTCGTGCTTATCAATAACGAGTTTGAAATCGGCTACCTTGTCGTCGTTTTCGCTTTGCTCGGCGTTATCCTGATCGGCGCGCTGCTCACGGCGCTGCATCTGGATCGCTGGCATCCGAAGCTCATCAGCGCAGCCATCGGGGCGTTACTCGGGCTTGCACTGATCGAAGCGGTGCCGATGCTCACCTGACGACACACCCTGACGCTTCGTCGAGACTTCGGTTCGTCGCGGCACAAGGGCGGCAGCATGCTCGGCAACACAGAGCATGCGTGCCGCCCTGTTTCTCCTCGTCCCTGACATCCTCTTTCATTTCGCGCCCTGCGCATTGGCATAATGCAGCAGCGGGCGCGCGTGTGCGTCGCGTCTTCGCCAACCATTCCGCTTCATCACCGATAGAGACCGCATGATCGCGATCACCCGCACCCGACGCCGCGTGCGCGCCTTCTTCGGCGCACCGGAAGCGAGGCGCCTCCTTCGTACGCTGATGAGTTGCGCGATCAGCTACGCCGCCGCGCGGCTCGCGGCGCTGCCAGAAGGTTATTGGGCGCTCATCACGACCCTCGTTATCGTGACGCAACCGAGCCTCACGCAAGCCGTCGATATCGCCCGCGATCAGATCATCGGCGCATTCATCGGTGCGGTGACGGGCGTGCTCGGTATCGTCGCAATGGAACGCGGCGCGCCGCCGCTCGCCGTCTTCTCCGTCGCGCTCGTGCCGCTTGCAGCGTTGAGCGCCAAACGTCCCGCGTTCAGGCTTGCGTGCGTGACGCTCGTGATCGTCGTACTGATTCCGGGAGGACCGGGCTCGCCTTTCGAACGGCCCATGCATCGCGTGCTGGAGATTCTGATCGGCGCGGCATCGTCGTTCGTCGTCTCGGCGGTCTGGCCGAATCGTGCGCTCGCGGCCGCACATGCCAGCGTCGCCGATACTTTGAAGAGCCTCGGTCGGTTGATCGGGCTGTATCTGTCGGGCGAACGGGACGACGCGCGTGCGAGGCGCCTCGAAACGCAAAGCACCGACGCGCAAAAAGCGTTCGACGATGCGCTGAAGGAAGCGGAGCGCGAGCACATCATCGTGCTCGTGCAGAATCGCCGCGCGGATGCAATCGACAAGGCCGCGCCTTTTTTGCGGCGTCTGCATAGCGATGCGCTCTTTCTTGCGAAAGCGGTATCGCGCCTCGATCGCGATACCTGCGCGGCACGGTTCGGCACCACGGGCCGCGAAGTGCAGTCATTGTTCGAGACGCTCGCAAGCGTGCTTGCATCGAATCGTCAGGACGATGCAGGGCTCGCGCGCGCGCGCTTTGCCGTGAATGAACTCAAGAACATACTTGCGAAGCAGGAGGCAACGCACGGCGCGCAGGAAGTGGCGCAGTTCGTCGTCGGCCTGATCGTCGCGGATCTGGATGCGCTGACTACTACGATCTATCCGCCCAAGGAGCCATCGGCCTAGCGTGAAAGACCGCGCGCATCGATCGGCCATAGGTCCGTCACTCGGCCGTTTCGATGGCACACGTATTCGTCGTAGAGATTCACGGTCGGATCGCAATGCCCGGGAGGCAACAGAAGTCGCTTGCCGACGAGTCGCGCGAAGTCGCCTTCAGATTCGTGCTGCGCCTGCAACATGCCGTGTTCGTCGTTCGCAGAAATATAGGTCAGCGCTGGCTCGTCGATCGCATCGAGCCACTGCACGCTGCGCGGCAAGCCTGAATCCACTGCGAGCCCTTTCAGGCCGACATCGCACACGGCCATGCCGGGCCGCGTCGCGCTCATGACCGTCGACAGCACGAAAAGGCTGTGACGCCAGTGCAATTCGCCGCCCCAGCCGATGCCGCCGTAATCGCCGTCCATGAAGAGATACGAGCCGGGTTGCAGCTCCGTGAAGACGCCGCTCGCGGCATCGAACTCGACCGTGCCGGTACCGCCGCCCGTCACGATGCCGCAACGCACGCCGCGTACATCGAGCGCGCGCACGTAGCGTGCGGCAGCGTCGGCGGCACGGCTTGCTTCGTCCTTGCGCGCCGCCCAGTCGGCGACGTGCTGTATGCCGCCGTGATACGCCTGAATGCCCGCAAAGCGCAACGCGCCCTGCGATGCGATCCCATCGACGAGTGCGAGCAGCGCATCCTCGCTCGTCACGCCGCAGCGATGTTGCCCGGCATCGATTTCAGGCAGCACGTCTATCGTCACACCTGCACGCGCCGCCGCGTCGCCGAGCGCATGCACTTGCGGCAACGCATCCACGCAAACCGAAAGGCGCACGTGCGATGCCAGCTCGACGGCCATGGCCAGCTTGTCCATGCCGACGAACTCGTTGCTCACATGAATGCTCGCGATGCCCGCCGCCGCGAACGGATAGGCCTCCGACAGCTTCTGGCAGCACACGCCGACCGCGCCCGCTTCGATCTGACGCCTCGCGATCTCGCTGGACTTGTGCGCCTTCGCATGCGGACGCAACGCGACGCCGTGCCGCGCCACGAACGCCGACATTGCCGCGAGATTGGCGTCGAAGGCATCGAGGTCGATCGTCAGCGAAGGCGTGGCAACGGATACGAGCGGGTCGCCCACGCGGGCGGCGGGCGGCGGTAGGAGCGTCATGGCGGGTCGTGTCGATGAAGCGGGATCAGGCATCGATCATAGCGCCGAATTTTGCATGTCGAATGCAAAAAACCGGCACGATTGATATCGAGATCATGCCGGAACTTCCGTTTCCAGGATCGCGCCTTCATCCTTGAGCGCCTGAATGCGTGCATCGTCGAAACCGTATTCGTTGAGCACCTCGGTGGTGTGCTGCCCGAGAAGCGGCGCGGGACGGGAAGCCTTCGTCGACCCTTCGGAGAAGTGAATCGGCAAACCGATGCCCCGCATCGGCCCCGCGAGCGGATGCTCCGTCTCGACGATCATCCCGCGCGCGATTGCCTGCTCGTGCGACGACGCCTCCGGTACGCCCAGCACCGCGCCGCTCGGCAAGCCGATTTCGTCGAAAGTGACGAGCCATTCGTCAGTGGTCCGCTCGGCGAGGCGCGTGCTCAGGATCTCGACGAGCAACTCGCGATGCCTCAGGCGGCCCGCATTGGTCTGGAAACGCTCGTCCTCGGCGAGACCGGGAATGTTCAACACGCCGACCAGCCGCTCGTAGTTCCTCTGATTGGCCGCGCCGATGTTGATCCAGCCGTCGCGCGTGCGAAACGCCTGATACGGCGCGCTCGTCGGATTGGCGGAGCCCGCCTTCGGCAGTACCGTGCCGTCCGCGAAATAGTTGGCGAAGGCCCAGTACATCTGTTGCAGGCCGGCTTCGAAGAGCGACGTATCGACCATCTGGCCAAGGCCCGTCGTCTGCTTTCTCGCATAGGCCGCGCTGATGCCGAGCGCCGCCAGAATGCCCGCGTTGATATCGGTGACGGGCGAGCCCGCCTTGATCGGCGCCTGTCCCGGCTCGCCGGTCATGCTCATCAGGCCGCTCATGCCCTGCGCTATGAGATCGAAGCCGCCTTTATCGGCCATCGGTCCGCTGCGGCCGTAACCGGAAATCGCGCAATAGATGAGGCCCGGATTCATCGCCCTGAGCGTTTCGTAACCCATGCCCAGTTTTTCCATCGTGCCGCGCCGGTAGTTCTCCGTCACGACATCCGCGCTCGCGAGCATTTTCCTGAGCACGTCCTTGCCGCCGTCCGTCTTCAGATTAAGGGCGACGCCGCGCTTGTTGCGGTTCACGATCAGGAACGACGCGGATTCGCCGCTCGGGAGCATCGGCGCGAAACGCCGGCAATCATCGCCGTTTGGAATTTTTTCGACCTTGATGACATCGGCACCCATGTCCGCGAGCATCATCCCGCAGATCGGCCCCGACATGATGTGTGCGAGCTCGATCACGCGCAAGCCCGCAAGCGGCCCCTCGCCGGGCGCGGCTGCCGGTTTCGTGTCTGTCATGTCAACGTCCCTTGAATTGCGGTTTGATCTTGTCGAGGAAGGCCTGATAGCCGGTGCGGAAATCTTCCGTGCCGAAGCACGCGAAGCCTTCGTCGCGCTCTTCACCGGTGAGCGGCGCGGGGTCCATCACGCGGCGCACGAACTGCTTGTGCCAGCGCGCGACGAGCGGCGCGCCGTCCGCGATGCGTCGCGCGGTTTCATATGCGTGCGCGGTGACGTCGCCATCCGCGACGACGCGCGTGACGAGCCCCTTCGCAAGCGCTTCCCTCGCATCGAAAATGCGTCCTTCGAGCAGCATCTCGAGCGCAATGGCCGGCCCCGCCAGACGTACGAGCCCTTCCATCTCCGCATGCGCCATCACGAGGCCTAGATTCTTGATCGGCACCCCGAAGCGGCTCGACTCGCCGCAAATGCGCAGATCGCACATCGCCGCGATTTCGAGGCCGCCGCCGACACAGATGCCATGAATCATCGCGACGATCGGATGCCGGCACTGGCGCAATGCATTCAAAGTGCGATGCATGATGGCGCCGTACTCGCGCGCCTGCTCGACATTCGAGCGATCCGTGCGGAACTCGCCAATGTCGTTCCCCGGCGAAAACGCCTTTTCGCCGGCGCCGCGCAGCACGATGCAGCGCAACGTGTCATCGCCTGAAAGCGTTTCGATGGTCTCACCGAGCGCGTGCCACAACGGCTTCGTCATCGCGTTGAGCTTCTCGGGCCGATCGATCACGACCGTCGAGATGTCGCCTTCGCGCTCGACCAGGATGGATGGTTCCGCCACATCGCCTCCTTGAATTGAATGCTGCATGCTGAATGCGTTATCCGATGCGGTTCAATGCATGCAAAATGCATTGAACCGCCGCGCCCGTCGATTAGACGAACTTGCGCGCGTCTGCCGCGTCTTTCGTTTCCTCGACTTCGAGCGCGCGGTCCGGGCGCATCATGAACGAGAGGATGATGCCGGCGGCCATCAGGATCATCGACACCGTGAACGGAAGGTTCCAGTTGCCCGTGCGGTCGATCAGCCAGCCGCCCACGACCGGGCTGATGATGGCCGCCAGCGCCGAGCCGGAATTCATGATGCCGGACGCGGTACCCGAGTGCTTGGGCGCGATGTCCATCGGCACGGACCACATCGGACCGATCGTCATTTCGTTGAAGAAGAAGCCGGCCGAGAGACACACCGCCGCGAGCGTGATCGAAATGTCGGAGATCAGCATGATCGGCGCGAGCGACAGTAGCGTCAGCAGCATGCACACGCCCACCATCACGTTGCGCGCGAGCCGCACGTTGCCGCTCTTTCTCAGGATGCGGTCGGTGAGGGAACCGCCGAGCCAGTCGCCGAGCACGCCTGCGAAGAACACCCCCGACGCGAACAGCGCCGACTTGCCGAGCTGCATGTGGTAGCTATGCAGGAAGTACTGCGGAATCCAGCCAAGAAACAGCCACAGCACCCATCCATAGCAGAAATACACCGCCGTGACGGGAGCCATGCGGCCGAGCAGCGTGCGCCACGGAACCGGCACGCGTTGCTTCACGCCAGAGTAGCTCGCGAGCGTCGCGCATTCGGAATCCGTGATGCGCGGATGATCGCGCGGATTGTCGCGAAAGTAGAAGACCCACGCCAGCGCCCACAGGAAACTGATGATCCCGGTGATGATGAACGCGCCGCGCCAGCTCGTCGCGACCATCAGCCAGACGATGAGCGGCGGCGCCACCGCATTGCCGATGCGTGATGCTGCATGCGTAATACCTTGTGCAAAACCGCGCTGATCGGCGGGCATCCAGTTCGACATCGCGCGCGTCGCAGTCGGAAAGGTCGCACCTTCGCCGAGGCCGAGCAGCACGCGCGCCACGACCAGCGAGACGAAGCCGCCGGACAGACCGGTGAGCACCGTGGCGCCTGCCCAGATGATGGCGCATAGCGTGAGCGTGCGGCGCGGCCCAAAGCGGTCGCCCACCCATCCGCCGATGATCTGGAACACGAGATACGGATACGCGAAGGCGGAAAACACGAAGCCGACTTGCGTGTGCGACAGGCCAAGCTCGGCGCCGAACTGGGCCGCCGCGGTACTGACATTGACCCGGTCGATATAGGTGATGAAATACATCGCGCATAGCAGCAGCAGAACGCGTGTCGTGGCTCGACGGAACATCATCGTCTCCTTGTTGGCCGCGTGCGTGCGCGCGACGCCTTCGGTTCTCGAGAGGCGCCCTGCACTGCATGCGGAACTTCGCGTGGGTACGTCGGATGAGGACTGCGGGCTCGGTATGAGCCTGCTTATAGCGTTCTTCTGCGCAGCTTGCGTATGCGTGGTTTGCGCGGTGATGTCATTGCTCGTCTCCTGGTCGCGGCTCGTTCGTGTCCGCTGTTTTGCTTCGGTGAATGAAACTCTCGTCTAGCTGTCTTCAATCCTTTGCATCGAGCGCCATCGCGAGCACGCGCGCAACATGCAGCGCCTCTCTTTGCGCGCCATCCGCGATCTGATGACGGCAACTCGTGCCGTCCGCGACGATGAGCGCATCGCGGGCCGCACGCACGGCCGGCAGCAGCGACAGCTCCGCCATCGCTTGGGAGGCGGCGTAATGTTCCGCCTCATAACCGAAGCTGCCCGCCATGCCGCAGCATGACGATTCGATCGTCTTCACATCGAGCCCTGGAATCCAGCCGAGAACTTTCTCGATGGGACGCACCGCATCGAATGCCTTTTGATGGCAATGTCCATGCAGCAAGGCGCTTGATCGATCCAGCGCCTTCAGCTTCAGTCGCAAGCGCCCTGCCGCCTCTTCACGCACGAGAAACTCCTCGAACAGGAACGACGCTTGTGCGAGCTTGCGAGCTGCATCGCCATAGCCGTACCCGAGAAATTCGTCGCGCAACGAGAGCAGGCACGACGGCTCCAGGCCGACGATCGCCACACCGCGCTCGACATAAGGCATGAGCGCATCGAGCGCGCGGCGCGCTTCGGCCTTCGCTTCATCGACGAGACCGGACGAGAGGAACGTGCGCCCGCAACACAGCGGCCGCTCGCCCGTCTTGACGTTCAGATGAACCGTGTATCCCGCCGCTTCGAGCACACGCTTCGCGGCACGCGCGTTGTCGGGCTCCATGAAGTTGTTGAACGTATCGACGAAGAGCAGAACTTCATTAGTTGCAGATGCAACTGGCTTGCCGGCCGCATCGGCGAGATAGGGTTTCGCGAAACGGGGGAACGCTCGCTGCGGCGCGAGGCCGAGCTTCGACTTGAGCCAGCGTGCAACACCGGGCATATTCGCTTCGAATGCGTTCGACAGCGCCGGCATGCGGCTCGCATAGGGCGCGTAGCGCGGCAGGAATGCGATCAGCCGCTCGCGCAGGCGCACGCCATGACGCTGCGTCCATGCGGCGCGCGCCTCGATCTTGATGCGCGCCATGTCGACACCTGTCGGGCAATCGCGCTTGCACCCCTTGCATGACACGCACAGGTCCAGCACGTCCTTCACATCCTGACTCGCGAGGCCGTCATCGCCCAGCTGTCCCGACAACGCGAGCCGCAAGGTGTTCGCACGGCCGCGCGTGACATGCTGCTCGTCCTTCGTGATGCGATAGCTCGGGCACATCGTGCCTGCATCGAACTTGCGGCAATGGCCGTTGTTGTTGCACATCTCGACCGCTTTCGCGAGTCCGCCCGACAGGTCGCCGCCCGATCCCGGCACGCCTTCGTCGCCCGTCGACGGATCGCGCGTCACATTCCACGCCGACCAGTCGAGCTGCGGCGTCAACGCGCGCTCGGCATAGGAAGGCGGAAAGCGGAAGTTGCGCGCATCGTCCATCTTCGGCGGAGCGACGATACGATCCGGGCTCAGCCGGTTCTCCGGATCGAAGAGCTGCTTGATGTCGCGAAAAGCCTCGTTGATACGCGGGCCATATTGCCATGCGACCCATTCGCCGCGGCACAAACCGTCGCCGTGCTCGCCAGAGAATGCGCCCTTGTATTCGCGCACCATCGCCGCGGCTTCTTGCGCGATTGCGCGCATCTTGATGGCTCCGTCCCGACGCATATCGAGAATCGGCCGCACATGCAACGTGCCGACACTCGCATGCGCGTACCACGTCCCTTCGGTTCCGTGCTGCCTGAAGACTTCGGTCAACCGACTCGTGTACTCGGCCAGATGCTCGAGCGGCACTGCGCAATCCTCGATGAAGGACACCGGCTTGCCGTCGCCCTTCATGCTCATCATGATGTTGAGGCCCGCCTTGCGCACTTCCCATAGCGCCTTTTGCGGACCGGCGTCGGGCATCTGCACGACCGAGCCGGGCAAGCCGAGATCGCTCATCAACTCGACGAGCTGCGCGAGCTGCGCGACTTGTTCATCGCGATCCGCGCCCGCGAATTCGACGAGCAGGACAGCCTTCGGCTGGCCGACCAACGCCTTTTCGATCACGGGGCGGAACGCGGGATTCGACATCGCGAGATTGATCATCGTGCGATCGACGAGTTCCACCGCCACCGGTCCGAGCTTGACGATGTGCTGCGTCATGTCCATCGCATCGTAGAAGCTCGGGAAGTTCACCACGCCGAGCGTCTTGTGCGCGGGCAACGGCGCGAGCTTCAACGTCAGCTGACGGCTGAACGCAAGCGTGCCTTCCGAGCCGACGAGCAGGTTCGCAAGATTCGGCTCCCCGTCGTCGCTGAAAGCGAGCGGGCTCTGACAATCGAAGAGATCGAGGTTGTAGCCTCCCACGCGCCGCAGCACCTTTGGAATGTGCTCGCGCATTTCCTGCTGCTCGCGCATCGCGATGCCACGCACGCTATCGATGAGATCGCGCGTGCGTGCATCGTTCATCATGGTCGAGACCTTGCCGAAACGCGCTTCGTGGCCATCGGCGAGGATCGCGTCGATCGCCTCGACGTTATGAACCATGATTCCGTATTCCATCGAGCGCGAGCCGCACGAGTTGTTGCCCGCCATGCCGCCGATCGTGCATTGCGCGCTCGTCGACACATCCACCGGAAACCACAGGCCATGCGGCTTGAGCCACGCGTTCAGATGATCGAGCACGACGCCCGGTTCGACCGTGACGGTGCGCGCGTCCTTGTCGAAGTGGATGATGTTGTTCAGCCACTTCGTCGTGTCGATGACGAGCGCCTCGCCGATCGTCTGCCCGCATTGACTCGTGCCCGCGCCGCGCGCAAGCACGCTCGCGTGGCTGTCGCGCGCGATCTGCAAAGCGAGGCGCAGATCGTGCTGATCCTTCGGCACGACGACACCGAGCGGCATGATCTGATAGATCGACGCATCGGTGGCGTAGCGCCCGCGCGATGCGTGATCGAACAGCACATCGCCTTTCAGTTCGCGTTGCAGTCGCGCCTGCAATGGCGTCGGCGTCGATGCGAGCCGCGCGCGCGCGGAAGCGGGCATCAGATGGATCGGCTTGACGAGCCGGTCTGTGGGGGAATTGAGCATCGTCGCTGTCGGTGAGTGCCAGAGCGCTGTGCGGTTCCTGGCCTTATGAATGCGTTATGCGAAATGCAATTCGACGGCAGGCAAGCCCTCGATGCGGCCCACGGCCGTGCCTGGCGCATCGGGAAAAGCCATGCCGGTGTACGAACCCGCCGTGAGCACGGTCCCGCGCTCGACGGCAAGCCCGCGCGAGACACTGTGGTTCACCGTCCATGCGAGCAGGCGACGCGGGTCGCCCGCGGGGTTCGCCGGAGCGCCGTGGAAGAGCGGCGCGCCCTCGAACGTGAAGGTCATCGCGGGCGATACGAAGGGAAACGCCGCGTCGTATGGCACGGCATCCCCCACGATCAACGCGCCATGATTCTGCAAGTCGGCGAGTTGCCAGGGCTTCTCCACATCGGGCCATGCGGCGAAACGGCTCGCCACCACTTCAATTGCCGCATGCACGGATTCGATGGCGGCGATCACGTCGTCATCGCTATAGGGACCGCTGCCCGGTTCGAACCGCCGGCCAAGCTTGAAAGCGACTTCGAGTTCGAGTCCGGCCTTGCCGAACGCGTGCATCGACAGCCGCGCGCCGGAATAATGAATGCCATCGGCGGGAAGCGGCGCGCCCTGTATCGGGCCATCGTGCGATTTCGCGCCGACCTTCCATCCGCCGATCTCCGCGCCCAGCGCGCGCAGCGTCGCTTCCTGCGCGGCGTACGCTTCTTCGGCGGCGTGCGGACGTGCGCCTTCCGGCAATACGTCGAGCTTCGCGCGGTGCGCGCGGGCCTCGACGAAGAGCCTTGCGAGCGCGTTGGCGTCAAACGCGGCGCTCATGCGGCCGCCTTCAATGCGGGCTTCGCGACGTGGCTCGTCAGATAGTCCATCGCCGCCGTGACACCGCTGCCCTTCAATTCGATGCCCGCGAGCCTCAAGCCCATTTCGCAGCCGGAGAGCGCGGCCATCAGCGTGAGATCGTTGCAATCGCCGAGATGCCCGATGCGGAACATGCGGCCCTTCACCTTGCCGAGCCCCGTGCCAAGCGACATGTCGAAATGTTCGTAGATGAGCTTGCGCACTGCATCGGCATCGACGCCTTCGGGCGTCATCACGCCTGTGAGCACCGGCGAATACACGGCGGTATCGGCGCACTGAATCTCGAGGCCCCATGCGGTGACCGCCGCGCGGCACGCCGCCGCGAGCCGTTGATGACGAGCGAACACGTTCTCGAGCCCTTCACCGAGGATCATGTCGAGCGCTTCCGAGAGCCCATAGAGGAGGTTCGTGTTCGGCGTGTAAGGCCAGTACCCCTGCTTGTTCATCTCGATGATCTCGGTCCAGTCCCAGAACGCGCGCGGCAGCGTGGCGCGTTTCGACGCCTCACGCGCCTTCTCCGATACCGCGTTGAAGCTGATGCCCGGCGGCAGCATCAAACCCTTCTGCGAGCCGGAGACCGTCACGTCTACGCCCCATTCGTCGTGGCGATACTCCGCCGATGCAAGGCCCGAAATCGTGTCCACCATCAGCAGCGCGGGATGCTTTGCGGCGTCGATGGCGCGCCGCACGGCGGCGATATCGGACGTCACGCCCGTCGACGTTTCGTTATGCACGACGCACACGGCCTTGATCACGCATTGCGTGTCTTCGCGCAAGCGCTTTTCGATCATGTCGGCCTGCACGCCGCGACGCCAGCCTTCGATGCCGGGCAAGCCCAGAAACTCAGGCTTGAGCCCGAGGTTCTCGGCCATCTTCTTCCACAGCGTCGCGAAGTGGCCCGTCTCGTACATCAACACCGTATCGCCGGAACTCAACGTGTTGCATAAGGCGGCCTCCCATGCGCCCGTCCCCGATGCCGGATAGATGACCACCGGTTGACTCGTCTTGAAGATCTTCCTGATGCCTTCGAGCACCTTGAGCCCCAGCGCGCCGAACTCCGGGCCGCGATGATCGATCGTCGGATAGCTCATCGCCCGCAGGATGCGATCGGGTACGGGGCTCGGCCCCGGAATCTGCAGGAAGTGACGGCCAGCAGGATGGAAATCGAGCTTCAACATGGGTCCGAGTCCTCTTGGATGTAATTTTGCATGCAAAATACAATAACGCAGCGATCGAGACGCGTAAAGGAATACATAGGCCAGACGGCCTAGGGATAACCCGCTGGCGGTTTTTCCCGCTAGCACTGGGTTAAAATTGCCGCAAACGCGATTAGAGGTATTGAATGCAAAATCCCGATCTTCCAGAAGTGCATGTTTCGTCGCCGCTGCCCAAGGTGGAGCGTCTGCGCCTGCACGACACCGTCGTCGATCATTTGCGCGGCTTCATCGTCGAAGGCCTGCTGGCACCGGGCGTGAAGCTCAACGAGCGCAAGCTGTGCGAGACGCTCGGCATTTCGCGCACGCCGCTTCGCGAGGCATTGAAGGTGCTGGCCGCCGAAGGCCTGATCGAGATCTCGCCGAACCGGGGCGCATCGGTATCGCAGATGAGCGAGTTCGAAATACGAGAGATGTTCGAGTTGATGAGCGGGCTGGAGGCCTTTTCAGGCGAACTCGCATGCGAGCGCATTACGCCGCTCGAAATCGCGGAGATCAAGGCGCTGCACTACGCGATGCTCGCGTGCCGCGCACAAAACGATCTCTCCGGCTATTACAGCCGCAATCAGGCGATTCACGACAAGATCAACGAGGCCGCGCGCAACACGGCCTTGCGCCAGACCTATGTGTCGATCAACCGGCGTTTGATGGCACTGCGTTTTCGCTCGAATTTCCAGACGCCGAAATGGGACAGCGCCATTCGCGATCATGAAGAGATGATCGAGGCGCTCGAGACCCGCGACGGCAGGCGCATGGGCGAGATTCTGCGCAAGCATCTGCTGTCCAAGCGCGATGCGGTGCTCGCCGAGCGCACCATGACAACGGTGAAACCCGCGACGCAGAAAAAGCGTGCGGCGGACAAGTCGGCAGCGGATGAGCGCTAGCGAATAGAACGGTTGCGCGATTCCTCAAAAGGTAGGGGTACGATACCGGCTCACGGCCGCCAGAGCCTGCAAACGGGGAAAACGTTGACCAGGATTCGAGCAGCATGCATTGCGCTGGGCGCGGTGCTCGTCATCACGGACTTCACTTTCTATCACTCGTCGGACTTCGAGACTGCGCAGGCCGCAATGGACCGCCAGACGGTCGACTGCCTCACGCGTGGACTCACGCGTGACGAGAAAGTCGGCATCGCCCGACTGACCGCGCTGCACGATCGCGAGGGGCTGGCTCCCATCTACGGCGATGTTCTCGCGCGTTGCGTCGTGCGTTCCGATCAATGGGACCGCCGTCCTCAACTCGTAACGAGTGGGCCCCAGCTTCTTTCCCAACACCCCGAATTCAGGCCCATGCTCAACACGAGCACGATGGAACTGGCGCGGCGCCCCTGATACGGCGCGCATCGATCAAGCCGTCAGACCGCTGCCCGCGCCGAGATGAACCTCGGCGCGTGAGCTCGCCGCATGCGCGCCCAGCACGGCAATCTCATGCTGCGTGTAATGCGTGACCGGCGCAATGGCCGCAAGCGCGGCGGTGATGACGATGGCGACGATGCTGATCGAGATGGCGTTCATGTTCGGCTCCTTTGGCTGGCTGACGTTGCTGGGTCGTTTGCTGTCGATGTGAGGCATTGTCGTCGCGCAGAGTTAGCGGCGAATGAGCATCGCAGCGCGGCGACCATGCAGAACGCCGGAGTAAGATCGGCATGCAATCGACCATCGCGCAAACGGCATCCAAAATGCATTCGACCATCGACACATCGACCGCCACCCTCGAACTGCCCTTCAAGAGGCCTTTCGACTGGATGCGCATGCTGACATTCATCGGCGGGCGCGCGTCCGCGGGCGTCGAGTCGGTCGAGGGCGGCGTGTATCGACGCGCGATCGAATGGCAAGGCGACGACGGCACTGTCGACGTCAGGCCGCATGAAAGCAGGCATCGGCTCGTCGTGCATGTCGATGGCGCAGCGGCACGCCACGCCGGCGCGCTCGCCGCGCCGCTCGCGCGCATGTTCGATCTGCATGCCGATCCCCGCGAAATCGCCCGATGCCTCGGGGCTGACCCCATGCTCGCGCCGCTCGTCGCGTCCGCACCCGGCCTGCGCGTGCCGGGCGCGTGGTCCGGCTTCGAACTCGTGGTGCGGACGATCGTCGGACAACAGGTGAGCGTGAAAGGCGCCTCGACGATCATGAGCCGCATCGTGCAGCGCGCGGGAAGAAGGATCGACGGCCACCCGCACGAAGGCACCGCGTGGCGTTTTCCCACGCCCGCCGAGCTCGCCGTTGCGGACCTGCAGAAGATCGGCATGCCGACGAAGCGCATCGAGACCGTGCAACGCTTCGCACACGCGGTGGCAACGGGCGCGCTGCCGCTCGATGAGCACGGCGCCGATCTCGAATGCCTGAAGCGCGACATGCTCTCGATGCCGGGCATCGGGCCGTGGACCGTCGGCTATGTCGCGATGCGTGCGCTACGCGATCCCGACGCGTGGCCGGACGCCGATCTCGTTCTCATGCAGGCGATCGCGCGCCGCGATCCGTCGCTTGCAAGGCCCGTCCTGCAGCGTGCGCGCACCGAACGCTGGCGTCCGTGGCGCGCCTATGCGGCCATGCACCTGTGGAACGGCGTGGCGATGGAAACGGGACTTGCACGCGGCGGCTGATATCGCATGCATTCGATTAGATCGCATCTTGCGTGCAATACGCATGCATGCAAACTGAAAAATAGACTAATCTGCTTCGAGAGACCGGGCGCCGCCGCGGGCGCGTATCCGCGTGCGCAGCGCAGGGACAGGATACGAAGCAGCGCTGACGAAACGCCATCGGGAGACGCTCATGAACGCATCGTCCCTTGACGCGCAAGACATCAAGAACGAACACGCGGCATCGCCGACGACGGCCGCGTCCGACATGCCGATCGCGCCACGCGTGCAGAAGATCGTCGTCGCGATACACGGCATTGGCAATCAGTTGCACAGCGACACGGTGCGTTCCGTGGCGAGCCAGTTCGGTGCGCGCTACGACCCGCCGCTGCCTGTCATGCCGCTCGGCTATTTCGACATCGCGGGCGTCGGTGAAGTGGACGTCCGCCAGCTCGATCTTCCGCAGGGCGGCCCCTACACAGCCGAGCAGCGCGACTTCTATTCCGCGCTCGGTTTCGCGGAAGTATATTGGGCCGACATTCCGCGCGAGGTCGTGAAGCAGGACGACACGCTCGAGGAAAGCAAGGCATGGGGACTTTCGATCGTGAGTCGCGCGCAGGCCGCCTATATGCTCAACGTCGACGAACGCAAGCTCGAGCCCGCCGATTTCTCGCTTGCGTCGGGCGTCGTCGAGGAGGTCATCGAAACGGTGGCCGTCATGCAAAGCCTGCTCGCGGTTACCGAGAAGGCCGGCATCTTCAAGTTCGATCTCGCGCCGATGCTCCGCGATTATGTCGGCGACGTGCAGCTGGTCGCGGATTTCAGGCAGCATCGCGAGACGATCGTCTTTCGGTTTCATCGCGTAATGGAGCGGCTCGTCGCGCTCGCCACCGCGCGCTGCCAATGCGCGCCCGAGGTATATATCGTCGCGCACAGTGAGGGAACCGTCATCAGCTTTCTCGGCATTCTGCAGGCGCTGTCCACACCGACCGTGTCGGACCCGAAGGACGGCAAGCAGGTCATCAGCACCGACTGGGTGCAAAGTCTGCGCGGCTTCATGACCATCGGCTCGCCGATCGACAAGCACATCCTGCTATGGCCGAAACTCTGGGAAGGCATGGCGCTGAAAAGCGACATGCAGGGCGATGCCGTGACGCAAGCGGAACGTCCGGGCGGACCGATCACGCTGCCCTCGCGCATCAGGTGGCGCAACTATTACGACTTCGGCGATCCGGTCGGCTTCGCACTCGATACGGCGCGCGCCTATCTCGATCATCGCGGCTGCCGTGCGTTCGAGTTCGAACCGGTGCATGACATCGGCTTCTCGCGCTACTGGTTGCCAGGCAAGGCGCATACGGACTACTGGACCGATGGCGATGTCTTCGGCCACTTCATCGAGAACGTCGTGCTCGACAAAGACACGGCAAAAGCCCCGCAAAACAGGCGCTTTCGTGGCATCGTGAGCACGGCGATTCCTTATCTGCTGAGCTTCTCGCTGCATCTTCTCGCGGTGTTCTTCATTTACAAAGCCGTCACGGCATCGTCCGATTCGGGCGCGGGGGGCACGAGCACCGCGCCCGAGTTCATCTATCTCACACGCTCGGTGTTCGCACTCGCATGCCTGCTGATGGGAACGACGGTCGCCGCGCGCCTTCCGCGTCTCGTGAAGGCGCGCGGCGTGAGACGCACGGGCGCGTGGCTGCGCTGGCGCATCGTCGCGCTTCTGGCGTTCGTCGCAGGCGCGCTGATCTTCTGGTTCGTGCTCTTGAGCGGCGTGGCCGCGTTTCTCGCGAGTCCGTTTGCGGACTTTGTGCATCGCGATGTCGCCGATCCTGCCGTCGGCAAGGCTGTATTCGTGCTCGCGGGACTGGTGTGCGCGTTGAGCGGATGGCTCGCTCCGCGCAAACCGCATTGGGGACGGCGCATTCTCGTTGCGCTCGGCACGCTGATGATGGTGTTGATCGTCGGCGTGAGGTTATGGGGCGATCTGGCGGGCAAGCAGTTATGGCCCGTCGTGCTCGGCGGTGCATTCTTTCTCTATGCGTGGTGGCTCGCGATTCTGATCTTCGATCTCGCGTTCGTGTGGCATCGCTATGTGCGCAACTCAGTCGCGCTCGATACGCTGCGTGCATGGCGCGAGAACCGATGCGATGCGCAGCCGAAGCCAATCATGTCGATGCGGGCGAAGGCTGCGCCTAAGTAATGCGGACCGATGCGAAGTTATCCATGCAGCACGAGTTTCTGCACTCGCCAGTTGAGCAACTCCGCGACGAACAACGTGTTCTCCGCCGGACACGCCATCTCGTGAATCCATCCGAACTGCTTCAGTTGCTTGCCCGATCGACCGAGCACGCCGAGCAGTTTCCCATCGAGCGATAACTTGTAGATGCGGCCGGGAAACGCATCGGCGCAATACAACACCTGATTCGGCCCCGGCGATATGCAAATGGCCCAAGGCGATCCCGGCGCAAACGTGCCCGCTGCAATTGCCGCTTCATCGGGCATGTTGCCGATAGCCGGGCGCGCATCCGACGGCACGGGCACGTCGATCGTGAATTGCCGCTGAAAATTCCCTTCGCCGTCGAAGACCTGAATGCGCCGGTTACTGCGATCGGCAACATAGACCATGCCGTTTCTATCGACTGCAATGCTATGCGGCGTATGGAACTGCCCCGGCTCCTTGCCGCGCTCGCCCCACGACTTGAGCCAGTTGCCGTCCTTGTCGACCTTCGCGACGCGCGAGTTGATGTATCCGTCGCTGATATACGTATTGCCCGCGGTATCCCAAGCGACATCTGTCACCTGTCGAAAGCGTCCGGGCTCCGAAGGCAGCGGCGGATTCGGATGCTTGAGCGGCGCGGTCTCTTCGTCCGATGCCTCCTGCTTGCGTCCGAACACCATCGCGACGCGGCCTTCGGGCGTGAACTTGATGATCATGTCCGAGCCCTTGTCGGTGACCCAGACGTTGTCCTGCCGATCCACCTTGACCGTATGCGCAAACGACCACGCATAAAGATTATGGCCGATCTCGCGCACGAAGCGGCCGTTGCGATCGAATTCGAGCAGCTGGGCCGCGGCTGCGCCGTATGCGGGACCGATGCTATTGCCGCGCGAAAGCACGAAGATATGCCCCGCCGAATTGAGCGCGACGCCAGAGCATTCGCCGAAGTAGACGTCGCGCGGCAAACGCACCGGATCGGGAACGGAATCGTAGGCTATGGCCGGCACGTCGTTGTCGGCGTACGCGAGATGCGGAAAGAGCGCGAGCGCGGCAGCGCCCTGGACCCCTTGGGCCGCGAGCATCAGGAAGCGCCGGCGGCTTGCAGCGCCCGGCGCGATGTCGCAACATGGGCAGTACATCGGGTGTCGAAGACTCACTGTTACCCTCCTCTTGTTCGTCGCCTGCAATGATGAACACCGATGGCCGGCTTGCTTCGCGATGCGAGAGGAAGTGTAGTGCATGAACCGCATTATTCACATCCGCGTGCTTTTATCGCTTTCAATGCTGAAAGGACATCATGACCGAATCCTGGCAATATCAAGTTCGAATCCGCCTCGCGCCCGAGTACGCAGCCTTGGCGCGTCAGGACCCGGCGAACGAAAAGCTTGCGCCGATCAACACGCTGCTCATGCGGCACGGCGCTCATATGAAATGCCAGTACGACGCCTTCGCCGACTACGTGGCGCAAGCGCAACGCGACGGCGTCGAACACTATCCGCTTTATCGCTGGACGCGCGAAACCATCGAGAATCCCGCTAAGAAAGCGAAATATCTGGAAGCGTTCACGCTCTATGTGAATGGCGATGAAGTCTATGACAAGGCGCTCGCCGATGCACTGGAAGCCGATCTTCAATCGCTCAGAAGCGATGCGCTCATCGATATCCGCAAGTTCGACACGAACCCCGCGCACAATCCGCAACCGCCTTCGTATAACAATTCATGAGGTTGACGCCTTGCATCGCGCACGCTAAGGTTTGGTAAATCAACCAAACATGGATCGCGCCCCGTGCAGGATCGTCGACAGTCCATACTCGAAGCCGCGCTCGCCACATTGCGCGAAGAAGGCTATTCGGGCTTCACGCAACCGCGCGTCGCTGCGCGCGCGGGCGTGCGGCAGAGTCATCTCACGTACTATTTTCCGACGCGCCTCGCATTGATCGAAGCCGTAGCACGCACCGCAATCGACGGCCAGCTCGCCGCTGTCGATGCCTTTGCGGGCGAAGCGTCTGCCAAGGTCACGGCTGCATCGATCGCCAATGTCGCGATGCGCCATGAGAACACCCGCGTATTGATGGCGCTCGCGCAAGCCGCCGACGAAGAGCCGACCATACGCAGCCTCTTTCGCGAGCTCGCGGAAGGCGTCGCTGTGCGGATCACGCGCATGCTCGAAGCGATGGGCCTCGCCGTCACGAAAGAGCATGTGTCAATGGTGCACGCGCTCGTCGTCGGGCTTGCGGTCATCGATCTCGCGGTCGGCCGCGCGGACGGCAAGCGCCGCGCGAGCAGCGCAATCGAATTGTTGTTTTCATTGTTGCCGCCCGCCGAACCGAAAACGTCATAAGCGCAGTAGTCACGCCTTGCGCGCGTCGAGCCATTCGACGATATTGCGCACCGTATCGCCATAAAACGTGCGATACAACTCCTGCGCGACATAGCCGATATGCGGCGTCGCCAGCACGTTCGGTAGCGCGCGCAGCGGGTCGTTCGCCGCGAGCGGCTCTTCGTCGTACACGTCGATGGCCGCGCCCGCGAGCCTCCCCGACTTCAACGCATCGACCAGCGCCGCGCTATCGACGATCGGGCCGCGCGATGTGTTCACGATATGACTCGTCGGCTTCATCTGCGCGAGCTCCTTCTCGCCGACGAGATGACGCGTGCGCTCGCTCAGGCGCAGGTGAACCGTGAGCACATCGGAGGTACTGAAGAGCGTGTCCTTGTCGACGAGTTGCACGCCCTTTTCTTCGGCGCGCTCGCGCGTGAGGTTCTGGCTCCACGCGATCACGTTCATGCGAAACGCGCGTCCGATCACGCCGACCGCCGATCCCACGCGCCCGAGTCCGAGCAGGCCGAGCGTCTTGCCCGCCAGTTCGGTCCCAAGGCCCACTTGCCAGCCGCCTTCCTTCAGCGAGCGGTTTTCGGCGGGAATATTGCGCATCATCGCGAGAATCAGCGCCCAGGTAAATTCGATCGTCGGCGTGGACGAGTAGCCCGTGTGACGCACTTCGATGCCGCGTGCGGCTGCGGCATCCAGATCGATCGATGCATTGGCCGCGCCCGTCGACGCGATCAGCTTCAGGTTCGGAAGATGGTCGATGATGTCGCGCGAGAACGGCGTGCGCTCGCGCATTGCACACACGACGTCGAAGGGGCGCAGGCGTTCGAGCAGCGCTTCGCGCCCGGCGATGTGATCGTTGAACACGGTGAGCGTCGCGCGCCCGTCGAGCGGCGACCAGTCGGCCATGGAAAGCGCGATGTTCTGATAGTCGTCGAGAACGGCGACTTTGATCGGGTTGGATGGGGTCATGGGGATTTCGTTTGTTATGACGAATGGAGTGAACGGCAGGAGCTAGTGTGACGCAATGCGCGAATTCATGTCGCGCACGGCCGTCGCGAGCCTTTCTGAAATCCCGCAAAGCCTTGCGCCATAAGCGCTAGCGGGAATCCCAAATGCATGACATGGCGTGAAATAAGTTACCGCGGGACTTCGCGCGGCCCCTTCTCTATAGTCACTTCCGTCGCCACACGAAACGCAACGTGGCCTACAGAACCGAGAAGGACATCCCGTGAAAAACAGATCGACTTTCGCTTCAAACGGCCGCGTTGCCTCCGTCTGCGACGCGAGTTCCAGCAAGCGCCGCGTGCGCCATTTGCTCGTCGTCGCGGCCGCCGCCGCTCTCACGCTGTGCAGCAGTTCCGCCTTCGCCGGCTGGGCGCGCGGCGGCACGGCCTACACCGGCCGCGGCGAGTATCAGGGCGCGCACGTCGGCTCCTGCGGCGGCGGCAGTTGCTCGCATGCGGGCGGCGTCGAGAATCCGTGGGGCCGCGTCGCCACCAACTCAGGCACCGTGACGCGCACCGCGCCCGGCCAGTTCTCGAACTCCGGCACCGCCTACGGCCCGAACGGCCGCTCGGTGCAGCACGCGGGCGATACGAGCTGCGCCGGGGGAAGCTGCTCGCACACCGGCAGTGCGACCGGCCCGAACGGCAAGACCGCGACCGGCAGCGATACGGTGACGCGCACGGCGCCTGGACAGTACTCGTCGTCGGGCTCGGTGACCGGCCCGAACGGCAACACGTCGACGCACTCGGCATCGACGAACTGCGCGGGTTACACATGCAACCGCTCCGGCACCGTCAACACGGCGAACGGCGGGACGGTGACGCATTCAGGCAGCGCGACGAGCGTCGCGCCGGGCGTGGTCACCACCTCGGGCACGGCGACGGTCGCCAATGGCTCGCACAGCACGACGGTGGTCGGCGGCGGCACAGTCACGTCGAGCACGACGGTGGTGGCGACGGCGCCGGTCGTCACCGGAACCACAGTCGTTGCCGCGCCCGTGATCGTGCCGCCGCCCCCGCCGCCTTCGACGACCGTGGTGGTCGCACCTCCCCCGGCTTCGTCGACGGTCGTGGTGACGCCGCCCCCGCCGCCGGCCAAGACCGTCGTCGTCGCACCGCCGCCGGCAAAGACTGTGTATGTCGCGCCGGCTCCGGCTCCGGTCAAGACCGTGTATATCGCACCGCCGCCGCCCGCGAAGACCGTTTATGTCGTGCCGCACCGCGCGGTTCTGATCCCGGGCCACTGGGTCGGCAGATTCTGGATTCCCGCGCACTGGGCATAACAAGGACAGCAACATCTAAAGGCCGGCCGCATGCGCGCCGGCCTTCTCGTTTTGCGCGCGCCTCGCGTTACACTGCGGATCAACGCCGCTTTCGACACAGGCACGACGTGCTCGATGTCTTTCACGGCACGCAAGCAGTCGCCACCGTACGCTCACGACGAGACATCGCATGAAACGCCCGCATCTGCCTCGAGATCATGCGAAAGGCGTGCTGCACGACATCACCTGGACCGCCGGTCCCGTCGTGCTGGTCATTGCGACCATCGTCGCGCTTGTCTACTGGCTCGTCGATCCCGCGCCGCCGAAAACCATCACGATGAGCGCGGGCCAGCCCGACAGCTCGTTCTACGTCATCTCGCAGGAATATGCGAAGCTGCTCGCGCGCAGCGGCATCACGCTGAAAGTGCTGCCCTCGGACGGCTCCGTGCAGAACCTCGAACGACTGCTCGATCCGAAGCAGCACGTCGATCTTGCGCTCGTGCAGGGCGGCATTGCAACGAAGGAAGAAGCGTCGACGCTGATGTCGCTCGGCAGCGTGTCGTATGTGCCGCTCGTCGTCTTCTATCGCGGCAAGGGGCTCACGCTGCTGTCGCAACTGGAGGGCAAGCGCATCGCGATCGGCCGTGAAGGCAGCGGCACACGCATGCTTTCACTGAAGCTACTGGAGGCCAACGGCATCTATCCGGGCGGCACCACGCAGCTTCTGCCGACGGACGGGCTGCAAGCCGCCACGCAACTCGTCAGCAACGAAGCCGACGCGGTCTTTCTCTCCGGCGACTCCGCGACGCGCGGCCTGATGCTGCGCCTCTTGCGCGTGCCCGGCATCTCTGTGATGGACTTCAACGAAGCACGCGCCTATACGCGCCTTTTCCCTTATCTCGACGAAATCGAACTGCCGCCCGGCGTACTCGATCTCGGCCGGCGCATCCCGCCGCAGGCCGTGCATCTGATCAGTCCGACGGTCGAGCTGATTGCGCGGCCGACCCTGCATCCGGCGCTGTCCGACCTGCTCATCGAAGCGGCGCAGGAAGTGCACGGTACGGCTGGCTTGCTGCAGCGCACAGGTCAGTTTCCGAGTCCTGTCGCGCACGAGTTTCCCATCAGCGAGGATGCCAGCCGCTATTACCGCTCCGGCAAGAGCTTCCTGTATCGGACGCTGCCGTTCTGGCTCGCGAATCTCGCGGATCGCGCGCTCGTGCTGTTGCTGCCCGCCGCCGTGCTGATCTTTCCCGCGCTGCGGCTCGTGCCCGCACTGTATCGCTGGCGCGTGCGCTCGCGCATCTATCGTTACTACGGCGCGTTAATCGCAGTGGAGCGCGGCGCGATGCGCGTCAACAACGAAGACGAGCGTCGCGCGCTGCTCGTCGAGCTCGATTACATCGAGGAATCGCTCGATACGCTCAGGTTGCCGCTCGCCTATGCCGATGCACTCTATGTCCTGCGCGAGCATGTCAGCTTCGTGCGCGCGCGTCTGACCGAAGCGGCGCGGCGGGAAAAAAGCACGGTCTAACCAAGGGTCAAGCGATGAAACTTCGTTCATGGTTCGCCATTGCATTGACGCTGTTGATGACGGCCTGCGCGAGCCTTCCGCCTCAAACCGGACGCGTGCAGACGCACGCCCTCACCGACACTGCCAACACGCGGCTCGGCACGGCCTTCGCGGCGAGCGAGGCTGCGCATCCCGGCGACAATGCGTTTCACTTGTTATCCGATGGCACGGATGCGCTCATCGCGCGCGTGATCCTCAGCGAGACCGCCGATCGCACGCTCGATCTCCAGTACTACATCTGGCACGACGATCTGACGGGCCGCGAAATGGCCGCGTCGATCATGCGTGCCGCCGATCGCGGCGTGCGGGTGCGCCTTTTGCTCGACGACCTCGGCACCAATGCCGACGATCAGTTCCTGCTCGCGCTCGCATCGCATCCTAACGTGCAGGTGCGCCTTTTCAATCCGGTGGCGAATCGCACCTTCAAGAAGCTCGGGTCCGCGGCCGAGTTCTTTCGCGTGAATCGTCGCATGCATAACAAGGCGCTCATCGCGGATAACCAGGCCGCGATTCTCGGCGGCCGCAATATCGGCGACGAGTACTTCGGCGCATCGAGCACGGTCGCCTTTGGCGATCTCGATGTGCTGGTGCACGGGCCTGTCGTGCGCGAGGTATCGAGTGCGTTCGATCTGTACTGGAACTCGGATGCGGCCTATCCGATCGATAACCTGATGCGACGTCACGCCGACCCTGACGCGCTTGCGGGTTATCGCGCGAAGCTCGATGCTTATCTTCTGTCGGAAGAGCATTCACCTTATGTGGCGCAAGTCCGTGAACGTCTCGCGAGCGTGATCCAGCGGCGCGACACCGAATTTTCGTGGGGCAAGGCGACGTTGCTCTACGACGATCCCGCGAAGATCACGCGTGCGCCCGGCGACACGGAAGGCCATTTAATGTCGCAATTCAAGGCATTGAATCTCGCTCCCGACAAGGACATGCTGATCGTGTCGCCCTATTTCGTGCCGCGCGAGGAAGGCGTGCGATGGCTGCGTTCGATGACATCGCGCGGCGTGCGCGTCACCGTGCTGACGAATTCCCTCGCCGCCACCGATGTCGCCGCGGTGCATGCGGGCTATCAGCGTTATCGCAAGGACATGCTCGAAGCGGGCGTGCGGCTCTACGAGTTGAAGCCCGTCGCATCGGCCGAAAGCGACAGAAGCGCGAAGAAGTCCACGTTCGGATCGTCGAAAGCGTCGCTGCATGCGAAGACATATGTGTTCGATCGCACGCGCATTTTTATCGGCTCGATGAATCTCGATCCGCGTTCCGTGGAGCTGAACACGGAAATCGGCGTCTATTGCGAAAGCGCGGAAGCGGCCGCGCAAGTGGCGGATGGAATCGGCACGAATATCGATCGCATCGCGTGGCGTGTCGAGTTGCACGATGACGGCAACGGCGGCACGCGCATGGTGTGGATCGACACCGACGCCAATGGCAACACGACCGAGCTCGACAGCGAGCCGGGCGTGTCTGCGTTCAAGCGCGCGGGCATCTGGATGCTGGGGATCCTGCCTATCGAATCGCAGTTGTAAGCCGCGCGCTGAGGGTCCTTCATCGCTGCATCATTTGAAGCCCGCGACCGCATGCGGCACATACGGCGCTTCGAGTTGCGCAATCTCGTCCGCCGTGAGATTCAGTGTCAACGCCGCGACCGCATCGCTCACATGATTCGGCTTCGATGCGCCGATGATCGGCGCCGTCACCGGCGCCTTCTGTGCGACCCACGCCAGCGCCACTTGCGCACGCGGCACGCCGCGCGCCTTCGCCACGGCCGCCACGGCTTCGACCACCGCGCGATCCGCATCGTCCGTGCGATAGAGCGTGCTGCCGAATGCATCCGACTCCTGCCGCTCGCTCGTCGCGTCCCAGTCGCGCGTAAGACGTCCGCGTGCCAGCGGACTCCACGGCAGCATGCCGATACCCTGGTCCTTGCAAAGCGGCACCATCTCCCGTTCTTCCTCGCGATACAGCAGATTCAAATGATTCTGCATCGTCTTGAACTCGACCCAGCCGTTCGCGCGCGATGTGTAGAGCGCCTTGCTGAACTGCCACGCATACATCGATGACGCGCCGATATAACGCGCCTTGCCCGCCTTCACGACGTCATGCAGCGCTTCGAGCGTCTCCTCGATGGGCGTGCCGTAATCCCAGCGATGGATCTGATAGAGATCGACGTAATCGGTGCCCAGGCGCTTCAGGCTGTTATCGATCTCGTTGAAGATCGCCTTGCGTGAGAGCCCCGCGCCATTCGGACCGGGACGCATGCGATTGAAGACTTTCGTCGCAATTACGATGTCATCGCGTTTCGTGAAGTCGCGCAGCGCGCGTCCGACGATTTCTTCAGACGTGCCGTCCGAATAGACGTTGGCCGTATCGAAGAAATTGATACCCGCTTCAAGCGCCTGCTTGATGAGCGGGCGACTCTTTTCCTCGTCCAGCGTCCACGGATGCGTCCCGCGATCGGGCACGCCGTAAGTCATGCAACCAAGACAAAGCCGCGATACGTCGAGGCCGGTCGAACCCAGTTTCACGTAATCCATCGTGCGAATCTCCTTGCAAACCGAAAGGCATGCGCGAATGCTTGCGCATGGCGACGAAACGCTAGACATTACCTCAGGTTGGCATCGCGTGCTTTGACGACCCTGACAGAACAACGCGATGTATTACTGTGCCGCGCGCCTGATTTCGTCGATGCTTGCTTCCGCGAGCCAGTGACAATAGCCGCCGAGCGTCGCGCGGTCGATGCTGTCGCGCTCGATATGCGCATACCCACCCGCGCGATAAATGTGTTTGGACCAGTAGCTATCTGTCTGCCACGCATGGACATGCAATACGTCGCTCGACAGCTTTCTGTCAGACGTAGGGAACGCGTCCAGCAGCCCGAGAGAGCAACGTTGCGGATACGTGCTGCGAAGCGCGAGCTCGCCCGCGTACATTGTGACCACCTGCTTGCACCATCCGGGCCACACGCCCTCGTACTCGCTAAACTCTTCGCGCCACAAGCGATTGCATGCTTGCATCTGCGCGATGAGAAAGTTCGTCACGCACTGCGCCGAACCGAGCACCGACGCACCGACGTTATGCATTCCAGAATGCGGATAACCCCATCGCGCGCTCACTTCCGATAACTTCACACGCACGTCATCCTGGTACGCATAGCCGCCCACGCCCGCGCACAGTCCCGATGGACGGAAGTCGCGCAAGGCGGGCGTGACGAATGTATCGCAATCGGTCTTGAGGACGAATTCGAAACGCTTGCACGCATCGAGCACGGGTTGCTCGATCAGGTTCGCGACGGAATTGATGAACTTGTAGCCGCTCCATTCGGAATGGCGTTGCGCATAGGGCACGCTGGGAATGATCGTGATGCGATCGTCGTCTGGCAACGCATTTGCGATGTCTGGATTGCACACCGCGATTATTCCGCTGCGCGAAATTACACCCGAATAAATCAGGCTCTTATAAAGCCAATCGAACGGCGGCCTCAAATCTGAAGTGCAACACCTGTCTCATATAAGGTGTTGCGATGAACGAAAGAACCCAGTACAAGCAAC
>NZ_JALQDT010000065.1:0-81096 GCF_023631085.1 Caballeronia sp. INML1 | reverse complement strand
CTGAAATCGAAGACCGACTGCTGCCTGGACACTGGGAAGGCGATCTCATCAAAGGTGCCGGCAACCAGTCCGCAGTCGGCGTTCTGGTCGAACGGACCAGCCGCCTGGTGCTGCTTGCCAGGATGGAAGATGCCACCGCCGCGTCCGCGCTGGCGGGCTTCTCTGCCAAACTCAATTCGATTGTCGCGCCACTGCGGCAGAGCTTTACCTACGACCAGGGCAAAGAAATGTCGCGGCATAAGGAACTGACCGCCTCAACCGGCGTGAACGTGTACTTCTGCGACCCGCACAGTCCCTGGCAACGCGGCACCTGTGAGAACACCAACGGGCTGCTGCGCCAGTATCTGCCCAAAGGCACGGACCTCTCGGTCTACAGTCAGGACGAACTCGATGCAATTGCCGACAGTCTGAACAGCAGGCCACGCGCGACTCACGCCTTTCATTCACCATTCGAGGTCTTTGCTGCGACCCTTGCATCAGCAAGCCAGCCTCACGACTCTAAACACTAAACCCGCTGTTGCACTTCATCCTTGAAACCGCCAACTCTTCGAGCATCGTTGGGTGGTTGTCGACGTACACTAAAACAGCAAGATCCATCGTGCTCTCCACTAGCTTCAATCAAGTCAATCCGTTCGATTTTAGCCGCAGGCTTCCAGAGCAAGACACGTGCATCTCATAATGCCAGCACATTTACCGCCACATCCACATGATGCGCACCGCCGCCGAGAATCATCCCGCGCAATAACGACACATCGCTATAATCGCGCCCCGTCGCAAGCGTGACGTGATCGAGGTCCGCCAGCACGTCATTGGTCGGATCGAGATCGATCCATCCGCTTTGCGGACAATGCACCGACACCCACGCATGCGACGCATCCGCGCCGATGAGACGCGGATGCCCCGGCGGCGGATCGTTGCGCAAATATCCGCTCACATAGCGCGCCGGCAACCCGAGCGCGCGCAGACAGCCGATCATCACTTGCGAGAAGTCCTGGCACACGCCATGCCGCAATTCGAACGCGCGCGATGCGGGCGTATCGAACGCAGTGGCCGAGGGCTTGTAGTCGAAATCCTCGTGAATGCGATGCATCAGATCGATAGCGCCCGCAACGAGCGGCGTGCCCGCATCGAAACTCGCTTGCGCATAAGCGCGCAATTCATGATCGAGCGAGATATTGGGCGACGCATAACAAAACTCGCTTTCCGGATAAAACGACTCACCGGCACGATAGCGCAGCCGCTCGGCGACGTCTTCCCACGGCGGCGTGGCGTCTGCATCGAGCGCATTCCACCGTGGCGTGAGCCGCACCGTGGTTTCGCTCGTCATCGAAAGACGTTCGTGCGACGCGTCGAGCGAGAAGTACAGCACGTCATTGCCGAATGCATCGACGCGGCTATGCACATAAGACGGCACCGGCTCGATGCGCTCCGTATGCGAGATAACCTGCTGCCACGGGCAATGCAACGGACGAATGGTCGCGAGATGCTGCGCGATTTCAACCGGCGTCGAATAGCGATATGTCGTCCGATGCGTCACCGCGAGCACGGTATCGTTCATGCCGAGCGTCATGACGACACCTGTGCGCAAAGCGTGTTCGCATGACTGAAGTAGCGGGCACTGACTTCATTCGATGCCGCGAAAACCGACGCGACGAGTCTGTCGCACAGCGCGATCAACGCATCATGACGGCCGTTCTCATTCGTGCCGCACAGCGCGGCGAGATCCGGCAATGCATCGGCGTGAACGAGCAGGTCCGCGAAACGCGTCGCTTGTGCGCGGCGTGCACCGCCGGCAGCGGCCGCGATCTCGTCGAGCTTCGTGCGCAGGCGTGCATAAACGCCATAGAGCCCGCGCGGATTGGTCTGATCGACTACGATCAAATCGATGAGCGCCGGCACTTCGAGCCTGCCCGGATAGAGCGAACGATACGTGAGCGTGCTGTCGAAGAACTGCAAGAGCAGATCGAAGCCAGCGGGCGATGCGAGCGTCCCGCGCTCGGCGACCACGCGCAGAATCGTCGCCATCGTCGAGACGCGCTCGATGTGCCGTCCAATGAAGAGGAGCCGCCATGCTTCATCGCGCGTCATGCGATCGCCCTGCGCGCCGCTGATCGCGCAGAGTTGCGTTGCAAGATGTTCGAGCGCGTTCGCGAGCATCAAACGATCGTAGTCGCGACCGATGCGCACGGCGCTTTCGTCAGCGCTATCGCTGAACACGAGGCGCGCGAGCGCATCGCGAAAGTCATTGCGTGATGCGAGAATCGTGCGCCAGTGATCCGTCGAAAGCCGGTCGCGTATCTCGCCGCATGCGCGCGCCTGATCCGCGAGATTGCTGCCGATGCTCGTCGCCCTGCCCGATTCCGGCAGCCCTGCAACGAGCACGCGTTCGAACGCTTGCGGCGTGCTGCGCGCGAGCGTATCGCCCGATGGAATCAGCCCGCATTCCGATGCGAGTTCCGCGAGCGTCGGAAAGAGTTCTTCGGCGACACTGCCATCGAGCATCCCGAGCAAAAGACGACACAAGCGCACGTTGTTTTCAGCGCGCTCGCCATAACGCCCCGCCCAAAACAGATTCTCCGCGGCGCGGCTCGATACGATGCGATGCTTGCGCAAATCGCCCGGCTTCATCGGCGTGGGACGCAACGATACCGTGCCGCCCGGCTGACTCGACATCACCCATGTATCGACACTGCTGCCGCCGAACTGCATGGACACCGTCGCGCGCTTGTCGGCCGCGAGCCGCGTGAAGCCACCGGGCATCACGCTCCAGCTTCCGTCGATGTTGGCGATTGCATAGGCGCGCAGCACGCAGGGACGCGATCCGATCGCGCCGTCATGAAAGCGCGGCGCGGTGGAAAACGGCAGATTCTCCTGCACCGTGAAGACATCCGGCGCACGTTCGATGCGCTCGCGCCATGCCGCGATGTCCTGCACGCCAGCATCGATGCCCGGTGCGTGATCGGCCTGCGCGCCCGGCCATGTCGGCGCAATGAGGGCGCTGTCGACGCGCTCGAAGACTTCGCGGCGCGCGGCTTCCTCGCCGCACCACCATGTCGGCACGGTCGGCAACTCGAGTCTTTCGTCCAGCAACGCTTTCGCTATGCCGGGCAGAAATGCATTGAGCGCAGGCGATTCCGTGAAGCCCGCGCCCGGCATGTTCGACACCATCACGTTGCCCGCGCGCATCACCTGCAAGAGACCCGGCACGCCTATCGTCGAGTCCGCGCGCAATTCAACGGGATCGCAGAACGCATCGTCCAGGCGCCGCACCACCGCATGCACGCGCGACAAGCCGGCGAGTGTCTTGAGATAGAGCTTGTCATGACGAACGGTGAGATCCTTTCCTTCGACGAGCGTCACGCCGAGATACCGCGCAAGAAATATATGCTCGAAGTACGTTTCGCTGAACGGGCCAGGACTCAGCAACGCGATATGCGGCGCATCGTTCGATGCATCGCTGCGGCCGTCTTCGTCATCGCGCATCGTCGCGCGCGCGGCCTGCGCGATGGTCGCGATGAGTTGCGCATAGGTCTCGGCGAGACGGCTCACGCGCATCGCACGAAACGGATCGGCAAACAGGCTCGCGACGATAAGTCTGTTTTCCAGCGCATAGCCGAGGCCCGACGGCACTTCCGTCCGATGCGCAATCACGGTCCACGCGCCCGATGGCGCGCGAGCGAGATCCACCGCGACGATCTGCAGAAAGCGGCCGAGGGGCGGCACGAAGCCCTTCACCGCGCGCAAATAGCCGGGATGTCCGAACACGAGCGCGCTCGGCAAGAGCCCCCGTTGCAGCAGCGTCTGCGGGCCGTAGACATCGGCGACGATCGCTTCCATCAGCCGTGCGCGCTGCGCGACGCCGCGTTCGATTACCGCCCACTCTTTTTCATCGATGATGAGCGGCAGGAGATCGAGCGACCACGCGCGCGGCTTGCCGTTATCGGCATAAACGTTGTACGTGATGTCGTTGTCGCGCACTTGCTGTGCAACGGCATCGACACCATCGTCGAGCCGCGCGATGCCCTGCTCGCCGAGCAATTCGAAGAAGTGCCGCCACGGCTCGCGCAACTGGCCCGCCGCATCGCGCAGTTCGTCCCAATGCCCTTCTCGCGCAGGCAACGTGCGCAGCAACGCCAGCGCATCGATGCGTGCCGCGGCGATGTCGAAGGGCAAGGTCGATTGATAGGCCAATGTCGTCTCTGCTCTTTATTCGAACGATGATTGCATTTTCAACGATAGCGCAGGTCGAGTGTGAACGGAAACTCGAGGCTGCGTTCGCGGGCTTCGACGTGCATTGCGCCGGGCGTATGACCGGTTGCGAAGAAGCGTGAGCGCCTGCGGCTTTCCGCTTCATAAGCGTTGACGGGGAAGGTCTGATAGTTACGCCCGCCCGGATGCGCGACATGATACTGGCACCCGCCGATGGCGCGTCCCGTCCATGTATCGACGATATCGAAGGTGAGCGGCGCATGCACGTCGATCGTCGGATGCAGCGATGCCGCCTGTGACCACGCGCGAAAGCGCACGCCCGCGACGTATTCGCTTACGCGTCCCGTCGGTTGCAGCGGCAATGCTTGTCCGTTCACAGACACGACGTGTCGATTGCCATTGAGGCCGAGCACGCGCACTTCGAGTCGTTCGACGGACGAATCCACGAAACGCACCGTGCCGCCGATCGCGCCCTCTTCGCCCATCACATGCCACGGTTCGAGCGCATTGCGAATCGTGAGCGCGATGCCGTTCGTATCGTATGCGCCGACGAGCGGGAAGCGAAACTCGAAGTGCGGTGCGAACCAGCTTTGCTCGAATGCGAAGCCTGATTCGCGCAGTTCGGCGAGCACGTCATCGAAGTCCATCTGCACGAAGGTGCCGAGCATGAAGCGATCATGCAGTTCCGTGCCCCAGCGCGTGAGCCGCGCGGTATACGGCGTGTTCCAGAATCGCGCGACGAGTGCGCGCAACAGCAGTTGCTGCACGAGACTCATGCGCGCGTGAGGCGGCATCTCGAAGCCGCGCAGTTCCAGCAAGCCGAGCCGCCCGGTCGGGCCATCGGGCGAATACAGCTTGTCGATGCAGAACTCCGCGCGATGTGTATTACCCGTCACATCGATCAGGATGTTTCGCAGGATGCGGTCGATGAGCCAGGGCGGCACGGTCGCACTGTCACGGCCGCCGAGCAGATCGAGTTGACGCTGCAATTCGTAGAACGCGATCTCCAGTTCATACACCTGATCGTTGCGCGCTTCATCGACACGAGGCGCCTGACTCGTCGGGCCAATGAACATGCCGGAGAACAACATCGACAACGATGGGTGGTTGTGCCAATACCGGATCAGGCTCGCGAGAAGATCGGGGCGGCGCAGGAAAGGACTGTCGGCGGGCGTCGCGCCACCGAGCACGAAGTGATTGCCGCCACCTGTGCCGGTGTGACGGCCGTCGAGCATGAACTTTTCCGGGCTCAGATACGACTCGTGGGCCGCGTTGTACAGGAACTCCGTGTGCTCGACGAGATCGTTCCAGTTGGCCGCCGGATGAATGTTCACTTCGATCACGCCCGGGTCGGGCGTCACCTGCAACATCTTCAGGCGCGCATCGCGCGGCGGAGGATAGCCTTCGACGATCACCGGAATCTTGAGATCGGAGGCGGTTGCTTCGACGGCAGACAGAAGATCGAGATAGTCATCGAGCGAGGTGAGCGGCGGCATGAAGACATGCATGAGCTTGTTGCCGTTGCCGAGCTTCTCGAGTGCGTCGGCCTCCGCCTTGGGACCGGCCGCCCGCGCAGGATCGCGCGCTTCCACGCACAGCGCGATGCGTGCGATCCAGCCGGCCGACTCGCCGCGCTGAGGCTTGCGCTCCCGCGATTGACCCGGTGCGCCGGCGTGCCCCGTCACGTCCGCACTGGCATTTTGCGTGCGCGATTCATTATCCAGATCCGCATATTGCATGCGTAATTCAGTCGCCGTACGCAATGGCGTGGACGGCGCGAACGGATCGTGCGCGTGCTGCCACGGATAATCGCCTTCGGAAACCCACGGCAGCGAGTCGAGCGGCACGCGGTATCCCATGGGTGAATCGCCCGGAACCAAGAACATGCGCTCGTCGCGGAAGAACCACGGCCCGCTTATCCAGCGTCCCGGCTGCATGCCGCCGCCGTCCTCACGCGCGATCGGCAATGCGTAGCCCGTGACAGACGGCAGACCCGCATCGAACACACGACGCAGGCGGGCACGTTCCAGTTCGTCGCCGAGGCGCGAGTCGAACGGATCGACGTTGACCGGCAAACGCCGCTCGCGCCACAGGTAGTACCACGTGTCCTCGTACCCCGGTTGAATGTATTTTGAATCCAAAGAAAGCTTGCCCGCGAGATGGCGAATGAATCGCGCGGCGTCATCCGACGTGTACGACGCAGCCTGCCGTTCATCCGCGAAGAGCGCCGGATCGTGCCAGCACGGTTCGCCGTCCGCCCGCCAGAACAGCGACAGCGCCCAGCGCGGCAACTGCTCGCCCGGATACCACTTGCCCTGTCCGATGTGCAGGAAGCCACGCGCGCCATACTGCGCGCGCAGCTTGTCCATCAGCGAAACAGCGTAGGCGCGCTTCGTCGGTCCGAGCGCGTCGGTGTTCCATTCCGGCTCGTCGCGGTCGCGCACCGAGACGTAAGTGGGCTCGCCCCCCATCGTGAGGCGCACGTCCGATGCATTCAATTGCGCATCCACCTGCTCGCCCATACGCAGCACCGCGCTCCAGTCTTCCTCGCTATACGGCTTCGTGACGCGCGGCGTTTCGAGCACGCGTTCGATCGACATCGAATGAACGAATTCGACTTCGCATTCGTCCACCGCGCCGGAAACAGGCGCCGCGCTGCTCGGCTCCGGTGTGCACGCGACGGGAATATGTCCTTCGCCCGCAAGCAGGCCGGACGTCGGATCGAAACCGATCCAGCCCGCACCGGGCAAAAACACTTCGCACCACGCATGCAGATCGGTGAAATCGACTTCAGTTCCGCTCGGGCCATCGAGCGATTTCGTATCGGGCGCGAGTTGCAGCAGATAACCCGACACGAAACGCGCGGCGAGGCCCAGATGACGCAGAGTTTCGACGAGCAGCCACCCGGAATCGCGGCACGAGCCGGCCGCGCTTTCGAGCGTTTCCTCCGGCGTCTGCACCCCCGGCTCCATGCGGATCAGATAACGAATCTCATGCGAAAGCCGCTGATTGAGCTCGACGAGGAAATCGATCGTGGCGCGCGGCGAACGATCGATACTTTCGACGAATGCCGCGAAGCGCGGAGTCGGCTCGCGCTTGACCATGTAGGGCGCTAGATCGTGCAGCAATTCAGGCGCGTACGCGAATGGAAATTTTTCGGCGGCGGGTTCGAGAAAGAAATCGAACGGGTTGTACACGGCCATTTCGGCAACGAGATCGACCGTCACCTTGAATTCGCGCGTTTTCTCCGGGAAAACAAGGCGCGCCTGATAGTTCGCAAAGGCATCCTGCTGCCAGTTGATGAAATGATCCTCGGGCTCGACGCGCATCGAATACGACACGATCGGCGTGCGGCAATGCGGCGCCGGCCGCAGTCGCACGACTTGCGGCGAAAGACCGACGAGCCGGTCATATCGGTAATGCGTGACATGGTTCAATGCGACACGAATGGACACGCCGGACTCCTTTATTAAATTGACGCCGTGCACGCAACGCGCGCTGCAATGCGGTTTCTGCTTGTCATGGAAAAACGGCCTTTTCGCGGCATGATGTTTGCGTCTACACCGCCAACAACGCGCACAGCACATCGCGCGATAACACTTCCACCGGCCACACGATGAAGACCTTTCACTGCAACCGTTGCAATCAACTCGTTTTTTTCGAAAACACGCATTGCGAAAACTGTGACGCGCGGCTCGGCTACGTGCCCGAGATCAATCAGATCAGCGCGTTCGAGGAAACCGACGACGGCCGCTGGCGCAGCCTGCATCCGCTTGCGAAAGATCTCTTCTATCGGCCGTGCCATAACTACGCGGTGGAAAACGTCTGCAACTGGGTCGTTCCCGCACCCGCCCCGGATACGCCCGAGGCACTCTGCTGTTCGTGCCAGCTGACGAGCACCATTCCCAATCTCTCGACGCCGGAGAACCGCGTCTACTGGTATCGCATCGAAGCCGCCAAGCGCCGCCTGCTTTACACCTTCTCGGAACTGGGCCTGTCTGTGAAGTCGCGTCAGGAAGACCCTGAACGCGGCCTCGAATTCCAGTTCCTCGAAGGCGATGCGCAAGGCCACGGCGTAATGACCGGTCATAACAACGGCATCATCACGCTCAACATCGCCGAAGCCGACGACGCTCATCGAGAGAAAACGCGCTCCGCGCTTCACGAGCCGTATCGCACCTTGCTCGGTCATTTCCGTCATGAGTCCGGGCACTATTTCTTCGATCGCCTGATCGCCGACACCGCGCGCATTGCGCCGTTTCGCACCGCATTCGGCGACGAGCAAGCCGACTACGCCGCCGCGCTCGATCGTCATTACAAGGAAGGCCCGCCCGCTCAGTGGGAAGACAACTTCATCAGCGCCTATGCCACGATGCATCCGTGGGAAGACTGGGCCGAAACATGGGCGCATTACCTGCATATCGTCGATACGCTCGACACCGCAGTATCGTGCGGCCTCGTGCTCGTGCCCGACAGCCCGCACGAGCCGACGCTCACCGACCAGACGCCGGTCGAGGAAACGACGTTCGATAACCTGATGAAACGATGGTTTCCGCTCACTTATGTCCTGAACAGTTTGAATCGCAGCCTTGGCATGCCCGACGGTTATCCCTTTACGCTTGCGCCGGCCGTCATCGACAAACTGCGCTTTGTGCATCGCGTCGTCGCGGCGGCGTCGGCCAAGCGCTGATAACCCGCGCTCATTCTTTGCCTTGCGACTGCGTCTGACCTTGTGACTGCGTCTGCGTTTGAGACTGCGTTTGCGCGGGCGGCTCCTGCGCGATCGGCAACAAAAACTCGCGGCTTACGCGACCCGCGAGATCATTCACGCGTGCGAGAAAATCGACGAGATAGGCATGCAAGCCGCCTTTAAGAATGTCGCCGATCCGCCCGTTCTTCAGTTCCGCGCTCAGTTGCGCCGCGAGCCGCGTCGCTTCCGTATCGCGCCCTTTCGTCACCTGTCCGATTAGCTGCTCCACTTCCGCGATGCTCGCCGCAAGCGAACGCGGCCAGTCGCGATAGAGAATCAGGAGTCCCGCCACGCGTTCAGGCGTAATGACATCGCGATAGACCCGGCGATATACCTCGAAGCCTGACACCGAACCGAGCACCGCCACCCAATGGTGATAATCGAACGGTTGTGCTGAAGTGTCGGCGCGTTGTTCCATCATTTCGAACTTGACGTCGAGAATGCGCGCCGTATTGTCCGCTCGTTCGATGAAAGTCCCGAGACGCATGAAATAGAATGCGTCGTCCTTGACGAGTGTGCCGAGCTGCACGCCGCGCGAAAGGTGCGAGCGAAACTTTACCCACTCGAAAAACGTATAAGGCTCGCGTTCGAGAATGCCGTCGGCAAGCATGCGCTGACAGTCGAGCCACGTCGTATTGAGCGATTCCCATAACTCGCTATTGGTGGAGCTGCGCACGGCTCGCGCATTCTCACGCGCGGCGCGCAAACAACTGACGATCGACGACGGGTTCGATAAATCGCGCGCCATGAAGTCGATCACGTCGCGGCTTTTCATGCCGTGGTGCGCGGCCGAATAGATGCCGCTCAGTTCCGATATCGACAGCATCGCGCGCCAGCCAAGTTCCGCATATTCATCGGACTGCGGCAAGAGCGAGAGCTGATAGTTCGCATCGAGCATCCGGGCAGTGTTTTCGGCGCGTTCGGTATAGCGCGCCATCCAGAAGAGATGATCCGCGGTACGGCTCAGCATGGGTGTTCCCGGTTGTTTGTCGTTGTCTTGAGTGACGCAGTGCTTTCTTCAGGACTTTTCCTCAGCGTCTCCTCAGCGTTCCAATACCCACGTATCCTTCGTGCCGCCGCCTTGCGATGAATTGACGACGAGCGAGCCTTCTCGCAACGCGACCCGCGTCAGCCCGCCCGGGACCATGCGCACGTCAGTACCCGACAGTACGAAGGGACGCAAGTCGATATGTCGCGGCGCGATGCCCGCCTCGACATACGTCGGACATGTGGAAAGCGCAAGGGTCGGCTGCGCGATGTATTTCTCCGGATGGGCTTCTAGCACCGCGCGAAACTCCGCGATCTGCGCCGCGCTCGACGCAGGCCCGACAAGCATTCCATAACCGCCCGCGCCATGCGTTTCCTTCACGACGAGCTCGGGCAGATGATCGAGCACGTAGGCGAGATCGTCGGGCTTTCGGCACATCCACGTCGGGACGTTGTTCAGAATCGGCTCTTCGCCGAGATAGAAACGCACCATGTCCGGTACGTAGGGATAGATCGATTTATCGTCCGCTATGCCGGTGCCGACCGCATTGCACAGCGAGACATTCCCCGCGCGATATGCGCCGATCAATCCCGGCACGCCGAGCGTCGAATCCGGCCGGAACACGAGCGGATCAAGAAAGTCATCGTCGACGCGGCGGTAGATCACATCGACGCGCTGCGGCCCCTGCGTAGTACGCATGTACAGATAGTCGTTGTCGACGAAGAGATCCTGTCCTTCGACCAGCTCGACGCCCATCTGCTGCGCGAGAAACGCGTGCTCGAAATAAGCCGAGTTATACATTCCCGGCGTCATGACGACGATGGTCGGATTCTCGGCGGCAGCCGGCGCGGCCGCGCGCAAGGTGTCGAGCAGCAAGTCCGGGTAATGCGCAACCGGCGCAACGCGATTGCGCGCGAAAAGATCGGGAAAGAGCCGCATCATCATCTTGCGGTTTTCCAGCATGTAAGAGACGCCGGATGGAACGCGCAAGTTATCTTCGAGCACGTAGAACTCGCCCTGTCCCGCTCGCACGATATCGATACCCGCGATATGCGCATAGATATCGCGTGCGACATCGACGCCGCGCATCTCGGGACGGTATTGCGCGTTGCCGAGTATCTGCGCCTCGGGAATGATGCCCGCGCGGATGATGTCCTGCTCGTGATAGATATCGTGGATGAAGCGGTTGAGCGCATTCACGCGCTGCCGCAGTCCGCGCTCCAGCGCGCGCCATTCGTCGGCGGGAAAGATACGCGGAATGACATCGAAGGGAATCGTGCGCTCCGGAATGATGCCCGGCAAATCGCTCGTTCCATAGACCGCGAAGGTAATGCCGACACGTCTGAAGTTGAGATCCGCTTCCGCGCGCTTGATCTCGATCTGCTGCTCGCTTTGCGCGGAGAGCCAGGCAAGGAAATCGCGGTAGTGCGTGCGTGGATCGCCTACGCCGCGAAATGCCGCCGCCGGCACGCCGCGCGCCTCCAGATCGCTGCGCTCGAACATTTCGTTGAAGAATGCTTGCGTCATAACCGGTCTTCCAAATGAAGTGCATGCCGGGGTGGCGGTTCCCTTGGCTCGTTATTCTGGTTGCACTCGCGAAACGCTTGAAGAGCCCGAAAGACGCGGCGCATCCGATGCCATGGATTACGTCGATAGGCGACCTCGTAGCGCGATGCTCTTTGATCCCTGCGGAGCATCGATTGCGCGGGCAGCCCAGTGCCGAATGAGAAAAAGCAACTTCAATGCCAATGGTCTGAGCGGTTCACCTCCATGAATAAGGCACGTCCGGATGTCGGATTCCCGAGAGCGTGCACCAAAAAAGCGCTTTGTGAACGAACCCTGCACGAGCAGAGGTTGATCTTCATGCTGCATGACGGTGCGCGGAAAGACGAAAACCTTGCGCTGCGCCGGTATCATAAGCGTCTTATCGCACGTCAACTACACCTATGAACACCCCTTCCGAAGCCGCTCCCCGTCCCACGCTACGCGAACTCACACCTCTCGAAGCGCGCGTGCTCGGCGTCCTTGTCGAGAAACAGCATACAGTGCCGGACACCTATCCTCTTTCATTAAATTCCCTGACATCGGGGTGCAATCAAAAGACCGCGCGCTCGCCCGTGATGAACGTGAGCGAGGACGAAGTGCTGACGACCATCGATGGCTTGAAGCGTCTGAGCCTCGTTTTCGAGGGAAGCAGCAGCCGGGTGCCGCGCTTCGAACACAACGTGAACCGCGTGCTCGGCGTGCCCAGCCAGTCGGTTGCGCTGCTTGCAACCCTGTTTTTGCGCGGACCCCAAACGGCAGCGGAACTGCGCGCGAACAGTGCCCGGCTGCATTCGTTTGCGGACATATCATCGGTCGAAAGCTTTCTCGATGAACTCGCCGCAAATGATCCGCCGCGTGTCGTGAAGCTGTCACGCACGCCCGGCGAGCGCGAGAGCCGCTGGATGCATTTGCTATGCGGCGAAGTGAGCGTCAGCGATATCCCTTCGCGTGAAACGCAGGGCGCAGAAACCTATTCGCTTTCCGAATTCGAAGCGCTGAAGTCCGAGCAAAAGCGCCTGACTCACGAAGTCGCACAATTGCGGGCGATGGTCGAGCAAATGGCGAGCGAATTGGGCATTACATTGAATCAATCGTCGTCCGATGCCTGAGCGATGGATGAGCCGCTGATTCCCGCACCGCTCGTGTTTCGCGACGACGGAACACCGTACTCGCCGCGCCACGATGACATCTATCACAGCGCAGCGGGCGCGCTCGCGCAGGCGCGCCATGTCTTTCTCGATGGCAATGGCCTGCCCGCGCGCTGGCGCGTAAAGCGGCGCTTCATCGTGCTCGAGACCGGCTTCGGCATGGGTATTAATTTCCTCGCGACATGGGCGGCATGGCGCGACGATCCGCAACGCACGTCTGCACTGGAATTCGTGTCGATAGAAAAGCATCCGTTCAGCGCGGACGATTTGCGCGCCGCGCACGCGGCAATCATCGACGACACCGCTGTTGCGCCGCTCGCAGATGCTCTCGCTTCGGCATGGCCGCCGCTCGAGGCCGGCGTGCATCGGCTTGCATTCGTGCCTGGCGCGGTCACGTTGACACTCGCTTTCGGTGCTGCGGACGATCTCTTGCCACGCCTCGCCGATCACGGCCTCACAGCGGACGCCATCTATCTCGACGGCTTCGCGCCAGCCCGAAACCCTGACATGTGGACGCCCGCCATCTTCGCGTCGCTGGCGCGCATTGCCAAAGACGATGCGACGTTCGCAACCTATACCAGCTCGGGCCACGTCAAGCGCGCACTCATCGACAACGGATTCGACTATCGCAAGGTCGCGGGCTTCGGCGGAAAGCGCGCGATGCTCGTCGGCAAGCGAGCTCATTCCCGGTCAGTCATTGATTCGTAAGCATCGATCGTGCTTTCGTGAAAGCAGATAGCTTCTCCCTCGTTTTACGGCCCGGGCAACAAAGCAGAATTAGTTGGATAATGCGCAGCCGTTAGCAGCGCGGCCCGTGCTCGTATCAGCAAAATGAACGTCGAGGCCGCGCGGCGGCACATTCTTTCGGCGCTGATTCACGAGGAGAGATGTTTTGGAATCCAACAACGATGCGTCCGCCAGCCCATGGCTTTGGGTCGCGCTATTGATACCCTACGTCGCGCTGCTCTGGCTGCCGTTCTATAACGACACGCACCCTTCATTCGCGGGTTTTCCGTTCTTCTACTGGTATCAGTTCCTTTGGGTGCCGCTCACGTCGCTCCTGCTTTATATCGTGTACAGGGGCCTGAAATGAACGATCTCACGCCCGTCGATCCAGTTGCGATGACGATCTTCATCGCGTTCTTTGCGCTCGTGACCGTCGTCGGCTTCTTTGCCGCACGCTGGAAACGCGGCGATCTCACGCAGCTCCACGAATGGGGCCTGGGCGGCCGCCAATTCGGCGTGTTGATTTCGTGGTTCCTCGTCGGCGGCGATTTCTATACCGCCTATACCGTGATTGCTGTGCCGGCGCTCGTCTATTCAGTAGGTGCGTACGGCTTCTTCGCGCTGCCTTACACGATCATTGTCTATCCTTTCGTATTCGCAGTGATGCCCAGGTTGTGGAAGATCGCTCATGCGAAGAATCACATCACGGGCGCCGATTACGTGCAGGGTGAATACGGCGGCAAATGGTTCCCCGCAGCGGTGGCGATCACGGGCATCGTCGCGACCATGCCTTATATCGCGCTGCAACTCGTCGGCATGCAAGTGGTCATCAAGGGTCTCGGCGTGACGGGCGAACTGCCGCTTATCATCGCATTCGTGATCCTCGCGCTCTATACCTATACGAGCGGGCTGCGCGCCCCCGCCATGATTGCGTTCGTGAAAGACATCATGATCTATATCGTCGTGATCGCTGCGGTATGGCTCATTCCAGCGAAGCTCGGCGGGTACGCGCATGTGTTCGATTCGGCCGATCAATACTTCAAGGCGAAGGGCGGCCCGACAGGCATCATCCTCAAGCCGGGTCAATTCACGGCGTATGCTTCGCTCGCGCTGGGCTCGGCGCTTGCCGCATTCATGTATCCGCATACGATGACGGCGGTGCTCTCGTCATCGTCCGCGACGACGGTGCGCAAGAACGCCATCTTCCTGCCCGCCTATACGCTGCTGCTCGGTCTGATCGCGCTGCTCGGCTATATGGCGATCGCGGCGGGCGTGCGCGTGAAGTCCGCATCGGATGTCGTGCCCGCCTTGTTCGGTGCGCTGTTTCCATCGTGGTTCGTGGGCTTCGCGGCTGCGGCCATCGCGATCAGCGCGCTCGTACCGGCGGCGATCATGTCGATTGGCGCGGCGAATCTGTTCACGCGCAACTTGTGGCGTCCGCTCGTTTCGCCCGACATGTCGTCCGCTGCCGAAGCATCGACCGCGAAGCTCGTGTCGCTCGTCGTCAAGTTCGGCGCGTTGCTATTCATCGTGTTCCTTCCGACGCAGTATGCAATCGACTTGCAGTTGCTGGGCGGCGTCTGGATCCTGCAGATTTTCCCGGCGATCGTGTTCACGCTGTTCACGCGCCGGCTGACGACGCCTGGCCTCTTTCTCGGCTGGCTGATCGGCATCGTATTGGGCACAGGCCTCGCGATCTCGCAAGGACTCAAGCCGGTCTATGCGGTGCATGTCGGTGAAGCTTCATGGCCGGTCTATATCGGCCTGATTGCGCTCGTCGTGAATATCGCCGTGACGTATGTCGTTTCCCTGGTCACGCGACGCAGCGTGGCGCTTTCGGCCTGAGCGCCCAAAGCTCGACAATGCCCGTGCCTCATTGCGCCGGGCATTGTTTGCACATGCAGTGATACCATCGGCGTCAAGCCCTCTACTTGACGCAATGCGTGTCATGACCGCAAGCGAAAACACTCTGGCCTCGTCTTCCATCGCGAATGCGGTGTTTGCGCAAGACAAGCTCTCTATCGGCATCACATTGCCGATCACATGCGATAACCAAACCGCAGTCGACTTCAACGAGCAGATCGCGCTCGCGCGACTCGCCGATAAGCTCGGCTTTCGAGCGCTGTGGGTTCGGGACGTGCCGCTCAATAGCATCGATTATCCGGACCCGGTCGGGCATCTCGACCCGTGGGTGCTACTCGGCGCGCTCGCATCCAATACCGAACGCATCGCGCTGATCAGCGGCGCGATCGTGTTGACACTCAGACATCCGCTTCACGTCGCGAAAGGCGCGATTTCCGTCGACACGCTATCGCAGGGACGCTTCATTCTCGGTGTCGGTTCAGGCGATCGTCCGCCGGAATATGCGGCTTTCGGCCGTGATCCCGATAACCGGCGGGAACTGTACAAACAGCATTGGGCCACCCTCGCCGCAGCCGTTACCGTGCCCTCTCGCGTGATTCCCGATCAGGCACCCGAAGGCGCGCCCGAGTTCTATTTGCTGCCTCGCCGGAGCGTTTCCATTCCAATGCTTGCCGTCGGTTCCGGCGGACAGAGCGTCGACTGGATTGCGCGTCACTCGCTTGGCTGGATGACTTATCATCGCGAGCCGCAAGCGCAGCGCGGGCGATACAGCATGTGGCGCGCGGCAGTGGATCGTGCGGCGTCCGGGGCCTTTCGTGCGTTCGGCGTCGCAATGCGGCTCGATCTCAGCGACGACGCCGATGAGCCCGCAACCGATATTTCGCTCGGTTATCGCACGGGCCATCGCTCGCTCATGGCGCTCCTGCATGAGATGCGCGACAGCGGCACGCATCACGTGACGCTCAACATCACACCGGAACGAAGGCCTGCGCGCGATATCATCGAGGAAGTCGCCGCATATGTGCTTCCCGAGTTTCATCGCTGAATCCGTTCTCTTATTCACGACACGACCATGACCGCACTCGATGCAAACTCCGCGTCCTTGCCCGGCGACGATATCGTTTCGCTCGACGCCGTCGCTCTCTCTCGTGCGATTCAAGCACGCGCTGTTTCCTGCGGCGAAGTCATGAACGCTTATCTTGCGCAAATCGATCGCATCAACGCTGCGGTCAACGCGATCGTGGCGATGCAGGATCGCGATGCGCTGCACGCGATTGCGGGCGAACGCGATGCGCAGTTAACCAGGGGCGAAAGCCTCGGACCGCTGCACGGCTTTCCGCAAGCGCCCAAAGATATCCTGCCCGTCGCCGGCATGGTCACGACGAAAGGCTCGCCTATATTTGCGGGCGAAATCACCCAAGTCGATGCGGTCGTATTCGAACGCATGCGTAAAGCAGGCGCGATATTCATCGGCCGCACCAATTCGCCGGAATTCGGCTTGGGCGGACACACCTATAACCCGGTGTACGGCACCACGCGCAACGCGTTCGAGCCCTCGCGCTCCGCAGGCGGCAGCAGCGGCGGCGCAGCCGTCTCGGTCGCGCTGCGCATGCTGCCGTGCGCGGACGGCTCCGACATGATGGGCTCCTTGCGCACGCCCGCCGCATTCAATAACGTCTTCGGCTTTCGCACGACACCGGGGTGCGTGCCTTATGCGCCCAGTGACGACGTATTCTTTCAGCAATTCAGCGTCGCCGGTCCGATCGCGCGAAACGTTCCGGATCTCGGCTTGCTATTGTCGGTGCAGGCGGGCTTCGATAGGCGTGCGCCTCTGTCCCGCAGAAGCGACAATCCCGCTGATTTCGCGAATGCGCTCGAACGCGACATGCGCGGCACACGCATCGGCTGGCTGGGCGATCTGAACGGACATCTGCCGATGGAAACGGGCTTGATGGAGACTTACGCATCGGCGCTGCGTCACTTCGAAACAGTGGGTTGCACCGTCGAACCCGCCAGGATCGACTTCGATATCGGCCGCCTCTGGAATGCATGGATCGATCTGCGCAGCCTCACCTTTCCCGGCACCAACGCGTCGCTTTATCGCGATGCCGCGAAGCGCAAGCTGCTTAAACCCGAAGCGGTATGGGAGATAGAACGGGGCCTCAAACTATCGGGAGAAGATGTTTCGCGCGCAGTTCGCGACCGCGCGGCCTGCTATCAGGCGATCAACGCGCTATTCGATCGCTTCGACTATCTGTTGATGCCGTCGGCTCAGGTCTTTCCTTTCGATGCGGAGCTAGACTGGCCTCATGCTATCGCCGGCCGGGAGATGGATACCTATCATCGCTGGATGGAAACTGTGGTTCCGGCAACGATGGCTTCGCTGCCCGCGTTGAGCGCGCCGGCCGGCTTCGGCCCCGACGGCTTGCCGGCCGGATTGCAGATCATCGGTCCGACACAAGGCGATCTCGGCGTGCTGCAGATTGGGCTCGCTTACGATCGCGCAAGTGGATTCTCGAACGCGCGCAGCCCCTTGCTTGGCTAAAGCCACATTCAGGCGACGGCGCGCTGCACGCTCTTGTGCGCGCCTTTCTTGGCGGTCGTGCGTCCAGCCCGCTTTACGGATGCCGCACGGCCCTTTCGCGCACCACCTTTTTTCGCCGCGCCGTTCTTGCCTGATGCAGCATCGATCAGGTACACGCTGCGGTCAGGCGCATCCTTGATCCATGCCGGCGGCCGCGCATGACCGCTCCAGGTCGCGCCTGATAGCGGGTCACGATACTTCGGTGGAAGTTTGGGCTTCATGGCGCCATTCTTTAAACCGGCTGAATTCTTCGATCCCGTCTTACGGCCGCGTTGCTTCGCCGCGCCTAAGCCTGCTTTGGCGAGATCCGCCGTGGTCAAGCCATATTCATCCATCATCGCCCGGATCTGAGCGATCACCTGGACCGACTCTCTTTCCCGCAAGGCATCCGCGCGGCGCTGCAATTTTCGAATCTGACTTTCCAATTGCGCCAATGTAGCCATGTCCCCTCCCGGATCGTCATTGTGGATCACAAGGCGTCTGTCTAATGAGTTCGCTTGACGCCTGACTTCTCCTACATGCAAATCTTATATGGTTATGTCGATCCTAAGCACTCTTGTTAAAAGATTGATCTCGAATACTTCAATCTTTCTAAAGTGCATGGCCTGAACCTCACCCGCAAAGCAGTTGATTCATTTCTCAACGACATCCTCGTCAGACATTTAGCGAAAAGCGCTTAGTCCATGAATTGTCTAGCACGGGGTTCACGCAAGGCCGTGCCCGCGCGGGCGGGCACAAACGACAAGGACTCGTGCGTTGCGCACGCGTGACGCGGCGGTAAAGCCGCTATCACTCGGAAACGAGGCTCGCTTCCTGTTCAGCCGGTGTGAGAGCAAGCGCGAGAATCATCGCGCCACTGTTGAGCGGCACTGAGCTGCCGACACGCCTCGGCCTATAGACCGGTTGCCCACGCCTGATCGCCTGCCCGCTCAACGCGCACGTTCCGCGCTTGCGGGCGGTACAAAGCGCCCAGACCTGCTCCGAGTAGTTGAACGATGTGGGATCGTGCCATGAGAGCGCCAGCGTCGATTCGCTCAGACGCTCCAGCACGCGGATATTGACGCAATGCTCTTCACCGGGTCCGATGCACGTACCCTTGCCCGGCACGTTGCGCACGAGCGATCGTGTCATCACCGCCATTTTCTCGTGCGCTTCTGACGGCCGGCTGGGACAGCTGTCGAGCAAAGCCAGGGTACGGCTCCAGGGATCCATCAACGATGGAAGCTTCATAATCGCTCCTGCAGGCGACAACGCTTGCCGCGGCAGAAGCCGGGTGGACGTTGCCGGTGGAGTTCCGGGGAATGCGCCGCACGACCCGCTTCCTGAGCCGGTCTGCCGCGCCGCTTCGGATGATCGTTCCTAGAGTAGTACACCTGAGCATGCTTTTGTTTTCATTTTTCCACGCCACAGTAAAGACATGTCAGCTTTGACATTTCGAATTCGCTGGCACTCTGTCGCGCTATCGGGTGCAACCGCACCAAACATTAGACTCTAACCGAGATGATTCGAACGAACGTTCGATTTAAAGATCAAGGCATTGCGCAACAGTCTGTGCGTCGCCGCTCCGACGAACGCCCGCTTCTGGCCGTTCGCGCACGTTTCGGGCTGAATCGGGGATGCGCGAACTCGCCGATTTCTGACACAATAAAAACCAGCGAACCGCACTTCTCCTGTCGAATCATGACAAGCAAGCTTTCGATCCATGCCACCATTTCGGCGGACCGCGCCTCCGTCAGCTTTGTCGCGTTTTCGCGCGAGCAAGCAATTCAATGCAACATCACGCGCAAGGCATTGGAGCAGTGTTTCTGGGCGCCGGCCGGGGCGAGCGACGAACGCCTGCTGAAAGCGCTGAGCGACGGCTATGAACGGATCAGCGCTAGGGTGCATCGAAAGTTCCTTGCGCATCCATCCAGTTCAGTTCATCTGGATGTCATGGATTTTTCGTCCTAGCGTGCCGCCTGCGTCGCCTTGCGCATCTTTGCAACGTCCTCTGCCTGGACCGCCGGCGTGTTGTTGTTCCAGGCGCCGCGGATGAAAGTCAGCACATCGGCGACTTGCTGATCATTCAGCACGGGCGAATAGCGAGGCATTGGATAAGGCGCCGGCACGCCATTCAGCACGAGATCGTCAGTGCCGTTAAGCGTCACGTTGATGAGCGACGAAGGATCCTTCTCCAGAACGTTCGGATTACCCGCAAGCGGTGCGAGCATCGGCGCGAACCCGCGACCGTCGGCGCCGTGGCAATGCATGCAGTAAGCGGTGTAGACACGCGCACCCGAGTCCGTCGCGGCCGGGCGTGTCAATGACACTTTGGTCGCTTTCTGATCATATGAATACGGCGCGCCGCCACTGCCGCCCGCCGCCGGCAAAGACTTCAGGTAGCGCGCCATTGCGGCGACATCGGCGTCGCTCAGCGCTTGCGTGCTGTTATTGATGACGCTCGTCATTGAGCCGAATGCCGACGCGTGCGCATTCGCGCCTGTCTTGAGAAACGTTGCGACGTCCTGCTCGGACCACCGTCCAAGTCCGGTATTGTGTTCACCTGTCAGATTGGAAGCGAACCAGTTATCGAGCAAACCGCCCGTCAAATATGCGCTGCTGCTCTCGTCCAGTCCTTTTTCCTGAAACGCGATGCCGCGCGGCGTATGACACGAGCCGCAATGCCCGAGGCCTTGAATCAGATACGCGCCGCGATTCCAGGCGACATCCTGGCCGGCCTTGCTTCGATAGACTCCTTTTTCGAGGAACACCGCATTCCAGAGCTTCAACGGCCAGCGCATATTGAGCGGCCACTTGATATCCGCTTCACGATTGGCCTGCTTGACAGGCGCGACGCCATGCATGAAATACGCGTAGAGGGCATGCATGTCCTCGTCGTTGATCTTTGCATAAGACGGATACGGCATCGCCGGATAGAGATTGTGGCCGTCCTTCGCCACGCCTTCACGCAATGCTCGCGCGAATTCCTCCTCTGTATAGCGGCCAATACCCGTGTCCGGATCAGGCGTGATATTGGTCGTGTAGATGGCGCCTAAGGGCGTCATCATCGGCAAGCCGCCCGCAAGTGGCTTGCCGCGCGGCGCCGAATGGCACGCAATGCAATCGCCCGCCCTCGCGAGATACGCGCCACGCGCGACGAGCGCATCGTCGGCCGCATAAGCCGAAGACATGAAAGCGAACAACACCGCAAAGAGAGGCTTCGATGCATTTTTCATGATGGCCTCCTCAAGCGCTACGCAATTGATTGCCAACCGGTAACTGCCTCAGCCGCTTGCCCGTCGCTGCGTGAATCGCATTGGTGATAGCCGGCGCAAGCGCCGCCGTGCCCGGCTCGCCAATGCCGCCCGGGGACTCCATGCTCTTGACGATATGCACTTCCACCGGCGGCGTTTCGTGTATGCGCAGCATTCGATAATCAGTGAAATTGCTTTGCTCGACGCGCCCGTCCTTGATGGTGATTTCACTGTAAAGCGCAGCCGTGATACCGAAGATGATGCCGCCCTGCACTTGCGCTTCGACTGTATTGGGATTCACGACCATGCCGCAATCGACCGCGCACACGATACGGTTCACCTTCACCGCGCCGTCCTTGTCGACCGCGACATCCGCGACGATCGAGAAGAAGCTGCCGAACGCATGCATGACCGAGACGCCGCGTCCTTGTCCTTGCGGCACCGATTGCTTTCCCCATCCGGCCGCCTGTGTCGCGACGTCGAGCACGTTACGTGCGCGCGGCGACTTGCCGAGCAGAGCGCGCCTGTATTCCACCGGATCCGCTTTCGCCTGAATCGCCAGTTCATCGATGAAGCTCTCGACGACGAAGGTACCGCGCGTCGGTCCTACGCCGCGCCAGAACGCGGTGGGTACGTCATGCGGTTCCAGGCGCACGTAATCGACGAGCTGATTAGGCAGGTCGTAGGGAAGATCGGATGCCACTTCGACCGCATCGGGATCGATACCGTCCTTGAAAGCGGGCGGCGCAAAGCGCGCGAGCACCGACGACCCGACGATGCGATGCGTCCATGCTACCGGCTTGCCGTTCGCATCGAGTCCGGCGGATAGCTTGTCGTAGTAGCACGGCCGATACATGTCGTGCTGAATGTCTTCCTCGCGCGACCAAGTCACCTTCACGGGCACGCCGAGCGCCTTGCCGATCTTGAGCGCTTGCGTGGCCATGTCGAATTCGAGCCGCCTGCCAAAGCCGCCGCCGAGCAGATGGTTATGTACGAAGATCTTGTCGGCGGGCAAGCCGGTGGCTTTCATTCCGGCATCGCGGATACGCGTGGGCACTTGGGTGCCGAGCCAGATATCGCAGCCATCGGGGCGCACATGTACGGTGCAGTTGATCGGCTCCATCGTCGCATGCGCGAGAAACGGCTGAACGTAGACTGCGTCGACGCGCGTTTTCGCGCTGGAAAACGCGTTGTTCACGTCGCCTTCCTTGCGCGCGACAGCGCCCGTGCGCTGCGACGCATGCGCCATGTCATCGACGATCTGCTTCGTCGATACACTGGCACTCGGGCCTTCGTTCCATTGAATCTGCAATGCGGCTGCGCCTCGCTTGGCTGCCCACGTATGTTCGCCGATCACCGCGACGCCATTGTCGAACTTCACTACCTGGCGCACGCCGGGAATCTTCTTCGCGTTGCTGTCGTCGACCGATGCGAGCGTGCCGCCGAATACCGGGCAATTGACGATCGCCGCATACACCATGTCGGGCAGGCGCACGTCGAGGCCGAACATCGCGGTGCCGTCGACTTTTTCCGGCGAATCGAGACGTCTGACCGGCGTGCCGATTATCTTGAAGCTATTCGGATCCTTGAGTTTGATGTCTTGCGGCACGGGCAATCTCGCGGCCGCTTCGGCGAGCTCGGCATAACTCGCGCTGCGATCACCCGATGCATGCAACACCTTGCCGCCTTGCGCCATACAGGACGACGGATCGCATTGCCATTGCTGCGCCGCCGCCGCGACGAGCATCATGCGCGCGGCCGCACCGGCCTTGCGCAACGGCTCCCATGCATAGCGCACGGATGTCGAGCCGCCCGTCAATTGGCCGCCCAATAGCGGGTCCGTGAAGAGCTTTTCGTTGGGCGGCGCATGATCGATCGTGACGCTGTCGAGCGGTACTTCAAGCTCCTCGGCGATCAACATGGGCAGCGCGGTATAGACGCCCTGACCCATTTCGACCTTCGGCATGATGAGCACGATCTTGCCGCTCTTGTCGATCTGCACGAACGCATTCGGCGCGAATATGCCGTCTTGCGGAGACTCGATGGCATCACCGCCGATCACGGACTTGCCTTTGCTCCGGTCCTGGCTGGCGGCTGGCAGGCTGAAGCCGATCAGCAATCCGCCGCTTGCGGCGACACCCGCCGTCACGCCGAGCTTCAGAAACGTGCGGCGCGATAACCCCGCGCGAGCCGCGTGATGTCCCGCTTCGATCAATCCTTGCGACATGTCACGCCTCCTTCGCGGCCTGCTTGATGGCAGCGCGGATGCGGTGATAGGTGCCGCAGCGGCAGATGTTGCCTGCCATTGCGGCGTCGATATCGGCGTCGTTGGGATCGGGGACGGTCGTGAGCAATGCCGCCGCGGACATGACTTGTCCGGACTGGCAATAACCGCATTGCACGACATCGAGTTGACGCCATGCCTCTTGCACTTTCCTGCCGGCAGGCGTGTCGCCGACGCCTTCGATCGTCGTCACCTTGCGATCGCCGACCGCTGCGATCGGCAACACGCATGAACGAACGGCGACGCCATCGAGATGAACGGTACATGCACCGCATTGCGCGATGCCGCAGCCAAATTTGGTTCCCGTCAGTCCCACGATGTCACGCAATACCCAAAGAAGAGGCATGTCGGGCGGTACGTCGATCGTGTGATTCTCGCCATTGATGGAAAGCGTGCTCATGAGCGGCTCCGGCTTATAAGGTTTCGGCGGATATCGCCATGGCCAACTGCGTGCAGTGGCAGTCGGTTTTCAGGCACCGGGATTGTAGCGCCGCTTTAAAAATCAGGCTTGGATGACGGCGCGTTTACGCATAACTTTGCGCTTGCGCTTCAGATTGCTGCGCGCGCTTTGGGTCTTCCCGATTGCCTGAAACTCCAATATGCGGGCAGTAACGCGATCAATTTAATGAAGGTTGGCGGATAGGACAGTTAGTTGCATCGATAATCAACTGTTATCCCGCTGAAGCGCCGCCACGGTTTCGTCCAGCAATGCGCGCAGGCGAGCCACGCGTTTCAGATCGCGGTGATAACCCAGCCATACGTCCCTTCCGGGCGGGGCTTCTCCAACATCGAAGCGAGCCAGGCGCGCGTCGCCATCGCCTAGCGGGCATGGCAAAACCGCGTAGCCCGTACCTTGTGCACACATTTGCGCTTGCGCGTCGCGATTATTGCTGCCGAAAACGATCTTCGCGTTGGGCAACATGCGCTTTACCCAAAGCACATCCGGCAACTGATCGAATGCGCTATCCATGCTGATGAGCGTCTGCCCTTTTCCGTCACCCGCTTTGGGCGATGTCAGATCGGCACGTCCATATAACGCGTAATCGATATGCATGAGCTTGCGCTGTATGACGTCGGGTTCGTCGAAGGGCGTGATTCGAAACACGAGATCGGCTTCGCGTCGCGCGAGGTTATAGCGCCGCGCATCGGTGACGAGTTCGATCGATACCTCGGGATGTTTCGCGAGAAAGCGCGCGAATATCGGTGTAAGCACATGCACGCCGAACCAGTCCGACGATGACACTCGCAGCACACCCGTGAGCTTCGCATCCTGTCCCGCGAGCGCGCGCGTGAAGCTGAGCGCCTCTTCGTCCATGCGTTCGGCATACGACAGCACGGCCGCGCCTTCGTCGGTCAACACGAAGCCGTCGCGCGTACGCTGGAAAAGCACGTGACCCAGCGATTCTTCAAGCGCGCGCAGTCGCCGCCCCATCGTCGGCTGGGTTTGGCCGATCATTCTTGCGGCCGCGCCGAGCGTGCCGCTGCGCGCTATCGCAAGAAAGATGCGAACGTCACTCCATTCGAGATTTGGCCCATTCATTTTCGTATGATCATCGTGCGACTCTGTCGATTTACATGCTTGGGTGCATGGCCGAGTATGGGCGCACTGCCATCAGCCTTCAACCTTTCCGGAGTCGACGATGTCCACCATGCAAGCCCTCATTCTCGATCGTCACAACGGCCCGCTCGAACTCGTCGCAATCGATCGTCCCGCAGCGGGCCCGGGACAAGTACTCGTGCGTATCGCCGCGAGCGGGCTCAATCCGCTCGACACCAAGATTCGCGCGGGCGCCGCGGCACATGCAAAACATCCCTTGCCGCTCGTGCTCGGCATCGATATGGCCGGTGTCGTCGAAGCAGTCGGTGCAGGCGTCGATGCATTCAAGCCGGGCGATGCGGTGTACGGCATGACCGGCGGAGTCGGCGGCATTCAGGGCTCGCTCGCGCAATACGCCGCAGTCGATGCCGCGCTTCTCGCGCATAAGCCCGCGAATCTTTCGATGCGCCACGCGGCCGCCCTGCCGCTCGCGTTCATCACGTCTTATGCGGGCATCGTCGATCGCGCGAAATTGCAAGCTGGGCAAACCGTGCTCGTGCAAGGCGGAGCCGGTGGCGTGGGGCACGTGTCCGTGCAACTCGCGCGCGCACTCGGCGCACATGTGTTCGCTACCGCAAGCGAGCGCGATCACGCCTTCATTCATAGCCTCGATGCGACGCCGATCGACTACCGCAATACGAGCGTCGAGCAATACGTCGCCAGGCATACGAACGGCTCCGGCTTCGATCTCGTCGTCGATACCGTCGGCGGCGCTTCACTCGATGCATCGTTCGCAGCAGTGAAGCACTTCGGTCATGTCGTCAGCGCGTTGGGATGGGGCACGCATGCGCTCGCGCCGCTGTCGTTTCGCGAAGCGAGTTATTCGGGCGTGTTCACGCTGCATCCGCTACTGACGGGACAGCATCGCGCGCATCATGGCGAGATGTTGTACGAAGCGACCCGGCTCGCCAAAGCGGGCAAGCTCGCGCCTCGCGTCGATGCGCGACGCTTCGATTTCCATAGCGCGGAGCGTGCTTATGAGGCGCTGCTGGATGGCACGGCGCGCGGCAAAATCATCGTCGATGTCGATGCGGCGCTTGCCGGCTAGGTAATGGTTATCAGCCGAATACGCCTGCCAGCCCGAGGAGAGCGCTCGCCGCGACGAGATAGATCGGATTGAGCTTGCTGCGATAAGCGACTGCTGCGCACACGAGCGTGCAAAGCGCGCGCGACACGTTCACATCGGTCTCGCGCGCAAACACATAAGCGGCCGATACGAGCAAGCCCACGGTCACCGGAGCGAGTCCTTTGCGAACCGCGGCGACGATGCGCGAGTCCTGCCTGCGCTCCACCCATGCGCTCACGAAATAGGCCATCAACGAAGAAGGCAAGATCTTCGCGATCGTCGAAACGAGTGCTCCGGAGAGTCCCGCCGCCTGAAAGCCGATCAACGCGACCGCCATGCCGTTCGGACCCGGCGCGGCCTGCGTGATCGAGAAGAACGTGACGAACTGCTCGCCCGTGACCCAATGACGCGTATCGACTGCATAACGCTGGATATGGGCGAGCGTTGCATTCATGCCGCCGACGGCGAGCAGCGACCAGATCGAACCATGCACGAATAGATCGGCGAGCGTGCTCCACATCGCATTAATCCTTCTGCGCGCGCCGTAGCATCGTGATCGTGCCGAGCGGCCCCAGCACGGCAAGCACGATAAGAAGTGGAATCTTCATGAGCGCAATGCTGATGAACGTCGCGGCCACGAGCACGATGCTGGCCACGCCACGCGGCAAGCTCGTCACGAGCTTGAGCACGGTCGCGATGACGAGCCCCGTCGCAGCAGGCATGAGTCCCGCGAAGAGATGTGCGGTGACCGGCGCATGTCCCCATCGGGCATACGCATAACCGATCCCGATCGTGATGATGGTCGGTGCGAGATACAGCGCGAACACCGCGACTGCCGCACCTTTCGCGCCGCGATATTGCCGCCCGAGCACGGTCGCGATGTTCGCGACGTTCGGCCCCGGCAGTAATTGCGCGAGCGGCAACAACTCCGCGAACTCACGGCTCGTGAGCCAGCCCAGACGCTCCACCAGCATGCGGCGCGCCCACGGCAACACACCGCCAAACCCCGTCAGGCCAATGAAAAAGAAAGCTTTGAAAAGCGCGAACGAGGTGGGCACGGGCGGCACGCCGGGCGTGGTCATTTCGCTCGACGAGGCGGCGGTGGGGGCAGTCATCGTGATATGCGTTGTCGTAAGAAGCGCGCTATAACCTGGCCATTTCGAACGAAGCCGGGTGAAAGACATCTTCGACACTCAAGCGGCGTTTCGACAACACTTGAGAGTTATGATCGCGCAGGAAGGTTTCGAGTGTAGCGCGATTCACTTCGATGCCGCAGGGCCAGTGGTCATCGCCCATCAGAAATTCGGCGTGTCGATGCCCCTTTCTTTCGAGGCGCTAAGGCTCGCCTAAGCATTTTGTCCCCATCATCAAGGGTTGCGGTCGCATTTGCACGACCGCGCCTCGTCTCGTCTCGTCGGAGAAACATGTCATGCGCCAGGAATTCGCATCGGTCTATAACCCGCCCGCTCGTCTCTTTCACTGGGCCACGGCCCTGCTGCTGCTCGTTCAATATGTGCTTGCCTGGGCGATGCCGGACGTGCATCGCGACACGAAGCCCGTGGGTTTGATCGCATGGCATCTGGGCGTCGGCGTCGTGATCGTGCTGCTCGTCCTCGTGCGCCTGCTCTGGCGCAGCGTGCATCCCGCGCCGCCCGAGGCCGGCAATTTGCCCGCCCCCTTGCGCGCGCTCGCGCGCTACACGCATTGGTTGCTCTACCTGCTGCTGATCGCGGTTCCGTTGATGGGATGGGCCAATGCATCGTCGCGCGACTGGCCCGTTACGCTGCTCGCCTCCATTCCGATGCCGCCGCTCTCGCCCGCCGGATCGCCCGTCGGGCACGCGCTCGGTGACTGGCATCGCGTCTTCGCATGGGTGCTGCTTGCGCTCGCAGGCTTGCATGTCGGCGCGGCACTGTTTCATCAATTCGTGTTGCACGATGAAACGCTGACCCGCATGCTGCCGTCGCAACGCAAGCGGGTTGCATCGAAACAATGACGACGATGAGACGCGATTCCATTCTCACTCATCGCATGTCGTAGGGTTATTCAATATAAGACGTGGCGTTCCTCTTTACTCTTGGATGATCGAGACGAACGATAAAAGGTGACGTCATGGCGTCCCAGACCGAACTCAAACGCTTTACGGCTAATCTCGCCGACGAACTCGACAGCGCCGCGCTCTACGACACGCTCGCGCAAGCAGAAACGCAGGAAGGGAAACGGCGCGTGTATGCGGAGCTGGCCGAGGCAGAGCGCCGTCATGCCGACATATGGGCCGCGAAGTTGCGGGAGAACGGCGTCTCCGTGCGAACGCATCGCATCAGCGCGAAGACACGAATCATGCGCGCGCTGGCCCGTGCGTTCGGGCCGGACTTCGTGTTGCGCTCCGTCGCCGCAAACGAAATGGCCGATCGCGACAAGTACGCGGGACAGCCCGATGCGGCGCAAATGTCGGCGGAAGAATGGCATCACGCGGATATCGTTCAGGACGTGGCGAATCGCAGCAAAGGTCTGAGCAAGGGAGGCGCGATCGCAGCGGCCGAATCGTGGCATCGCGGCGTGGCGTCGGGCAATGATCTGCGGGCGGCCGTGCTCGGCGCGAACGACGGCCTCGTGTCGAACTTCTGCCTCATCATGGGCGTCGCCGGCGCGGGCAGCGACAGCAAGACGGTGCTTCTCACCGCATTCGCGGGCCTCATGGCGGGGGCCGCATCGATGGCGCTGGGCGAGTGGCTCTCCGTGACCAACGCGCGCGAACTCGCGCGCACGCAAATCGCAAAAGAGAAAGACGAGCTGGACCACATGCCCGATGCGGAGCGTCACGAGCTCGCGCTCATCTATCAGGCGAAGGGCATCGATGCCGCGGAAGCGAAGCGCGTCGCCGCCCAGATCATGCGCGACAAGGACAAGGCGCTGGATACGCTCACGCGCGAAGAACTCGGCCTCGATCCGCGCGAGCTTGGCGGCAATCCGTGGACCGCCGCGCTCGCATCTTTCACGTTGTTCGCGGTGGGCGCGATCATTCCGGGAATCGCGTTTCTATGGGCGCGCGGCGCCGAGGGCATCGCGCAATGCATTGTCTTGAGCGGGCTCGGACTGGCGGGTATCGGCATGTTCACATCGCTCTTTAATGGACGTAGCGCACTCTTTTCGGCAACGCGGCAAGTGCTGATCGGGATGATCGCCGCAGGCTGCACGTTCGGCCTCGGCAAGTTGCTGGGCGTGTCGCTTTCATGATCGAGCGCGGCCCCATTCATCGGCATCGTGAGGCCATTGGGCGGGACGGTACACTACGCCCTCCCATCTCACTGAATCATCCCGATGAACCAACTTCTCGCGCTGCGCCCATTCGTTCCCGCCAGAGACTTCGAGTTGTCCAGGCGCTTCTATGAAGCACTGGGCTTTCGCGTCACGCATCAGGACGACGACATCGCGATGCTCAAAGCCGAAAGCTTCAGCTTCATTCTGCAAAACTTCTACGTGAAGGAGTTCGCGGAAAACTGCATGCTGCAAATGCTCGTGCGCGATGTCGACGCGTGGTGGCGCGAAATGAAACCCGAAGAACTGAGCGAGCGCTTCACCGTCAAGCCAGCGCGCGCGCCCGCGATCCAACCGTGGGGAATGAAAGTCGGCTTCGTGTTCGATCCTTCGGGCGTGCTATGGCATGTGGGCGAAGTGCCGTTCTGACGCAATCATTTCGGCTTGAGCAGCACCTTGATCGAGTCGAGCGAATTCGCGATCTTGATGGCCTCGTCCCACTCGTCCAGCGTGAAGCCATGCGTGACGATGCCCTTCGACGTTACGAGCCCGCGCGCGAGCAGATCGATTGCGATCGGATAGCAATACGGCCCGAGATGCGCACCGCGGACATCAAGTTCCTTACGATCGCCGATGATCGACCAGTCGACGGTCGTATCCGCGCCGAATACCGAAAACTCGACGAAACGGCCGAGCTTGCGAATCAGTTCCAGCCCTTGTGATACACCGGCCGGCACGCCAGTAGTCTCTATATATACGTCGCAGCCGTAGCGATCGGTGATCGAGCGGATCGTCTCCAGCGCATCGTCGGTTTTCGGGTTGATCGTGATATCGGCGCCGTACTCGCGGGCCAATGCGAGACGCTCGTCCACGAGATCGATCACGACGAGCTTCTTCGGCGTCTTCAGATGCGCCACCTGCGTCATCATCAGCCCGAGCGGTCCCGCGCCCGCGATCACGACGACGTCGCTCAACTGGATATCGCCGCGATTTACCGTATGGATCGCGCATGCGAGCGGCTCGATGATCGCGGCGTCTTCGAGCGAAATGCCATCGGGAATCTTGTGCACGATCGCCGTCGGCGGAAAGCGCATGTATTCGGCCATGCCGCCATCGGCCACTTCGCGCTGAAAGCCGAAGATGTTATGCACTTCGCACATCCAGTACTCGCCCGACTTGCAATAGCGGCATTTCGCGCAAGGCACGATCTGCTCGGCGATCACGCGGTCGCCCTTCTTCACGCCGAAGTGCGCTTCGGCGCCTTCACCCAGCTCCTCGACATAACCGAAGAACTCATGCCCGGGAATGACCGGCGCCTTGACCCACGGATTCGGGCCGCCCCAGAACATCTTCGCGCCCGACCAGCATTTGCAGTCGCTCGCGCAGATGCCGCAGGCGGCGATGCGGATCACGAGCTCGTTTCTCGCAGCACTCGGACGCTGCACGCGCTCGACGCGATAGTCCTTCGGCGCGCGGCATACGATCGCTGTCATCTCTGCATCGGCCATGACGTGTCTCCCTTTCGTTATATGAACGACGAACTCACTCTTCCAGGACGATCTGCACCTTCACGTCGGTCGGCACGCCGCTCGCCGCTTCCTCGAACGCCTTGATGCCTTCCGCGAACGGGAACGTGCGCGAGATGAACGGCTTCACATCGAGCCTGCCCGATGCGATCAACTGAATCGCACGCGGGAAGATATTTGCATAGCGAAATACCGATTCGATCCGCGCCTCCTTGATCTGCACCGCGACCACGTCCAGCGCAATCGCGCGCTGCGGCATGCCGACAAGCACGAGGCAGCCGCCCGGGCACAGCAGATCGACGATGCCGTCGAACGCCTTCTCGTTGCCGCTCGCCTCGAACACGATGTCCGCGCCCCAGCCATCCGTGAGTTCATGCACGACATCGAGAGCACGCCTGTCGCGGATGTTCACGGGGGTCACACCTTGCACACCGCCGATCAGGTCGAGCTTCTCCTGCACGAGATCGCAGACGATCGCGCGGCTGCATCCGCCCGCGAGCGCGGCGAGCGCGCACATCATGCCGATCGTGCCCGCGCCGAGCACGACGGCCACGTCGCCCGGCTTGATCGCGGCTTTCTTCGCGGCCTGCAAACCGATCGACAGCGGCTCGACGATCGCTCCTTCCGCGAAGCTCACGTTATCCGGCAACTTGTACGTGAAGCCGGCCGGGTGCACCACATAAGGCGCGAGGCAGCCATTTACCGGCGGCGTCGCCCAGAAGCGCACTTTCGGATCGAGGTTGTACAGGCCTTCACGCGATGCGCGTGATTCCATGTCCGGCACGCCCGGCTCCATGCATACCCGATCGCCCGCCTTCAGATGCTTTACGTCCTCGCCGACTTCGACGATCGTGCCCGATGCCTCGTGCCCGAGCACCATCGGCTCGTTCACGACGAAGGGTCCGATGCGGCCATGCTGATAGTAGTGAATATCGCTGCCGCAAATCCCGACCGTATGAATCTTGATGCGCACGTCGCGCGGGCCCACGACCTGCGGCAAGCTGAACGGACGCAAGCTGATGCGTCTTGCTTCTTCGAGAACCAGTGCTTCCATCGTCGTTCCTTTGAGAGAGATAAGCGGCATCAGCAGGACTGGAATCCGCCATCGACCAACAGACTCACGCCGCTCACCATGCTTGAATCGTCGGAGAGCAGGTACGCGATCGTTCGCGCCACTTCCACCGGCTGCACGAAACGATTCATCGGAATGCGCGCGAGCATGGGCCCGGCCTTGGCGGGATCGCTCCACGCGCGTTCGCCCATCGGCGTCATCGTGACGGTGGGAAGCACGGCGTTCACGCGAATGCCATGCGGACCGAGTTCGTTGGCCATCACGCGGGTCATGGCGTCGAGCCCGCCTTTCGATGCGCAATAGGCCGCATGCAGCGCAAAACCGACATTCGCCGACAAGCTCGACACGTTGACGATCGATCCGCCGACGCCGCGCGCGATCATGCTCTTCGCGCACTCCTGCGCGACGATCATCGTGGCGCGCAGGTTCACGTTCATCGTGAGGTCGAAGGCTTCGACGGACGTATCGAGGAACGGCTCCAGTATCGCGATGCCCGCGTTGTTCACGAGCAGATCCACGGGCTGAACCGCGCGCGCGGCTTCGCGCGCAGCGTGTGCATCGGCGAGATCGACGGCGATGGTTTCGCAGCCGGTCTCATTCTTCAGCGCATCGAGGTCGGCGGCGCTGCGGCTCAATGCGATCACGCGCGCGCCGCGCTCGATCAGCAGATGCACTGTCGCATGACCGATGCCCTTGCCCGCGCCCGTGACGAGCACGGTCTTGCCCGCGAACTCGCGGTTTCTGTCGATAGCTGTCATGGTGTCGTCTTCAAGGCTCGTCGCACAGACGCCGTGCGGTGTCCTCGTCGGTCACGAGCACCGACGGATAGCGCCCGCGCAACGCCGCGCGCGTCACATGGAATTTCTTCTGGCCGCCGCTCACCAGAATCACGCGCTTCACCCGTCGCAAGTCATCGAGCGTGATCGCGACGGTGCGACGGTTCAGCGGATGATCGATCAGTTCGCCGTCTTCATCCATGAAATGACCGAGCATGTCGCCGACCGCGCCCGCCTTTTGCAGCGTGCGCAGTTGCTCGGGATTGTCGATGCCGTAAGTCACGACGAGCGATTCCGTCAGATCGCCGCACGTGAGCAATGCGAGGTCGGCGTTGCGCGCGAGTTCATATGTTTCCCGCACGGTCTCTTCCTGCAGGATCACGTCGCGCGCTTTCTGACTGCTCACGTAAATCGGCGCGGCGAAGAGATAGCCATCGGCGCGGCAGATGTTCGCGAAGTCCGACACGATATCGAACGTATTGATGCTCGGGCAATGCGACAAGCCGCCCTGCAACGACACCGCCGACACCGCGCCATACGTGCGCTGCGGCATCGCGCGCAGCACCGCGCGAATCGTCCGGCCCCAGCCGAGACCGATGGTTTGCCCTGCAACGATCTGCTTGGCGAAGTAGGAAGCTGCGCCGATGCCGAGCGCCGCATTGTTCGCTTCGTTGTTCGCGCCGGTCGGCACGACGACCGCGCATTCGAGGCCGAAGCGCTTCGCGAGCGCTTCTTCGAGCGCGACGCACGGCGCGATCTTGCTGTTGATCGTGATCTGCACGAGGCCGGATTCGCGGCTCGCGGCGAGCAGCCGGTTCACGCGCACGCGGTTGCTGCCGATGCGTTGCGCGATCTCCTGCTGCGTCAGATTGCCGACGTAGTAGTGCCACGCGACGCGCGCCTGGAGTTCTTCTTCCGAATCGATGGACTCGTCCGCTTCCGCGATGGCGATGGACGGTGCGCTCTTGCTCATGCTTATGGTCATGCTGTTCCGTTGTTCAATGAAAGGCTGCGGGATTTTATTTCACCGCGCCCATCGTCAGGCCTTGCACGAGTCGGCCCGACACGAGCAGCGCGAATACCACCATCGGCAGCACGATCAGCGTGCCCGTCGCCATGATCTCGCCCCACGGCAATTCATAGCCGCTCATGTAGCTCGTTGCGGCGACGGGCGATGTAATCGCGTCGCTGCGCGTCAGCACGAGCGCATAGAGCAGATCGTTCCACGAGAAAATGAACGCGAAGATCGCCGAGACGACGATGCCCGGCATCGCGAGCGGCAGATTGATGCGCCAGAACACGCGCCACGGCGACGCACCGTCGAGACGCGCGGCTTCGTCGAGCTCGACTGGAATGTTGCGGAACTGGTCCGTGCAGATCCATACGACGATCGGCAACGAGAACGTCAGATACAGCAGGATCAGCACGATATGCGTATCGACGAGATCGAGCTTCGTCGCGATCAGGAAGAACGGCACCGCGAGCACGACCGGGCTCACCATGCGGTTCGAGATGAACCAGAACCACAAGTCTTCCTTGCCGCGGAATTCGTAGCGCGCGAGCGCATAGGCGGCGGGTGTGCCGAGCAGGATCGCGAGGACCGTCGTGCTGCACGCGATGATGAGCGAGTTCAGCAGGCTGCCCGCCACGTCATGTTCGAAGAGCGCCGCGGTGTAGTGATGGAAGGTGGGCGAGAACAGCCATTTCGGCGGATACGCGAGCGCATCGGCCTGGCTTTTCAGGCTCGTCGTCACCATCCAGTAGAACGGAAACACCGACGACAGAAACACGACCACCAGACCGATAAAATGCCATACAGTGGCGCGTTTTCTTGCGGCCCGTGCGCGCTTCGCGCGTTGCGTGACTGGCATATTGATCGAACTCACGCAGCCTCCCGATACACGAAACGGATATAAAGACGCGACAGCACGATCGTCAGGATGAGCAGGATGATCGCCTGCGCGGACGCCATGCCCTGATCGAAGAGACGAAAGCCCACGCGCTGGATATAGACGCTGATGAATTCCGTCGCGGCGCCGGGCCCGCCGCGCGTCATCGTGAAGACGGCATCGAACATCTTGAGCATGTCGGCCGAGCGAAGAATGAGAATGGCCGTGAGACCCGGAAGCAGATACGGACGCTGCAGGTGCCAGAGAATCATGCTCCACTTCGGCGTTTCGAGGCGCGCGGCTTCTTCGGCTTCTTTGGGCACCATCGACAGTCCGGCGAGCAGGATCAGCGCGCAGAACGGCGTCCATTGCCAGATATCCATGATCATCACGGAGACGAACGCGAGCGTCGGATCGGCGAGCCAGTCTTGCGGCGGAATGCCGACGAGCCCGGTCAGATAGTTCGCCACGCCGAACTGACGATTGAAGATCAGCCGCCCGATGAGGCCGACGACCGCATACGTCGTCGCCATGGGAATGACAAGGCTCACACGCGCGGCCGCACGCATCCACGGCAATTCCGTGCGATGAAGCAAAAGCGCGGCGAAGAGGCCGAGCGCGATCTCGATCGGCAAGGTCACGCAGAGGAACAACGCGGTGCGTCCGAGCGCGCCCCAGAAGCTCGGATCGGTCAGCGTCGCGATGTAATTGTCGACACCGATGAACGGCGTTCCCGAACCCAGATCCGCGAGCTTGTACTGATGGAACGAGTTATAGAGCGCAAGCAGCAGCGGATAGATGCCGATGACCGCGAGCGCGGCGATTGCGGGTATCAGGAACCAGAAAGCGGGCGAACGCGGCACGATGCCGAAGTAGCGCGCGGGCTTGCGCGGTCCACGCGCACGCATTGCAGGTGAAGCCATTCGAACGCCTCCGGTTCCTTGAATGAAGTTACTTCAGCAAAGGCTTCTTGCCGTCGTAATAGCCCGCTTTCTTCAGGATGTCCTCGGTCTTCTGACCGATGGTCTGCGCGCCTTCCTTCACCGTCACCTGGCCGAGCATCATCTTGCTGCCCCATTCGCCGATGACCTCCGACACGGCAGGCCATTCCGGGAAGCGCGGACGATAATCCGGCACGCCGCCCTGCCACGATTCGACCATCGGCTTCACGAACGGATACTTGTCCTGCACGGCCTTGTCCTGATACACCGCCGTGCGCGCCGGCACGCCGCCCGCTTCGAGGTAGGGCTTCGCCATCGCTTCCGACGTGATCCATTGAATGAACAGCCACGACGCCGCCTGCTTCTTCGCGTTCGACTTCGCGTTCACGGCGAGCGAGAAGCCGCCGAGCGCCGGCTTGAGGCCAGCGGAACCTTTCGGCTCGGTGGTGATCGCGAGACAGTTGCCGAGCTTCGACTTGCTCGGATCGGTCAGTGTCGGATAGAACGCGGACCACTCGGTGATCATCGCGACCTGGCCTTGCGCGAGTGCGTTCACCGCTTCCGCATGATCGAAATCAACGATGCCCGGTGGCATGTACTTCATCAGCTTCTGCCGATATTCGAGGCCCGCCTGCGATTGCGCGGACATCAGATTCGACTTGAACTTCGCATCGAGCAGCGAGCCGCCATTCGGCCACAGCACGCGCATGAAGCTATCCGCCGATTGCGTCTCGCCGCGCCGCGACTGCAACGCGAACGCGAACTTGTCGCCCTTCGTGAGCTTCGGCGCATACGTGTTGAGCAACTCGTCCCAGGTTTTCGGCGGTTCGTCGAAACCCGCGTCCTTCAACATGCACTTGTTGTAGAACATGAGGCCCGAATAGTTATCGAACGGCAGACCGTAGGTGACCTTGTCCCACGTGCCGAACGAATCGAGCAGGATCGGGAAGAAGCCCTTGAGGTTCAGGTTCGGGTCGGCGAGTTTCGGATCGTCGGTGAACTTCTTGATCGGCACGAGCCACTTGTTGCTCGCGAATTCGCCGATCCACACGACATCGACGAGCACGATGTCCTGATCGCCGCCACCAACGAAGTTGAGCACTTCCTTCTCGCGCGTGTTCTCGTAAGGAATCACTTCCCAGCGCACCTTGATGCCCGTCTCTTTCTCGAACTGCGGGATCAGTTGCTGCGCGGCCTTGTAGCCGGGACGATCGAGAAAGATGGCCTTGATCGTGGTGCCCGAGTATGGCTGCGCCGCTTCCTTCAAAGTCCAGGCCTGCGCGTTCGATGCGGCGAACGCTGCGCTCGCCGCCAGCAGCGCGACCGCCGCGACGTGTTTGATCGGGCCGAGCTGCGTGGCCGGGATGAAGCGCTTCTTCATGCCTGTCTCCTTGGTTTTTATCGAGCGGGTAAGGCTTACGGGTTCGGCTTTGTCGTGCGTCGTTTCACTTGTAATTTCGGTTTTACAATTGTATATTTTGGCGCGAGCAGGTTGTCAAGAACAAATTCGACGATGCGTCCGATGCTGCGCTGCCGCAGCAAACAGGAGACAACGTATGAGCGCAGTCCATTTGCAGCAGATCCGCAAGAGCTTCGCGGGCGTCGATGTGTTGAAGGGCGTCGACATCGAGGTGACAGATCGCGAGTTCATGGTCTTCGTCGGTCCCTCGGGGTGCGGCAAGTCCACCTTGCTGCGCACCATCGCAGGTCTCGAACGCAGCGACTCGGGGCAAGTACTGATCGGCGGCGAAGACGTCACCGAGCTCGAGCCTTCGCAACGCGGCGTCGCGATGGTGTTTCAGTCGTACGCGCTCTATCCGCACATGTCGGTCTACGAAAACATCGCGTTCGGGCTGCGCATGCTCAAGTTGCCCGAAGCGCAGATCAAAGAGCGCGTGCATCGCGCGGCGGAGATTCTGCAGATCGGCCAGCTGCTCGAACGCCGTCCGCGCGCATTGTCGGGCGGGCAGCGTCAGCGCGTTGCCATTGGACGTTCGATCGTGCGCGAGCCTAAGGTCTTTCTCTTCGACGAACCGCTTTCCAATCTCGATGCCGCATTACGCGTGCAGATGCGTCTCGAACTCATCAAGCTGCACAAGCAGCTCAATGCGACGATGATCTACGTCACGCACGATCAGACCGAAGCCATGACGATGGCCGATCGCATCGTCGTGCTGAATCACGGACGCGTCGAACAGATCGGCTCGCCGCTCGAGTTGTATCGCACGCCGCACAATCGCTTCGTGGCGGGCTTCATCGGCTCGCCTAAGATGAACTTCATGGACGTGCGCGTGATGCGGGTCGATGCCGCCGGGGTCACCATCGAGCTGCCCGGCGGCGAGCCGCTTACGCTGCCTTTTGCGGCGTCGACCGTGCGAGCGGGCGAAACGCTCACGCTCGGCATCCGGCCCGAGCATTTCGTCGAAGCAGGCGGCGGCGATATCGACAGCGGTCTCTCCGGCGAAGTCATGGTGATCGAGCATCTCGGCGGCGAGACGCTGCTGCATGTGCGGTTGCCAAACGAACTCGTGATTCAGGTGAAGGGTTCGGGCGAATCGACGGCCGTCGAAGGGCAGCGCCTCAATGCGGGCTTCAGCATTCGCCATGTGCATCTGTTCCGCGAGGATGGCAGCGCGCTCGAACGCATGTGGCCAGTCGCGCAGACCGCAACCGCCTGACCAGCCATTCTTTCGGCATCGGTCCGGATTACAAACGTTCCAGAATTATTGAGCAGAAGCTTCAAAACGGCATGCCGATGCAGGCGGACGCGAACTCGGCTTATGTGCGCCAGCCCACACAGCAGAAGGCGTCACGAAATCGGTACGCAACCCTGAACGCGGCGTGACGCCTCGTGCCGCAATCGTGACAGCATGCGCCGGCGCGCAAACGTTGTGAGGCTTCGCATTGCGCACAGTCTGCAAGTCTGGCACGACTCGTGCAACCGCCTCCACGACCAACTGGGAGGGGTGGCTCAAGCATGAACAGAACGACACACGGCTCGCCTGTCGCGAAAGCCGCGCCGAACTCAGATCATGCATTCAGGCATCGCATACTCGACGGCCTCGAGGCCGGAGAATTCTGCATCGCCTATCAGGGAATCTACCGAGTCGACAGTGGCGAACTCGCGCAAATGGAAGCGCTCATTCGCTGGCGTCATCCGGAGTACGGCGTATTGCTGCCGGGCGCATTCAGCGAGGCCTTCAAGGACGCCGACCTCATGCGCGAACTCACGTGGTTCGTGCTGAACGTCGTTGCGTCCGAAATCGGGGCGTGGCGGGCGCGCGGCGGCGCGCATTATTCGGTCGCGGTGAACGTGCCGCCATCGGTCGCGGCGCTGCCGGGATTCGCGGACCGCATGGACTCGATTTGCCGGTCGCACGGGGTCACCCCCGATTGCATCGAGCTGGAATTGCTCGAAAGCGAAGACCTGGCGCGCATGCCGTCGATGCCGAAGGTAGTGAGTCATCTCAAGCACAAGGGCGTGAGCGTCGCGATGGACGACTTCGGCACGGGCTACTCGTGTCTCGCCGCACTCGGTCCGATCGACTTCGGCACGGTGAAGATCGCGAAGGAGCTGCTGGCCGAAGCGCCGCGCAGCCCGAATGCGTGCATGGTGTTTTCGTCGGTGCTCGCGCTGCTGACGCGGCTCAAGGTGGCAATTGTCGTCGAAGGTGTCGAGACGGCCGCGCAGGCGCAGTGGATCGCGCAGTGGCCGCATGTGCTCGCGCAGGGTTTCTTTCTCGCGCGGCCCGCATTCGGCATCGATAACGTGCCGGGCGCGCGCATAGGTCGTGCGATGACGCGGCGCAGAGCCACGCGGCGGGACGGGCGCAGCGACATCCGGCTAGCCGATGCGGCATGAATGGTCGAAGCGTTTCTGGCAGCCCTCGCAAGAGCCAGAACTTCGCCGACCGCCTCGCGCGTCGGCGGTTTTTTTGCGCGTCAGATCCGCGTGCGCGTCAAATCCGTCGCAGGCGCATTCAGCTTCAATTTGCCGATAGCCGCGTGCGTACCCGCATCGACCGGCAAGCCCCATCGCTCGAAGAACGCCCTCAAATCGAGATTCGCCGCAATGCAGGCGCGCAGTATGAAGGTCTGCACCGCGCGCCTGTCGCCGCCTTCATCCTCCATCAGCGGATGCAGCCGATAGAACTTGTGCAGCCGCGCATAGAAGCCGTCGCCGAGCGCGCGGCGCAACTGCTCGTACATCACGAGCCTGATCCACAGCGCCTCGGAAGGCAGTGGAAACGATGCATCGTCGAGAAAATTGCGCGACGGCTGCGCAAGATAAAGCGCCGCGAGCTCGATCCGGTTCTTTCTGCCGCGCGCATCGACGACTTGCATCAACGGCGAGGCCATCGGCGTACCGAGACGTTGCAGCGCGTGCAGCGAATAGATGTTCACGGTCGTCTCGGTTACGCCGGGCCACGTCCAGTCCCATTGCTGATACATGTGGCCCATCTCGTGCCACACGCCCCATTCATCGGCCTTCGCGGTTTGTAGCAAGGTCTCGGCGGCACTGTTCAGCGGCAGGCCGATCATGTAGTACGTCGCGTACATATACGCGTTCTGCAACTCCGCGTGCGTGGAAATCGCGTCCTGCACGAAATGCACGCGCAGCGGCGAGGGTGCATCGAGCGCACTCGAATCATCGAGTCCGGACACCTCGTCGTGATAGCCCATGATCCGCCCGATATAGCCGAGCAGCGCGGCCGGGTCCGCCGCGCCCGCCTTGTCATACATCGAGCGCGCGACGGTGAACATCGTGCGCCTGCCGACCATCTCGACGAGCGGCGAATCGGCGTAACGTTGCAGCATCGCGCGCCATTCGACGAGCGTCGTCGCGGCCTCGGTATAGAACGGCACAGGCTTGCCGCCTTCGCGCACGAAGATATCGATCGACATGCGCGGGCGCTCGTTGAATCCGCTATCGACGTATTCGAAGTAAAGCAAGCCATCGCGCGACGCAACGAATTCGTTGCGCCCTTCCGTCGCGAGGATCATCTGAGGATCGCCCGCGGGCTGACGTCTGTAGAAGCCGTTCTTGTTGCCGACCATGATGACGAGGCCATCCGGACCATCGTCGGCGAGACCGCTCACATCTATCACGACGGACTCTCCCTTCGACACATACAGCCCCGACGGATGATAGTCGGTCCAGCGAAAGCCGCCGAGCCGGTCGGCTTCGATCGCATCGGGCGCATAGGCGCTCAGGTGATAGCGCTTCGCCGCGTTGTCGTAGGTCGATTGCAGGGCTGCATCGTGCGTGCGATACGCGTGATCCGCACCTTCGTTGTGCACCTCGTACAAACGCCATTGCCCGGCCTGCGCGCTCACTTCGACGAACGCGCCGTCGCGCAGGGCGTGACGCGTGACGACGAGCCCCGTCTTCGTGCCGCTTGCCGCGATGGTCACCGCGTTCGCGTCGGCTTCGATGCTCCAGTTCTGCCGCGCTTCGCCCGACGCCGCTTCGAGCCCCACGCGCGCACCGAGCGTCACGTATCGTCCGTAGAGTTTCGAATACAGGCGAAAGCCGCTGCCTTCCTTATCGACGGTCCAGACCTGACTTGCGGCAAGTTCCGGCGTCCATTTCGACTGAACGAGCGCGATCGTGCCGTCCGGTTGCATGTGCGCCGTCAATGCCTTGAACGTAGCGTTCGAAACGATGTAGAAGTCGCCTTCTCCGACTCTCGCGCCCGCGCCGTAGGGCACCTGCATGGCGCCCGGCGCCGCTGCAAAGCGCGAGATGCGCACGGCGTCGTGCGGATAGAAGGACATCGGCGCGTAGTAGCGCGATGCCGCATGCGCGTCGCACAACGCGAAGATCAACAGCCACGATCGCCACCGCATGCTCGTATCCTCCGCGCTTCATCGGCCGTGTCCGCGGCGCTTCGTCGACGATCGGGAACTTGCACCTTGCGTGTTGCCTTCTATGCCGAAGGCAGTCGGCGGAAAACGCGGGATGTCTCCCGCGTCTTCGCCACACGATGAATCGATTACGGGGCCGACGCCGGGGCCGGTTTCCCGGCGTTCTGCGCATTGATCTTCGCCTGCGCGTTCTGCAGATTCTGCGGATAGTTCGTCTGTTCGCCAGCCGGGTTGTAGCCGTTCTGCTCCAGTTGCTTCAGCTCGGCGTTCTTCTTCGCGCGCGCCTCCTTGCGCTGGGCTTTCTTGATCTGCTTCGGCGTGGAGGCGGCCGTGTCCTGCGCTTGCGCGACGGGCATCGCGACGAACGCGGCGACGGACAGGGCGATGACGGCCAACGGTGCGGTTCGTTTGTTCATGATCGATCTTCTCCGGATGGATGGCGACAGTTGACGACGACACTTGCGCGGATCGCGCAAGCAATCGGCGATCCATGCGCGGCACGTTAGCACGGCGCGCGCAAACCGGCAGCGAAGGCATGCGCCGCGATCGGTCACCGGTCGACGATGCGGCTCAGATTCCCGCGCACGCGTTGCAGCAGCGCGATCAACTGCTCGCTTTCCTGCCGGCTGAAGCCCGCGAGCGCCTCCGACGCGATCTCGTCGCCGACGCGCCGCGCCTTGTCGAGCGCCTTTTCCGCCTTCGGGGTCATGCGGACCTGGCGTTCGCGGCGGTCGTCGGGATTCGGGCGACGCTCGATCCAGCCGCCCTCTTCCATGCGGTCGAGCAGCCGTCCGGCGGAAATCGGCGCGACTTCCAGTAGCCCCGCGAGCCGCGCCTGATTCACTTCGCCGTAATGCGAAAGATAGGCGAGCACGCGGCATTGCGCGCGCGTGAGATTGAGCGATGACCTGGCCAATACGTCGAAACGATTGCCGCACAGGCGGTCCACGTCCGCGACCAGAAAGCCGAAGCGCTTGTCGAGTTGGGTTTCCATCGCGCGATTATATGGAAGAGCTTTCAGCGCGGCACGTTGCGCACACTCCGTAATCGACCGAATTGCGCCGCAATGCGCCCGCCCTATAATAAGCCTGCTTATCATCACCCTACTTATGAAAGCCGCTTCCCGCGGCCACCTCCATGTCCTCCGAAGTCTCCACGGAACGCGCCGCGGCGCCCCTGAACCGCGGCATGCTGACCGTCTCGATCATGCTCGCGACGCTGATCCAGACGCTCGACAGCACGATCGCAAACGTCGCGCTGCCGCATATGCAGGGCAGCCTGTCGGCGTCCCAGGACGAAATCACGTGGGTGCTGACGTCCTACATCGTCGCGGCGGCGATCGCGACGCCGCTCACCGGCTGGCTCTCCGACCAGTTGAGCGTGAAGAAGCTGCTGTGCGTCTCGATCGCGGGCTTCACGGTCGCATCGGCGCTTTGCGGGCTGTCGGAGACGCTGGCGCAGATCGTCGCGTCGCGGCTGTTGCAGGGCGTTTTCGGCGCATCGCTCGTGCCGCTGTCGCAGTCGATCCTGCTCGACATCAATCCGCGCGAGAAACAGGGCCAGGCGATGGCCGTCTGGGGCATGGGCGTGATGGTCGGGCCGATTCTCGGTCCGACGCTCGGCGGCTGGCTCACCGACAGCTACAACTGGCGCTGGGTGTTCTTCATCAACGTGCCGATCGGTGCGTTCGCGCTCTTTGGCGTATTGACGTTCCTGCCCGCGCAGGTCGCGCGGCGTGCGGTGAAGTTCGATGCATTCGGCTTCGCGACGCTCGGCCTCGCGATCGGCGCGTTTCAGGCGATGCTCGATCGCGGCGAACAACTCGACTGGTTCGGCTCGATGGAGATTCGCATCGAAGCGCTGCTCGCGGCGCTGAGTTTCATCTTCTTCATCGCGCATACGGCGACGGCCGGTGCGCGCTCGTTCTTCAAATACCAGTTGCTGAAAGACCGCAACTTCGCGACCGGCACGTGCTTCATCTTCGTGATCGGCGCGGTCATGTACGCGACGCGCGCGCTATTGCCGCCGATGTTGCAGAACCTGATGAACTATCCCGTCGCGACGACCGGGCTCGTCACTGCGCCGAGCGGCGCGGGCACGATGATCGCGATGCTCGTCGCCGGGCGGCTTCTGAAGCACATCGATGCGCGTCTGCTGTTGCTGTCGGGTTTCCTGATTTCGGCGCTGGCGCTCTGGCAAATGATGCACTACACGATCGTTCTGTCGGCATCGGATATCGTGTGGCCGGGCGTGATTCAGGGCTTTGGACTCGGGCTCGTGTTCGTGCCGCTGTCGGCGCTGACGTTCTCGACGCTCACGCCCGAGTTGCGCGCCGACGGCACCGCCACCTACAGTCTGATGCGCAATATCGGCAGCAGTATCGGCATTTCGATCGTGCAGACGCTGATGACGCGCAACACGCAGGTCGCCCACGCGGACCTCGCCGCGCAGGTGACGCCGTTCAATCCCGCGATGCAATCGATCCTGTCGGGCGGCTCCGTGCAGGACATGGCGATGCTCAATCAGACCATCACGCAGCAGGCGTCGATGATCGCGTATCTCAACGATTTCAAGCTGATGTTCGTCGCGACGTTGCTGGTAGTGCCGTTGCTGTTGCTGATTCGCCCGGCGCGCAACGCTCTCGGGGATGAATCGGTCGCGCATGCGGCGATGGATTGAGGGCGTCAGCTTGGGTCAAGTGTCCGGCCGATGAACGCCGAGCCTCGCGACAGGCGGGCGCGCAACCCGTCCGCGATGAAGTTCGCCAGCTTCTTCTCGTCTTTCCACTTCGAGGAACGACGCGAGGGATCGAGGTCCTGCCGGCGGATGATGGCCTTGAGGACATCGGCGGGCTGCGTGCATAGCCACGCGCGGAAGTCTTCGTCGCCACGCGCTGCGAGTTCGGCATGGACGTCGGGCACGTCGATGCCCTTGGGCTTGGTCGACGTTTTCGGACGCGCGCCGGATGGTTTTTCGGGCGGGCGAATCAACGCGTCGAGTTTTGCCGCAAAAGCAGGATTGCTCGACGCTTCATCGTCAAGCAAGGCGGAGAGACCTTGTAGCAGCGCGATCACTGGGTGTTTGCTTCGCATAGTGTCAGGATTTCCCGTGTGAGTCCTTGCAAAGCGGCATACGCGTTCGGTCCGTACTTGTTGTTGAGCGTGCGCAGATGGGCTTCGTGATCCGCACCGCGCGCAACATCGACGGATTGCGGAATCCAGTTCTTGAAGAAATGAGGCTGCGGCACGCCCGACGGGTTGAACTTGCCGAGGCGGCCATGCGCCAGATCGTCCATGACACGTTCGTGGAGCTTGTTGTTCTGCACCTTCGTCGCGACGATGCCGAGCGGCTCGATCTTCTGCCCGAGGTCGGCGGCGAAACCACGGACGTGGTCGACGATCTGATAGATGCCCCACGTCGACACGATATCGGGAATGGTCGGAATGACGTAACCGGTCGAGATGCGCAGGCCATTGTGCGTGACCGCGCCGAGGCTCGGCGGACAATCGATGATGATGTAGTCGTATCGGTCGATGACGGGATGCAGGGCCTTTTTCAGGATATCGAGCGGATTGTTGGTGAAGTGCCCTTTCATCGCGACGCCGGGAATGTGGTCCTGCAACGTGATCAGGCGAATGCTGGAAGGCAGCAAATCGAGCCCTTCGATGCCACCGTCGACCGTCGACACCCCGCGTATGATCGCGCACTCGATATCGAACTTGGGCGGAAGCTGATTGTTGATCTTGTCCTCGAACAGTTGCGCGATCGTGTGCCCGGCGTGGTCGCGCTCGCCCCACTCGACTTCGGAAATCAGATTCACCGTGGCATTGGTCTGCGGATCGAGATCGATCAGCAGCACGCGCTGGCGCGCTTCGAGCGCGAGAATCTCCGCGACGGCCACCGCCGTTGTCGTCTTGCCGACGCCTCCCTTGAGATTGATGAAACTCAAGATATGCGGCGCATTTCCCTTGACCATCCTGACCCCTATGTTTTATTAGCCTCGTCGATACGCCGCGACGATGTCTCGCCGCGAACGTGAGGATTTTTACATATCGGAAAGGATGACTAAGTAATATTGTTAGTCAAAATTCGAGGACACCTCGAACCAGACCACGCCCGCCTACGCGCTCACCTCTCCCTGCTCCAGCATCACCCCGAACGCATCGGCGGAAAGCGGCATCGCCAGCAAAAAGCCCTGCATCTCGTCGCACATCATGTCCTGAAGCCGGTCGAGCTGCGAACCCGTCTCGACTCCTTCGGCGACCACATCCATATCGAGCGAATGCGCGAGCGCGATGATCGCCGACACGATCGCGCGCCCTTCCTGCCCGTTCTCGTCGAGCCCGTTCGTGAAAAAGCGATCGATCTTCAACTGCTTCGCGCGAAAACGCTGCAAATAGGCGAGGCTCGAATACCCCGTGCCAAAATCGTCGATGGCGATCTCGAAACCATTCTCCTGGAACGCGCGGATCATTTCGATCGTGCGCGGCGCGTCCTGCATCGCCACCGTCTCCGTGATCTCGAACATGATCTGCTCGCTCTGCACGCCTTCCGCGCGCACGATCATCATGATGTTCTCGACGAGATCCGCCTCGTGCAATTGTCGCGGCGACAGGTTGATGGCCACCTTCACCGGCGGACACCCTTCATCACGCCAGCGCGCAAGCTGGCGGCAGGTCTCGTGCACGACCCAATAGCCGATTTCCACGATCTGACCGGAACGCTCGGCGATCGGAATGAATTCGAGCGGCGTCAGCGTGCCGATCTCTGGATGGTCCAGCCGGATCAGCGCCTCCGCGCCCGCCAGCTCGCCGCTCTTGCCACGGAATTTCGGCTGGAAGAGCAAATAGAAGTGGCCGCCGTTCAACGCCTCGTGCAACGCCTGCTGTATCTGCAAGGTCCGCACCGCCGCCTCGTTCATGCTCGCCTCGAAGAAGCGATACGTGCTGCGCCCGCCACGCTTGGCCTCGTACATCGCCAAGTCCGCGTGCTTGAGCATCGATTCGACGGTGTCGCCGTCCTGCGGAAACAGCGCGATGCCGATGCTCGGCATCACCTGCAACGGATGATTCCCGACGAGCAGGCCTTTCTTCATCTCGTCGAGAATGCGCTCGGCCATCTTCTCGGCATCGGTCGGTGCGTGCAGGTTTTCCAGCATCACGACGAACTCGTCGCCGCCGAGGCGCGCCACCGTATCGCCGCCGCGCACGCATTCCTGCAGGCGCCGCGCGAACGCCTTCAGCACTTCGTCGCCGACCGTATGGCCGAGCGAATCGTTGATGGTCTTGAAGCCGTCGAGGTCCATGAAGAGAATCGCGAAGCGGCCGCCGCTGTGCTTCGCGTTCCGCATAGCCCGATCGAAGCGCTCGTTCATCGTGCGGCGGTTCGGAAGATCCGTGAGCGTGTCGAAGGTCGCCATGCGCACGATCTGGCCATTCAGACGCGACACCGAGCCGGCAAGCAGCGCTGTGCGCGCGTCGAAGCGCGACAGCACGAGCGTGATGATCAGAATCGCCAGCGTGAAGAGCACGATGGTGGTCGCGAGCCAGTGCGCATCGACGTCATTGGCCGCGCCGCAGATCGAGCCCGGCAAGAACTCCGCCGCCGCGTTGCCCGTGTAGTGCATGCCGGTGATCGCGATGCCCATCACCAGCGCGGACCCCATGCGCTTGACGAGCACGTTCGTCTGGTTCGCATCCGAGAGCGTGTACGCGATCCACAGCGCCGCGCCCGACGCGATCACCGCTATCGCGATCGACGCGGCGAAAAGGCGCGGATCGTACACGATCGCCGGTTGCATGCGCATCGCGGCATCGCCGGTGTAGTGCATCGCCGCGATGCCCGCACCCATCAGCACGCTGCTCGCGACGAGGCGTCTCGCCGTCAGCCGCTTGCTCGTGATGACACGCAGCGCAAAGAAGGACACGAGCACCGCGATGCCGAGCGACCCGGCAGTGATCTTGAAATCGTAGCCGAGTCGAATCGGCAATTCGAAGGCGAGCACGCCGATGAAATGCATCGACCAGATGCCGATGCCCATCGACGCCGCCCCGCCCGCGAGCCAGATGTGCCGCATGCGCGATCGCGAAAGCGAGGCGATCCGGCCCGAAATGTCGAGCGCGGTATAGGAAGCGAGCGTCGCGACTACGAGCGACGCCGCGACCAGCCAGAAGTTGTAAGTGCCGTGCATGGTTGCCGATGGCCCGAAGGCTCGATTGCGTGAGCGTCTTATCGGCTTGCGTCCCGCGATCTTGAGGCCCGGCTGACAAATATTCGCTACGTGCTTCGTGCCGACATCAAAGCTGCGAATCGAGCAGCGCGGCAACGCGCTCCAGCAGCTTTTCCGGGAGCGAACGGCGGCGCCAGTCATCGAGCGTGATGCGTTTCGACTGGGCGACGTCGTCGTCGAAAATCGCTGTCTGGCGACGCGCGAAATCGCGGTCGTAGATATTGAGGTTGGCTTCGTCGTTGAGCTTGAACGAGCGGCTGTCGAAGTTGGTCGAGCCGACCGAAACCAGATATTCGTCGACCACGATGAGCTTGCAGTGGAACATCGTCGGCTGATACTCGTACATCTCGACGCCCGCCGCGAGCAGATCGCCCCAGCACGCGCGCGACGCCTCGCGTACCGTGTGCGTGTCGATGCGCTTGCCCGGCGTGATGATGCGCACGCGCACGCCGCGCTTCGCCGCCTCGACGATCGCGTTGATGGTCAGCTTGTCCGGCACGAAGTACGCGCTCGACAAATGGATGGAGTGCGTGGCGGCGGTGATCCCCATGAGGTACATCAACTGCATGTCGTCGCTGCCGCCCGAGGGCGAACTGCTGAACATGTGGGCGAAGCCGTCGCCCGCGGCGTCGATATGCGGGAAATAGGCGGGGCCGTGCAATACGTTGCCCGTCGCCTTGACCCAGTTGTCCATGAACACCGCCTGCATCTGCCCGACCGCGGGGCCTTCGACGCGAAAATGCGTGTCGCGCCAGTGCTTTTCGTCCTGCGCGTGCCCGGTCCATTCCTCGGCGATGCCGACGCCGCCCGTGAACCCGATGTGCCCGTCGATCACCAGCAGCTTGCGGTGAGTCCGGTCGTTCATGCGCCCGAGTCCCGTCCAGTGCGGCTTGTGATACTGGATCACCTCCGCGCCCGCCTCGCGCAACATCTGCAGGTAGCGCTTGTCCATTTTCGACGAGCCGACCCAGTCGAGCAGCACATGCACCGCGACGCCCGAGCGCGCCTTGTCGGACAGTGCGCTGGCAATCTGCTCGCCGATCGCGCCCGACCAGTAAATGAAGGTCTCGAAGGTAATCGTTTCTCGCGCCGCGCGGATGCCTTCGAGCATCGACGGAAAGATCGCGTCGCCGTTCAGGAGCACCTCGAAGCGGTTTCCGCCGATGACGGGCGGTCCGAGCAGCAGACCCATCGAGCGTATGAATTGCGGATCGTCGCTCGCGTAGAGCCGTTCGATCTTGTGCTCGATCTTCTTCTCGCCACTCGTCAGATTCGCAATCACGAGCACGACGACGAGCGTCGCCACAACGGTCAGGACAATCAGGGCAATCGTCAGCATGCGCGGGCCTCGCAAAGCGAACATTCGTCCGGAATCATAGTGCAAGCAGCTTCCGGACCACGCATGTTTCGACTTCGATCAGCTCTTCGCCGCCATCCAGCCCTGCTCCTGGCCGAGCTTCACGATCTGTTTGGCGATGGTGTCGGCGAGACGCTTTTCATCGGACGACACGCCTGCGTGCTTTGTCTCCGATAGGGCATGCAGCCCGCCCGACACCGCGATCGAAGTCGCGACATGTCCCGCCGCCGCGCCGATGCCCGCCATTTCCGCGACGCCCGGCGCGTGGCCGCTGTCGGCTTTCGCGTCGAACTGTTCGAGCAGTTGCGGCGCGCCGTGCGCCGGCTTGAAGACGAGCTGCACGGTCGCGCCGACCTTGCTTTCGCCCGCGCCGAGGCCGATCACCATGCGGCGGCGACGATTGCCCGCGTCGATCGTGCTGATGTTGCCAACGACCTCGAGCACGTTCTGGTCTTGCGGCGGCGGCACGTCGGCGCGGACCGCGCGAAGGCCCATCGACTGAAGCTTCGCGACGATTTCGTTCGCGACCTCATCGCGCGCCGCGACGGCGTCCTGCGCCTGCTTTTGCGCCTGCGAATCACCGGACATTGCGGAACCGATCTTCGAGATCAGGCCGTGATTGTCGAGCTTCACGTCGCTGGAATCGCTCGCGAAGGTATAGACGTAGATGGTGTCGGGACGCACGGCGGGCACGGCCGCGACGGTCTGCACGTATTGGCCGCCGTACTGGTTGTATTGGCCCGAGGCTTGTGCGGGATTGCTCGCGCATCCGGCAAGCAGCGCCGTGCCGACGATGAATCCGGCCAGCGCCGCGCCGCGCGCTTTCTTGAAGACCGCATTGAGCGACGAGAATTTGATCGGGTTGGACATGTTGCACCTCCGTACCGGCCGCGCCGGGAATCATGAATGAGTGGATTCGGGATGCGTGATGCGGCTCTCGGTTCTCTGTGCTGTTTTCGCTCTCGATCACGCAGGTGCAACTATGGCCGAAGGCCGCAGCGCTGGCCATCGGGCATTTATGTCGCGGAGTTTCATGGGCCGCGCGGGATGTTCGCGCAATCCTCTGACAGATACAAATCATGCGAGGGACCGCATTTCCGAAGGGCAACATATTCATTTGTTTTCCTAACTAACCAGGGCACGTCGACCGCTGATGCGCGTGACTTCTGCAAACCAGCCCGGTTCTGGTTACCATCCTCCGAACCCGTCGCGCCTGGACGTCGACGCAATCCGCAAACTCGTTCGAAGGAGCAGAAATGGATCTCAAGATCGCCAACAGGCTCGCGCTGGTGTCCGGTTCGACGAAAGGCATCGGGCATGCCATCGCCGTGGCGCTGGCGCGTGAAGGCGCGCGCGTGATCATCAACGGCCGCTCGCAGGCGTCCGTCGACGCGGCGCTCGCGAAGCTGCGCGAACTCGTGCCGAACGCGCAGGCCGAAGGCTTCGCGGGCGACGTCTCGGACGCCGCGCAGGTCGACGACCTCGTGAAGCGCTTTGCGCATGTCGATATTCTCGTCAACAACATGGGCATCTTCGATCCGAAGCCATTCGAGGAGATCCCCGACGAGGAATGGCTGCGCTTCTTCAATGCCAATGTCATGTCGGGCGTGCGACTGTCGCGTGCGTATCTGCCGAAGATGAAGGAGAAGAACTGGGGCCGCGTCGTGTTCATCAGCAGCGAGAGCGGCATCCAGATTCCCGTCGAGATGATTCATTACGGCATGACGAAATCGGCGCAGATATCCCTCGCGCGCGGTCTCGCGGAAACGTGCGAGGGCACGAACGTCACGGTCAATTCAGTGCTGCCGGGGCCGACGAGTTCCGAGGGCGTCACCGAGTTCGTCGAAAAACTTTCGGGGGGCAAGAGCTTTCAGGACTTCGAGACGCAGTTCTTCGAAGAAGCGCGGCCGACCTCGATTCTCAAGCGCTTCATCACGCCCGAGGAAATCGCGAACATGGTGGCGTATGTGTGCTCGGAGTTGTCATCGGCGACGAACGGCGCGGCGTTGCGCGCGGACGGCGGCGTGATTCGCGCGGCGTTCTGAGCTCGTTCCGGGCTTATCTGCCGATGAGCTCGCGCGCCCGTTCGAGCGCCTCGACGATGGCCGCGACGGTTCGCTCGCGCGCGGCTTCGTCGTTCTGCCGAAGCGCATACGACGGGTGATACGTCGCGACAACCTGTTTATCCCGATACGGCACGACGCGTCCCAGATGCGCGGATAGCGTCGCGCGTCGTCCGAAAAGCGCCGTCAACGCCGTCGCGCCGAGCGTAACGATCACGCGCGCGCCGACCTCGTGCAATTCCTGTTCGAGCCAGTACGAACACGCTTCGACTTCCTGTTGCGCGGGCGTCTTGTGCAGACGCCGCTTGCCGCGCGGCTCCCACTTGAAATGTTTCACCGCGTTGGTCAGATAGACCTGCTCGCGCGGCATGCCGGCGCGCTGCATCGCTTCTTGAAGCAGTTGCCCCGCCGGGCCGACGAACGGCTCGCCCTTCAAATCCTCCTGATCGCCGGGCTGTTCGCCGAGCAGCATGATGCGCGCATCGGCCGGGCCCGCGCCGCGCACCGCCTGCGTCGCGTTGCGCCACAGATCGCAGCGGCGGCACGTGTCGAGCGACGTGGGCGCGTCGCGTTCGGGTTGTGCGTCCCGCGCCTGTACCTGCACCGCCTTGCCGCCGAGCGCGCCGACGCGCTGCGCCTGCGCGACGCGACGTGCGCCGCCGCGCGCAGCGCTCACGAGTTGCGGAATCAGCGCACCTTCCGGCAGCCCTTTCCAGAAACGCACCGGCATGTGCTGTTCGAGTGCGGATTCGTTCAGGCGCGCGGGATTGAAGATGCTGCGGTAGTAGGTCATCCAGAGCGCTTCGGCCGCGTCGGGCGTATCGCTCGCATGATCCGATGCGAGCGCGGGGCGGCGTTCCAGTTGCAGGCGCTCGCCGTCGAACATCGCGGCGCCGTCGGGCGTCGCGATGAGCCACGTCGAGCGTCCCATGCGTGCCGCGAAATGCTCCGCGCCCCAGGCGAGGACGTCGTGGCCGGGCTCGTACCACGCCACATATTCGGGGGCGCCGAGCGATGCCTCGCGCTGCCGGAAGCGCACGTACGCGATCATGTCGTGCTGCGCCCGGCGCACCGCCTTCGCCATCCTGTAGAGGCGCGCGCCGTCTTCATCGGCGGGCGACGCAACTGCGCGGTCGCCTTGCGCCCAGCGCCAGAGAACGCGATAGAGGAAGCTCCAGCGGCGGGCATCGCGGAAATGCGCGGCGTCCTTCAAAAGCGACGCGAGTTCGCGTGACACGCGGATTTGCGGCCCGTGAGCTGCGTTGGCCGCGGGCGCCGGTTCGCTGAACAGCGCCGGCTGCGCCTCCGGCGTGCGCCAGTCGATCGCTTCGGGCGTGAGTCCTTGCGCGAGCGCATCGAGCGCGGCGACGCGCCATGCGTCGAAATCGTCGTCGATGACGATGACGTGCATCAGATCAGCGAAAGCTGCACGGGACCGGTGGCCAGCGCGCGCCGAAGATTTTCGGACGGCGACTCGGCAAGCGGCGGCCGGTAATCCGCCGTCACGACGAAAGGCTTCACCTTGTCCATGCCGCAGCGCAACTTCACGAGATCCTGATAACGCACGCGCCGCGCACGCCGCAGCTCGACGATGCGCTTCGCATTGCGCATGCCGATGCCGGGCACACGCGCAATCATGCGCGCGGGCGCGGCATTCAGATCGACGGGAAAGCGGTCGCGATGCGCGAGCGCCCACGCGAGCTTCGGGTCGACATCGAGCGGCAGATTGCCGGCATCGCCGAGCAGTTCGGCGGCGCCGAATCCATAGCCGCGCATCAGAAAGTCCGCCTGATACAGGCGATGCTCGCGCAGGAGCGGCGGCGCTTGCGACGGCACCCCCGACGGGCTGTCGGGAATCGGGCTGAACGCCGAGTAATACACGCGCTTCAACTGATATGAGCCGTATAGCGTCTCAGCGGTGCCGAGGATCGTGCGATCGTCGGTTTCGTCGGCGCCGACGATCATTTGCGTGCTCTGCCCCGCCGGCGCGAAACGCGGCGCACGCGGCTCGACTTCCGACTCCTCCCGCGCGACGCGAATGTTGCCCATCGCCAGCCTGATCGTGCGGCCGCTTTTTTCGGGCGCGAGACGCTCGAGGCTGATTTCGGTCGGCAACTCGATGTTCACGCTCAGGCGGTCGGCGTGGCGTCCCGCTTGCGCGATGATCTCCGGGTCGGCATCGGGAATCGTCTTCAGATGGATATAGCCGCGAAAGTGATGCTTCTCGCGCAGCGTCTTCGCGACGAGGACGAGTTGCTCCATCGTGTAGTTCGAAGAACGAATCACGCCGGAGCTCAGGAACAGTCCGTCGATGTAATTTCGGCGATAGAAGTCGAGCGTCAGGCTGACGACTTCCTCCGGCGTGAAACGGGCGCGCGGCACATTGCTGGACCGCCGGTTGATGCAATAGCGGCAATCGTAAAGACAAAAGTTCGTCAATAAAATCTTGAGCAGCGACACGCAGCGGCCGTCAGGCGTGAAGCTGTGGCAGATGCCCGAACCGGTGCTGGCGCCGAGACCGTCGATGCCGCGCGACTCACGTTTCGGCGCGCCGCCGCTCGCGCATGAAGCATCGTACTTGGCGGCGTCCGCAAGGATTTCGAGCTTTTCGGAAAGGTCCATCTTGCATATGATACTGTATGTATATACAGTATGTCACGAGAGGTGAGGAGTCAAACGCAAATACGCTTGCGCACGCTTCGCGCCTGCCCGCGAAACACATTTCCCGGAGCCTTTTTTATGCGATTCGACTACAAGACTTTCCATATCGATTGCACCGCGCGTCACGACCAGGACGGCAGCTACTACGCTCACGCGAAGATCACGCATCTGCCGGACGAACACGCGGCGCACGTGGAAGTTTTCGAATCCGGCGAACTCGATGCGTTCGCGACCGAATCCGATGCCGTGCATTGCGCGCGCGCGTGGGCCATCGAATGGTGTGACGAGGCGCTTGCGTAACGATCGCGTCGTTTCCCGCAGCATGGTCTGATGCACCGCCATTGCCGCGCGCTCGCGGGCGGCACGGCGATTGCGCAAGTCAAACGGCGACGCTGCAGCATTCTGCGAGGCGGAGCGTATCGAGACCATCGATCAACGGGAGGAAACCATGAAAAACGCAAAGAGAAGTCTGCTTGTTTCGGCCATGATTCTGAGTCTGTCGGGCGCGGCGTTCGCGCAAGGCGCGGGCGGCGGCGCAGGTGGCGGCACGGCGGGTGGCAACGGAGCGGGTCAAGGCGGAACCGGGATGAGCACGCCCAACGCCAACGGTGTGACGGGCACGACCTCGGGCGCATCGGGCGCAAACACAATGGACTCGTCCCAAAGCAGCAAGATGCACAAGAACAAGAAGAGCAGTTCCGACTCGGGTACGTCGAGCGGCGGCGCTGCCAAGTCATACTAAGCGTTTGGAAGTCGTTGCTTCAACGCGCTCGGGCTACTTGCTTGCCCGAGCGCGTTTTTGATGTTCTTCAGCACCCTACCGAAGCATCCCTACCAAATAGGGATTTCTCCCGCTCCTTCATCGCCGTAACGTAGCCACTGAGCGCCATGCGTTGCACTCGACGCGTCTTCTTTCGTCGCGCCGGGTAGCGCATCTTTTGCCATTGGCCGTTGCGCTCGAACCCATCCATCGACAAAGCGGCAAGGAGTCCGAGAATCGTGTTCCCGGCTGCTTGTGCATTTCGTTCAAGGAGCTGGAGCATGAAGTCCAAAGTCAGTCCAACACTTTTCGCGATGATGGCCGCATGCGCGGTCGTCGCCAACGTCGGCGGCATCGGTGCGGCACATGCCGAGGGCATGCCCGCCGATGCGCAGCAACTCGTTCAGACGATGCGCCCGATGTACATGTCGCAGGCCGCGCCGGAGCAGCAGACGGCCGCCATGCCCGCGGCCCAGGCCGATGACGCCGCTTACGGCGGCATGACCGCCGGCGCAGGCGCATCCGCGAGCGGGCGCGCTCAGACCGGCTGCGCCGCGACGCCGCGCTGCGACATCTTCTTCGGTCAGTAAGCGAGCGGAGTTCTACCCGAAGCGAGTCGTCCACGCGAATGACGCGGTGACCGACTCGCCCGGCTTCAACACCGCGCCGCCCTTCATCGCGTGATCGACATGGAGATTGACCCAATCCGCCACGTTGCTCACCGGCTCCACGCAGAGCAAATCGGGATGCGACGCCGGCGCGTACACCACCATGTGATCGAACGGCGCCTCGGCGCTCAACGTGATCGCGCGCCCTTCGTCCGGCCACGCGATTGTCGCCGTACGCGACCAGCCCGCGAAGTTGTTGTCGAGATCGAACGCATCCGGGCACATGCCTTCTTTCGACGCCATCGCATCGACGCACGGATGCGCGCCCGCGTGCGTCGGCAGCAGATCCGGCGTGCTATGCCACATCGCGGCGACGCGTGCGTGAACGCGTGTGTTTCGCGTGCGCGGATAGTATGGGTGATGCCCCATGCCGAAGGGCATCGGCCGATCGGACAGGTTGCGCGCGCAGATCGTGACGGTTAGCGTGTGTGCATCGAGCACGATGTCCTGAGTCGCTTCATACGCGAACGGCCAGTGATGCCCCGCTGCACCCGAAGGCGCGTGCAAAAAATGCAAACGCGCGCGCGAGTTCGACCCCTCGACCACTTTCCACGGCAAGCGCCATGCGTTGCCATGAAGCGCATGAGCGAAGGCATTGCCGTCGCCGGACAGATCGACGATCGCACCGCCGAAACTGAAACGCGCATCTCGGATGCGGTTGCAATACGGCAGGAGCGGAAAGCTCGCCATGCCGAGCGGATCGCGCGCGTCGAGCGCGGCAGGCGTCGCGGGACGCAGCCAGTCGATCGAACGGCCATCGCGTGTTTCGTCGAAGGCCGCGATCGATCCGCCCACGTGCGGCGCGAGCAGTACGCGCCGGGTGCCGTGACGCAGCTCGACGAGCGTATCCGACGGCGCGGCGCTCAATACGCGAACTGCCGGTAGCTTTCGTCGAAGGTGCGCGCCGTCTTCTCGACCAAGGGATTGAAGCGCAACAGACGCCGCGCTCGCGCAGGCAGTTCGGCGAACACGTCGCGCGGCACGTCGATATGCACCTCGGGCCGGAAGTACCACGCGCGGCTGTAGCCGATCACCACCATCGGACGTGGATCGCCGCTCAGATTCGGCGTGCCGCGATGCAGCCCGCGAACATCGCGAATCATCACGTCGCCGACTTTCATCGGCACTTGCTCGGCAGCGAAGCGCCCTGCTTCGAGGCCCGCCAGCGCTTCGTCCCGCGACATGCGATGCGTGCCGCGCGTCGTTTCCAGCGGGCCGTTGCGCGCATCGACATCGACGAGCGGGAAATTCACCGCAAGCTGGAATGAAGGCGTCTCGGGTGCGTCGTCGAAAAGCGGCGGTGTATCGCGATGCCAGTCCTGGTACTCGGAGCCGGCTACGGGCGTATCGGTGGCGAGTTGGCACATTACCGGATCGCGCCCGGCCACTCGCTCGACGATGCCGACGATGTCTTCATCGCAAAAGATCGAGGGATCCGCGAACACGCCTTCGAACGGCAGCGTGACGTAGTAGCGGCCCGGTCCGCGATTCCCGCTCGTCGATGCTTCGCGTGCCGCATCGACGTGCGGTTGCAGAAGCGGCGCGAACGCATCCCTCCAGGCTTCGAGCGCCGCACGCGGGAAATGGTCGCGCAGAAGCAGAAAGCCGTCTCGTTCGAACGCTTCGGCGAACGCGTCTCGCGTGGTCTCGTCGTATTTGCGCATGCGCAATCTCCTCATTGCGAGTGTGAGAACAGAATCGCACGCGTGTAATTCGTTCGTCAATATTATTAGTCATAACCGGTGAAAACCCTGATCTGAAATGCCCAATAAACACGTGCTTTCCGCGTCGTTCATCACTAATATTAATGGCAAGTTTTTCCGTCCCGCGCGACGTCGTCCGCGCAGGGTCCAGACGCCGCACGCAGCGCACACGATGAAAAAATCCACGCAACGCCGCCCGACGATGACCGACATCGCGAAGCTCACCGGAGTGTCGCAATCGACGGTCTCGCTCGTGCTCAACAACGCAAGCGGCGCGAAGTTTTCCGACACCACGCGCGACAAGGTGCTGCGCGCCGCGCAGGAACTCGGCTATCGCATGACGCAGCGCGAGCCGGTCACGGCACTGAAGAGTCAGGGCGAACGCAATCTGATCGTTTATCTCGCCGACGAAATTTCGACGAGCCCGCATCCGGTCGTCAGCATCGACGGCGCACGCGATGCCGCCTTTGCCAATGGCCGCATGCTCGCGGTCTATTCGACGCACGGCAACGCGGAAATCGAGGCGCGCGTGCTCGACGCGACGCTCGGCAATCCGAACGTGCTGGGCGTGGTCTACGCGACGGTCTACACGCGCCGGGTGACGCTGCCAGCGGTGCTCGCCAGAGTTCCGACCGTGCTGCTCAACTGCTATACGAGCGATGCAAGCGTGTCGTCGGTCGTGCCCGCCGAAGTCGCGGGCGGCCATACCGCGACGGATCATCTCCTCGCCGCGGGCCACAAGCGCATCGGCTATATCAACGGCGAACCGTGGCAGGACGCGGCGCGCGACCGGCTGAAGGGCTACCGGACCGCGCTCGCGACGGCCGATCTGCCGTTCGCGCCCGAACTCGTGCGCGAAGGCGACTGGAGCCCGGACACCGGCTTCGAGCACACGCTCTCGCTGATGCGCGAGCCGAGCCCGCCGACCGCGATCTTCTGCGCGAACGACCTGATGGCGCTCGGCGCAATCGAGGCGCTGAAGCAGCTCGGCCTGCGCGTGCCGGACGACGTCTCCGTGCTCGGGTATGACGATCAGGAGATCGCGCGGCATACGCATCCGCCGCTTTCCACCGTCGTGCTGCCGAACTACGAGCTTGGGCGCTGGGCGGTCGAGACGCTGCTACAGGAGGAAGAGAACCGCGCCGCAGGCGCGCCGGTGCGGCGTCGCACCGTGAAACTCGACGGACCGCTGATCGAGCGCGGCTCTGTCAGGGAAATCGCCGAAGCCCGGCAACTCGCAATTAATATTATTAGTGATTAGACGTTAATAAACGGCAATGAAACAATCGCCGAAGTCGTAGTACGCATGACTACTCTCGCAGCAGGCAGACCGGGCAACACAAGCATCGGCACGACCAAAAAGGCAAACCATCCTATGGAGGAAGACATGCTGTCGCTAGAGAAGAAATCGCGCATGGGCCTGCGCCCGCTCGCCGCCGCACTGACCGCACTGACGCTCGCAGCCGGCTTCACCGCCGCCCACGCCGCCGATGACGGACTGCCGAAAATCCCGAACAAGAAGCCGTTGAAGGTCGGCTTTGCCCAGACGGAGAGCAACAACCCGTGGCGACTCGCGGAAACCAAGAGCTTCAAGGAGATCGCCGCGAAATGCGGCTGGCAGATGGTCATGACCGATGCCAACAGCTCGGCGGCCAAACAGGTCTCGGACATCCAGAGCATGATCGCGCAGCATGTCGATCTGCTGGTGTTCCCGCCTCGTGAAGAGAAGCCGCTCGTGCCCGTCGTGATGCAGGCGAAGAAGGCGGGCATTGCGGTGATTCTCGTGGACCGCAACATCGACCAGTCGATGGCGAAGGCGGGCAAGGATTACATCACGTTCATCGGCTCGGACTTCATCGATCAGGGGCACCGCGCCGCCGACTGGCTCGTGAAGGCGACGAACGGCAAGGCGACGATCATCGAACTGGAAGGATCGACGGGCGCCTCCGCGGCGAACGATCGCAAGAAGGGCTTCGACGAAGTCATCGCGAAGAATCCGGGCATGAAGATCGTCGCGTCGCAAAGCGGCGATTTCGCGCGCGACAAGGGCCGCCAGGTGATGGAGACGCTTCTGCAGGCGCATCCGGATGTCACCGCCGTCTACGCCCATAACGACGAAATGGCCCTCGGCGCGATCGCCGCGATCAAGGCGGCGGGCAAGCAGCCGGGCAAGGACATCGTCCTCGTGACGATCGACGGTACCAAGGGCGGCCTCGAGGCGATCAAGGCGGGCGAACTCGGCGCGAGCGTGCAGTCGAGCCCGTTCTTCGGGCCGCTCGCATGCGATGTCGCGCAGAAGTACGCGAAGGGCGAGACGATTCCGCCGTGGGTAAAGGTCTCGGATCGCTTCTACGACAAGAGCAACGTCGACGCGAGCATGCAGTACGGGTATTGAGCGAAGCGTGTGTGTCTTGCGGGCGCCTGATCGAAGGCGCTCGCTTTTTCATTTCGACGGACTCACGGCATGGCTCAGACTCCCCTTCTCGACATGCAGGACATCGACATCGCGTTCGGCGGCGTCGCGGCGCTCAAACACGCGCGCCTCTCAGTTGCGGCCGGCGAAGTGCACGCGCTCATCGGCCAGAACGGCGCGGGCAAATCCACGCTCATCAAGATTCTCACGGGCGCATATCGCAAGAGTGCGGGCACGATCCGCTTCGATGGCCGCGAGGTCGATTTCCGCACGCCCAAGGACGCGCGCGAAGCGGGCATCAGCACGATCTATCAGGAGATCAATCTCGTGCCGTTCCGCTCGGTCGCGGAGAACATATTTCTCGGACGCGAGCCGCGCCGTTTCGGTCTCATCGACTGGAAGACCGTGCAGCGGCGTGCGGCTGAATTGCTCGAATCATTCGGATTACGCATCGATGTGAAGAAGCCCGTGCGCGAGTATTCGACCGCCATTCAGCAGATGGTCGCACTCGCACGCGCGGTGTCGTCGGATGCGAAGCTCGTCATCATGGATGAATCGACGTCTTCGCTCGACGAACGCGAGGTCGAACTGCTCTTCAACGTCGTGCGCCGTTTGCGCGATGACGGGCGCGCGGTGACCTTCGTGTCGCATCGGCTCGATGAACTTTATGCACTGTGCGATCGGGTCACCGTGATGCGAGACGGTCAGACCGTCGCCGAAAATTCGATGCAGGAGATGGACAAGCTGAAGCTCGTCACGACGATGCTCGGCCGCACGCTCGCCGCCGTGGTGCACGAGGACAGCGCGGTGAAAGAAGCGAATCTAGCGAAGCGCGGGCCCGTCGTGCTCTCCACGCAAGGCCTCGCCGCGGGCGCGAAAGTCACGGACGTATCGCTCGATGTGCACGCGGGCGAAGCCGTCGGTCTCGCGGGATTGCTCGGCTCGGGACGCACGGAGACGATGCGCCTTCTCTTCGGCGCGGATCGTCCGGCGAGGGGCGTGCTCGCTGTCGGCGGCGAGAGCGCCGCGTTCAAATCGCCGAAAGATGCGATCGCGCGCGGCATCGCTTATCTGACGGAAGATCGCAAGGCCGAAGGCATCGTGCCGGAGCTCTCCGTGCGCGACAACCTCACGCTCGTGTGCCTGCCTGCGTTGACGAAGCGCGGCGTGGTGGACGTCTCGAAGCAGCGCGAGATCGTCGATGGTTTTGTCGAATCGCTCGGCATCAAGCTGCGTTCGCCGGACCAGCCGATACGTGAACTCTCGGGCGGCAATCAGCAGAAGGTACTGCTCGCGCGCTGGCTCGCGACGCACCCTCGCCTGCTGCTGCTCGATGAACCCACCCGCGGCATCGATGTCGGCGCGAAAGCCGATGTCGCAAAGATCGTGCGTGAGCTGCGCGATGCGGGCCTTGCGGTGCTGCTGTCCGCATCGGAACTGGAAGAACTCACCGCCGTGGCCGATCGCGCGGTCGTGATACGCGATGGCGAAACGGTCGCGCGACTCGACGGTGCGCAGATGAACGAGGCCTCCATCATGGACGCGATCGCTTACGGCGCGGGCGCGGAATCGACACTCGCCGAAGCGGTGGAGGAAGCCAGACATGATCGATGACACCCAACGCGCCGCGCCGATCGCGCAGGCGCCCGTGAAGAAAAAACGCGGCGTCGCGATTCAGCGCGAAGTCGCCGTGCTACTCGCGATGATCGTCTTCAACCTGATCTTCACGCAGCACTTTCTTTCGTTGCAGACGTTCAACGTGAACCTCACGCAAGTGGTGACGATCGTGATCGTCGGCATCGGCATGACGCTCGTCGTTGCAACAGGCGGCATCGATTTGTCGGTTGGTGCTTCGATGGCGATCGCCGGTGCGCTCGCGCCGATGCTCTTCATGAATATCGACGGGCCACCCGGCGTTCTGCTCGCGTTCACGTTGCCGGTCATCGCCGCTGCCGCGTGCGGCGTCTTCAACGGTTTTCTCGTGACGCGCCTGAACGTGCAGCCGATCGTCGCAACGCTCGTGCTGTTCATCGCGGGACGCGGCATCGCGCAGGTCGTCACCGATGGCAGTCTGCAGGCGTTCAACAATCCGGCGTTTCAGTGGATCGCGCTCGGCAAGGTCGCGGGCGTGCCGTTCCAGATCCTGTTGATGCTCGCGCTCGTCGCGTCGTTCACATGGATCGTGCGCAAGACGCTCTTCGGCAAATACCTGCTCGTGACGGGCGGCAACGAGGATGCCGCGTATCTCTCCGGCATTCCGACCGCGCGCGTGAAAATGATCGCGTACACGGCATGCGCCGCGCTCGCGGGCCTCGCGGGGCTCATTTCGATATCGGTGAATTCATCGTCGGATGCGAACGTCGTGGGTCTGGGCGTCGAACTCGATGCGATCGCGGCGGTGGCGGTCGGCGGCACTGCGCTGACGGGCGGCAAGGCGTACATCACGGGCACGCTGATCGGCGCGCTCATCATTCAGTTATTGCGTTACACGCTACTCGCGCACGGCATTCCGGATGCCGCCGCGCTCGTGCTCAAGGCCGCGATCATCATCGCCGCGGTGTATGTGCAACGCAAGCGAGGCTGACTTTGCCATGAAAAAGAACTTGCCCATTCTGATCGCGCTCGTCGCGTTGCTCGTGCTTGGCGTCATGCGCTATGAGCATTTCCTGTCGGCGTATAACGTGACGTCGTTCTGGCGATACAACTCGATGTTCCTGCTGATATCCATCGGCATGGCGTTCGTGATCATCACGGGGGGCATCGATCTGTCGGTCGGTGCTGTGGCTGCGCTCGCGAGCGTCGTATCGGCGCTGGCGAGCCCGCACGGGGCGTGGGCGGGCGTGATCGCGGGATCGCTCGCCGGGCTCGCGGTAGGCGTGTTGAACGGACTCGTCATCACGCACATGCGGATCCTGCCGTTCATCGTCACGCTGGCGACGAGCCTCGGCGCGCATGGGCTCGCGCTCTTGCTCGGTCATAACGATGCGGTGGCGATATCGTCGGACATGAACTTCGCCGCATTCGGGCAAGGCGATTTTCTGGGTTTGCCGATTCCGGGAATCGTCTGTGCGGCGGCGGCCGTGATCGGTTGGATTGCGTTGCGCAGCTCGCGGTTCGGGCGGCATGCGCTCGCGATCGGCGGCAGCGAAGAAGCTTCGCGATTGATGGGTCTGAATGTCGATCGCACGCTGGTGTTGGTTTATGCAGTTTCCGGCTTGCTCGCCGGCATCGCCGGCGCCATTCTCGCCGCGCAGTTCGGCGCGGGCCAGCCGAACGAGGGCGTCGGCTGGGAGTTGTTCGCGATTTCGGCCGTGGTGCTCGGCGGCACGCGCCTGACAGGCGGCGAAGGTTCCATCGCGATGACGATCGCCGGCGTCGCGCTGCTTGGTCTTGTGTTCAATCTTTTGAACTTCGAAAACGGGCTGGGGTACATCTCGCTTTCCGCTTACTGGCAGTCGGTGATTCGCGGGCTGTTTTTGTTGCTTGTGATCGTGTTGCAGGCGCGCGTTCTGGGTGGGAAGAAGGCGGTGAAGGTGGCACATTGAGGGATGGGGGTGCATGCAGTTGCCCCCGGCGGCGTCGACAAGCCTGCCTGCTGCGCATCAAATAGCTGACGAACGAGAATCGAGCCTCACGAAGTAACGGCAAAAAAAAATCGGCCCGAGCAAAAAATCGCCGGGCCGCGAACCAATCAAGAAAAATCCATCAAGCGTGCCGATGCTCCGGCAGCCTCTCAACCCCCGCATCCTCCCGACGCGTCCCTGACACTGCCTTCGCGCCCGGAATGTCCCGCCCGCGCAGCGAGCATCCCACGGTCTCGGTGACGAACAACAACGCAATGGCGCCGACCGCGCAAGCACCCATCATGTAATACGCCGGAACCAGCGTGCTGCCCGTGCGCCCGATGAGCCAGTCCGTCACCATCGGCGCAGTGCCGCCGAAGATCGACGTCGAAATGTTATAGGCGATCGCCATGCCCGCATAACGCGCCTGCGTCGGAAACATCGCGGGAAACATTGCCGAGATGCTCGCCAGTTGCGGCACATAAAGCAGCCCCAGCACGCCCAGCCCGATCAGCGCGCCCGCGATGCCATGCGACATCAACGTGAACATCGGCACGGCCGCGACGAAGATACCGGCGAGCGAAAGCCACCACACCTTCTTTCGCCCGATGCGATCCGACAGTGCGCCCGCGAACGGCAGCAGCACCATCATCGACAACATGCCGATCAAGGGCAGCAGCAGCGAAAGGTTATCGCTCATGCCGAGTTCCTTCTTCATGAAGGTCGGCATATACGCGAGCAGCACGTAGTTCACCACGTTCAGCGCCACGACCAGCCCGCCCAATTGAAGCAGCGGCTTCCAGTAGCGCGCGAAAAGCTCACCCAAGGGCACGCCCGCATGATGTTCGCGTTCGGACGCTTCGGCGCACTCGCGGAACACCGGCGTATCTTCCATCTTCGAACGCAGATACAGGCCGATCAGACCGAGCGGCGCCGCGACGAGGAACGGCAGGCGCCAGCCCCATGCGTGCATCGCGTCGTTGCCGAGCAGAACCGAGCATCCGAGCATCAGCAATGCGCCGAGCGAGAACCCCGCTAGCGTGCCGAACTCGAGGAAACTGCCGCAAAAGCCGCGCTTGTCATCGGGCGCGTACTCCGCCATGAACGTCGCCGCGCCGCCGTACTCGCCGCCCGTCGAGAAGCCCTGGATCATGCGCAGCGCGACGAGCGCCGCCGGCGCCCATAAGCCGATGCTTCCATACGACGGCAAGAGGCCGACGAGCAGCGTGGCCACCGACATGATGATGATGGTCAGCGCGAGCACATGCTTGCGGCCGAGCCTGTCGCCAAGCGGCCCCCAAAAGAGTCCGCCGAGCGGCCGGACAAGGAAGGAAATCGCAAAGGTCGCGAGCGCGAAGAGGGTGGCCTGCGCGGTGCTGCCGGGAAAAAGCGCCGCCGAAATATAAGTGAGGCCGTAGCTGTAGATGCCGTAGTCGAACCACTCGGTCGCGTTGCCGATGGCCGAGGCCGCCATGGCGCGTCTGATGGGTCCGCGCGCCTGCGCGTCTGGCTTCGTGGATGGTTGCAGGTAACTCATAGTCGTTGTCCGGATGCGTCAGTGACCCGGTGCTGCGCCTGAGTTGCGCGCCACGCACCGCCTTGAGGTCAAGATACAGACGCATGCGGCACGGCTGGCATGTCCTAGGACGATCGAAACGCTGGGGTTTTCCCCGAAACGCGGGCGATTCTTGCCGATCGACCGCGCATACGCGGGGCTATTTACCGCGTTGCTCCGATTCGGGCGGTCGGGCCTGCCGACTGTGTGGATATCCGCGCATCGTGCCGTTTCGTCGACAAGCGTCATAGGACATTAGCAAGCGATGCGATCAGCGCTCCGGATTTGCGATATCCGCCGTGACGATACGTCTGCCGAGTTCTTCGGCGGCGCGCCGCGCATCCTCGCTGGATTCGAACGGGCCGATGGTCTCGCAGCCGTCGAAGGGATAGAGCACGCGCTTGTCCCGTTTGCGAACTACTTTGAGTGTGCCAATGTGCATGCCCGTCGCGTTGACCACATACGACGCGTAGATATCGAAGCCTTCGTAGATTCCGGCTTCGGAGTTGAGTGTGGTTCTAGGCATCGGTCTGGACATGTTCTCGAACGTCGTGGCAGCGTGAGTACGCAATGTGCTTGTGCTGCATCGGTTCAGCAAAAAGCGTTCCGAAGGCCCACGCGGCCCTGCCTTGCGCGCGCGTGCGGCCTTGCTGGAGATGGTGCCGACCATCCCGGTCGCATCGCTCGTCGCGAGCGGCGATGACGACATAGGCGTTCAGCAGGCCGGCGAATTGCTATCGGTGCCGGGCGCGCAATTCGTCGGGCGGATTCCGGAGGAAGTGCAATCGGTCGGCGTGGAGCATGCGGACGAGGCGCACGCGCTGCAGCGCTTTCTCGGGTCGACGCAGGCGCAGGACACGGTGCGCGCAACGGGCCTCGATTCGTCGCCGCGCCCTGAGCGCGTTTGCGGACGGGCCTCACACGCGCAGGGCCGACGCGAAGCGAAGCGTTTTCCGTGCGAGAATTCGAAATCGCCTGCGCGCCGTGCAAACGCGGCGCGCGGGCGATTCGAGCGTTAATTCGGGCATTGCCGCCACATGACGTCGCCGCATCGAGAGACCGGGCGAGGAGACCAAGCGTCGATGAAAGCTGACAATCTGATCGCGGATACGAGGATGGACGGTCTCGACCCGAGCTTCCTCCTGGGCGGCGGCGAAATGGGCGCGCTCATCCGTGCGCTCGACTGGACGCAAACGGCGCTCGGCGCGCCCGAGCACTGGCCGCAAAGTCTCAAGACGGCCATCCGCATCATGCTCACCTCCCGCCAGCCGATCTGGGTCGGCTGGGGCCCCGACCTGCTCTTCTTCTACAACGACGCGTACAAGTCGATCATCGGCGGCAAGCATCCGCAAGCACTCGGCCGGCCGACCTCGGTCGTGTGGCGCGAAATCTGGAACGAGATCGGTCCGCTGCTCGACACCGCGCTCGCGGGCGTCGAAGGCACGTACGTCGAACAGAAGCTCCTCATCATGGAGCGCAACGGCTTTCCGGAAGAAACGTATTACACGTTCTCCTACAGCCCGATTCCCGACGATCGCGGCGGCGCGGGCGGCATCATCTGCGCGAACAGCGACGACACGCAACGCGTGCTCGGCGAGCGCCAGTTGAACGTGCTGCGCGAGCTGGCGGCATCGGCGGCCGACGCGCGCACCTGGCGCGAAGCGTGCGAACGGTCGATGAGCGCGTTGCAGACGGCGTCGCGCGACATGCCTTTCGCGCTGCTCTATGCCGTCGAGCCGGGCGGCGATACGGCGACGCTCGTCAGCGCGTGCGGCATCGAGCCGGAGCATCGCGCCGCGCCCGCGGTCCTGCATGCCGCGCGCCAGAACCCGTGGCCCTTCCAGGACGTGCTGCGCGACAACGAGGCACGCATCGTCACGAACCTGGATCGCATCATCGATGCGCCTCTGCCCACCGGCGCATGGAGCGTCGCGCCGGCGAGCGCCGTGATCGTGCCCATCGCGCCTTCGGGCGAAACCGGTCCCGCGTGCGTGCTGATCGCCGCGCTCAATCCCTATCGGCTGTTCGACGATGGCTATCGCGCCTTCATGAATCTGGTCGCGAGCCAGATCGGCGCGGCGATCGGCTACGCGCACGCCTACGACGAAGAGCGCCGGCGCGCCGAAGCACTCGCCGAAATCGACCGCGCGAAGACCACGTTCTTCTCCAATATCAGCCACGAGTTCAGGACGCCGCTCACGCTGATGCTCGGCCCGCTCGAAGAACTGCTCACGAGCCCCGACCGCGTGAGCCGGGAAGACATGCGCGTCGTCGAGGTCATGCATCGCAATGGCTTGCGGCTCCTGAAGCTCGTCAACGCACTGCTCGACTTCTCGCGCATCGAGGCCGGGCGCATCGAGATTCATCGCCAGCCGACAGACATCGCCGTGTTCACCGCCGAGCTCGCCTCGCTCTTTCGCTCGGCGATCGAATCGGCCGGCCTGCGCCTCGAGATCGACATCGGATCGACGCCCGTGATCGCGAACATCGACCGCGACATGTGGGAAAAGATCGTGATGAACCTGCTGTCGAACGCGTTCAAGTTCACGTTCGACGGCTTCATCCGGATTTCGCTGCACGCGAACGCGGAGCACGGCATCGAACTGAGCGTGCGCGATACCGGCATCGGCATTCCGGAACAGGAGCTCGCGCGCGTGTTCGAGCGCTTTCATCGCGTCGCGGGTGCGGCGGGCCGTTCGATGGAAGGCAGCGGCATCGGTCTCGCGATGGTGCAGGAGCTCGTCAAGCTGCATGGCGGCACGATCCGCGTGGACAGCACGTCCGGCCACGGCGCGTGCTTCACCGTGACCTTGCCCGCCCCGCTCGAGCCCGCGCTCGACGCGCCCGGCGCGCCGCATGCCGAGGCGAGCAATCGCGCCCGGTCGTATGTCGATGCCGCCATGCGCTGGATGCCTGACGCGGATGAGCAGCCGGTCGCCGAGAGCGAGGAAGACACGCCGCTCGGCGCGACGGCAACCGCCGAGCCGACGCCCGCGGACGCGCTGCCGGGCCGCGTGCTCATAGTCGACGACAACGCCGACCTGCGCGACTACATGCGCCGCATGCTGAGCGCGGCAGGCCACGACGTGAGCGTCGCCGCCGATGGCGAGGCCGCGCTCGCGATGGCGCGTTCCGTGCGTCCCGAGGTGATCGTCTCCGACGTGATGATGCCGCGCCTCGACGGCTTCGCGCTCCTGCAGGCGGTGCGCGAGGACGAGGCGCTGCGCGACACGCCGGTCGTGCTGCTGTCGGCGCGCGCGGGCGAGGAGGCGCGCGTTGGCGGCCTCGAAGCGGGCGCGGACGACTATCTGACCAAGCCCTTCCCCGCGCGCGAACTGGTCGCGCGCGTGTCGAGCAATCTGCGCCTCGCGCGATTGCGTCGCGCGACCGAGCAGAAGCTGCGTGACGAATCGCGCACGCTGGAGATCCTCAACCGCGTCGGCACGGCGGTCGCGGGGGAGCTCGAGCTGAGCCGCGCGGTGCAGATCGTCGTCGATGCCGCGACCGAGCTGACGGGCGCCGCCTTCGGCTCGTTCTTCTACAACGTGCTCGACGACAAGGGCGCACGCTATACCCTTTACGCGCTGTCGGGCGTGCCCAAGGACACGTTCGACCGGTTCCCGATGCCGCGCAACACCGCCGTGTTCGGTCCGACCTTTGCGGGCGAAGGCATCGTGCGCTCGGACGACATCACGAAAGATCCACGCTACGGCCACAACGCGCCGCATCACGGCATGCCCAAAGGCCATCTCGCCGTGTGCAGCTATCTCGCCGCGCCGGTCATCTCGCGCACGGGCGAAGTGCTCGGCGGGCTCTTCTTCGGACATCCTGAGCCGGGCGTATTCACGGAGCGCGCTGAGCGGATTCTCACAGGCATCGCATCGCAGGCGGCGATCGCCATCGACAATGCGCGTCTCTATCAGGCGGCGCAGGACGAGATCGCGGAACGCACGAAGGCGCAGGCGGCGCTGCGCGATCTGAACGAGACGCTGGAGCGCCGTGTGGCCGATGCCGTCGCCGACCGCGACCGCCTGTGGGAACTGAGCGAGGACCTGTTCTTCGTCGCGAGCTTCGAGGGCGCGCTGCTGCGCGTGAGTCCTTCATGGACGACGGTGCTCGGCTTCGATTCGCATCGCCTGCATTCGCACACGGTGATGGACCTCGTGCATCCGGACGACGTTCACGCGGCCACCGCCGAACTCGGCAGCCTGCGTGCGAACGGCGTGCCGGTGCGCTACGAATGCCGGCTGAGCCGCTCGGATGGCGGCTGGCGCTGGATCGCGTGGACGGTATCGCTCGACCCGCGCACGCGGCGCATTCACGGCGTGGGCCGCGACGTCACGGCGGATCGCGAAACCGCCGAGGCGCTGCGTCAGGCCGAGGAAGCGCTGCGCATGGCGCAGAAAATGGAAGCGATCGGCAAGCTGACGGGCGGCGTCGCGCACGACTTCAACAATCTGCTGCAAGTGATCGGCGGCAATCTGCAATTGCTCGCGAAGGACGTCGCCGGCGAGGACAAGCCGGAGCAGCGCGTGAGGAACGCGCTCGCGGGCGTCGCGCGCGGCGCGAATCTCGCATCGCAGCTACTCGCATTCGGCAGACGGCAGCCGCTCGCGCCGAAGGTCGTGAATCTGGGCCGCTTCGTGCGCGGCCTCGACGACATGTTCCGGCGCGCACTCGGCGATGGCATCGAAATCGAGACCATCGTGTCGGGCGGTTTGTGGAATACGCTCGTCGATCCGTTTCAGGTCGAGAACGCACTGCTCAATCTCGCGATCAACGCGCGCGATGCGATGAACGGTCACGGAAAGCTCACGATCGAAGCGGGCAATGCATCGCTCGACGAAGCCTACGCAATGCGCCACGCCGAGGTGTCGCCCGGCCAGTATGTGATGGTCGCCGTGACGGACACGGGCTCGGGGATGTCGCCCGAAGTGCAGGAACGCGCGTTCGAGCCGTTCTTCACGACCAAGCGCGAGGGTCAGGGCACGGGTCTCGGGCTGTCGATGGTGTACGGCTTCGTCAAGCAATCCGGCGGGCACGTGAAGGTGTACAGCGAGGAAGGACACGGCACGACGGTGCGCATCTATCTGCCGCGCGCGCGTGAGGAAGAAGACCTTGAAGCCAATATCGACGCCGGTCCGGCCAAAGGCGGCAGTGAAACGATTCTCGTGGTCGAGGACGATGAAGAAGTGCGCGCGACCGTCGTCGAGATGCTCGCGGATCTCGGGTATCGCGTGTTGCGGTCGAAGGATGCGCAGAGCGCGCTTGCGATCGTCGAGAGCGGCGTGCGTATCGATCTGCTCTTCACCGATGTCGTCATGCCGGGGCCGTTGCGCAGCACGGAGCTTGCGCGCAAGGCGCGCGAACGCGTGCCGGGCATCGCGGTGCTGTTCACGTCGGGCTATACGGATAATGCGATCGTTCACGCGGGGCGGCTCGATGAGGGCATCGATCTGTTGAGCAAGCCTTATACGCATGAAGCTTTGGCGCGCAAGGTGCGGCATGTGCTCGGCCAAGCCGGGCACACCTCGGCGGCCGCGGTGGCGGACATCGACACGGGTGTGCCGCGTAACGCCCCGGACGATGCGCTGTCGCGCATGCGCGTGCTGTTCGTCGAAGACAACGAACTGGTGCGCACGAGCACCGCTGAGATGTTGCGCACGTTCGGACTGGATCTGATCGATGCGGGCAGCGTTGACGAGGCGCTCGCTTTGTTGCGCGAGCATCGCTTCGAATTGCTGCTGACGGATGTGGATCTTGCGGGGCAATCCGGCGTGGAGCTGGCGATCGCCGCGTGTCGCGGTGCGCCGCAGCTAGGCGTCGTATTCGTGACCGGCTACGATCTCGCGCTCAGCGACGACGAGCGCCGCGCCTTGCCGAGGTCCGTTCAGGTGCGCAAGCCTTTCGACCCGCTGGCGTTGATCAATGCGTTGAATGCGGCCGTGGCGAGGTAAGCGATTGCCCCTGCGACGCATCGCCTGAGGGACATGAGCGTCTTGCTTGAATGAAGCCTGTGTGCTTCGCTCATGTCCCTTTCTTCCGCGCAGCGCCGAATCAGCCCGCGCGGCGTTTTCTCACGGCTTGCGCAAGCAGTTCGAGCACCGGCTCGCTCTGCGTCCAGCCGAGGCACGCGTCGGTGATCGACACGCCGTGCTTGAGCGGCACGCCCGGCTCGAGATCCTGACGGCCCTCTTCCAGATGACTCTCGATCATCACGCCGGTGATGCGCCGCTCGCCCGCTTCCAGTTGCCGCGCGATGTCCTGCGCGACATCCACCTGGCGCAGATGCGACTTGTTCGAGTTGGCGTGCGAACAATCGATCATCACCTGCTCGCGCTGGCCGAGCTTCGTCAATGCGCCGCACGCCGCCGCAACGCTTTGCGCGTCATAGTTCGGCCCCTTCTTGCCGCCGCGCAGAATGACATGGCAGTCGTCGTTGCCGCGCGTCTCGAAGATCGCGGCCATGCCCATCTTCGTCATGCCCATGAACGCGTGGCTCGCGCGTGCCGCGACGATCGCGTCCGCCGCGACCTGCACGCCGCCGTCGGTGCCGTTCTTGAAGCCGATCGGGCACGAGAGACCCGATGCAAGCTGACGATGGCTCTGGCTCTCGGTCGTGCGCGCGCCGATCGCGCCCCACGCGATCAGATCGGCGATGTATTGCGGGCTCAGCAGATCGAGAAACTCGGTTGCGGTCGGAAGCCCCAGGCCGCTGATGTCGAGCAGCAGTTCGCGCGCGCGACGCAGGCCTTCGTTGATGCGGAAGCTGCCGTCCAGACGCGGATCGTTGATATAGCCCTTCCAGCCTACCGTGGTGCGCGGCTTTTCGAAGTACACGCGCATCACGATGAAGAGATCGTCGCGCAGCCGGTCCGCGACCTGCTTCAGGCGCTGCGCGTATTCCATCGCCTGATCGTGATCGTGGATGGAGCACGGGCCGACGACCACGACGAGGCGGTCATCGCGGCCATGCAATATGTTCGCGATGGCCGCGCGGCTTTCCTCCACGAGCGTCTGCACGCCGGGCGTCACAGGCAGTTCGTCGAGCAGCAAGGCCGGCGAGATCAGCGGACGCACGGCGCCGATGCGCGTATCGTCGATGCGGGTCGTGTCTTGCGTGGAGTCGGCCACGCCTGCCTCCTGATCGCGGGAGGGATTGTCGATGCGGGTCAAGATAGGCTCCGTCATGCGTGATTGATGCAAAATTCAGGGATCTATGCGTGTTTTCCGCGAGGTAACCCGGGCGCGGCGCAAACATCCATTATCGCACCTGCGGCAGCCCGCTCGCCCGATCGTGCGTATGATGAAGACGCCACGACACAATCAAAGGGAGTAGATCATGCGCATCGAAACGTCATTCCTGTTCGACCTCGACGGCACGCTCGTCGATAGCGTCTATCAGCACGTGCTCGCGTGGAAGGAAGCGCTCGACGCGGAAGGCATCGAATTGTCCGTGTGGCGCATTCATCGCAAGATCGGCATGAGCGGCGGGCTCTTCAGGAATCAGTTGTTGCGCGAGACGCATGGCGAGATCAGCGCGGATCGCGTCGAGCGGCTGCGTCAATTGCATGCAGAAGCCTACAAGCGGCTGCGCGTGCAGGTATGCCCGCTGCCGGGGGCGCGCGAACTGCTCGAAGCGCTCACGCAGGCAGGGACGAAATGGGCCATCGCGACGAGCGGACGCATGGAGACCGCACAGGTCAATCTCGAAGCATTGGGCGTCGATCCTTCGAAGCAAGTGGTCATCACCCGTGACATGGTGAAGTACGCGAAGCCCGATCCCGACCTCTTCCTTGCCGCTGCCGCGCGCCTGAACGTGCCGATCGAGCATACGGTCGTCGTCGGCGACAGCATCTGGGACATGCTGGCCGCGCGCCGATGCCGCTCGCTCGGCGTCGGCCTGCTCTCGGGCGGTTATGGCAGCGACGAACTGGAGCGCTCGGGCGCCTTGCGCGTGTACGAAGATCCTGCGGATCTGCTGCTGCATCTCGATGAAGTCGCGGCGCGTCCGTGAGATGATCGCGCGCATGACCTCCTCTTCTCTCATCGATATTCGTCCCTGGGACGACGCGCATCTCTACACGTTACGCAATGCATCCGGCATGCGCGTCGAGATCAGCGATCTGGGCGCGACGCTCGTCTCATGGCTCGCGCCCGACCGTGAAGGACATTTCGCCGATGTGCTGCTCGGTCACGACACGCCCGCCGACTATCTGAACGGCAGCGCGTTCATGGGCGCGATCATCGGGCGCTGGGCCAACCGCATCCGCGATGGGCGCTTCCTGCTCGACGGCCTTGCGTATCAGGTCGAGCGCAATGAAAGCGCCAATCATCTGCATGGCGGCTCGGCGGGTTTTCATCGGCAGATGTGGCGCGTGGACGTGGCCGATGACGCGCTCGTCATGACGCTGCATTCGCCTTCGGGCGCGGCGGGCTTTCCCGGCAATCTCGATGTGACCGTGCGTTATGCACTGAACGACGCGGGCATGCTATCGATCGATTACGAAGCGCGCACCGATGCGCCGACGCCCGTCAGCCTCACGAACCATGCGTACTTCAATCTGGGCAATGACGCGAGCATTCGCGATCATGAAATATCGATTGCATCGGATACGTTTCTCGCGATCGATGCGAAGTCGATTCCCGTTGCACTCGAAGCGGTAACGAACAGCGTGTTCGATTTGCGCGAGCCTGCATCGATCGGGACGCGTCTCGATGCATCTCATCCGCAACTCGCGCTCGCGGGCGGCTTCGACCATTGCTATGTATTCGACGGCAACGCAAACGAACCGCGCACGGTCGCCGTGCTGTTCGACCCGTCGAGCGGACGCGAGCTGAGCGTCGCAACGGATGCGCGCGGCTTGCAGTTCTACTCGGGGAATTATCTGGAAGGCGTGCCCGCTCGCGATGGTTCGCGCTATCGCAAGCATGCTGGGCTGTGTCTCGAAGCGGGTGGCTTTCCCGACGAGATCAACATGGACGGCGAGCGCGCCGTCCTGCGTCCCGGCGCGGTGTATCGTCAGCGCACGCGCTATACGTTGCGCGTGCGCTGACCGGCAATCAGAAGAGGTTGCGCAAGCCGATCGACACGCCGGTCTGATTCGAGCGGCCCGGCAATTCGACATCGGCCGCGCCCGTCACCTTGTTGAAGTCGATGGTGCCATACACTTCGGTGCGCTTCGACAGCGCATACTCCGCCAGCGCCACACCTGTGTAGCGATTGCCGCTGCCCGTCGCGCCGCCGCCGATGGCCGCGTTCTTCATGTGGTCGTAGTAGAACGCGCCCGTGAGCAACAGCGCCGGCGTGACCTGATACGTGATGCCCGCGAACGGACCGTCGTCGCGGCGGCCCGAGCCCTTCAGAATATCCGTGCCCGACGCGAGGCCGCGCTGCTGCAGGATGCTGTCGACAAAGCCGGTGTCGTCGGTCGAATGCAGATAGCCGACATAGAGCTTCGCCGCGCCGACCGTATAGACCGCGTTCGCGTTCCAGATCTTCTGCTTGTTCGATGAGTTGTCGCTGTTCTGCTGATAGCCGCCGCCGATGGACAGCGGACCCATCGCATACGACGCCGTGAAGCCGTACATGTTGCCCGCGCCCATATGGCCCGGCACCTGACCCGAGAAGCCGCCGGCGCCGGTCGATGTGTAGTTCGTGCCGAACGAGTACATCGCGCCGAGCGTCAGGCCCGCGAACGTGCCGTTGTACTTCACCGCGTTATCCGCATAGAGTCCCGCGCCGAGTGCAACCGGCAGCCATGCGTTCTCGAAGTAATTGCCGACGGTGAGCGGATCGTAAGTGTCGCCGAGCATATCGAAGAGCGGCGTCTTCTGACGGCCGAGCGTCAGCGTGCCATAGCCGCTCGAAAGACCGACATAGGCCGCGCGGTTGAATGCGCGCGCGCTGTCGGCGTACTGGCCGTTCTCCAGTTCCACACCGCTTTCCAGCCGGAAGATCGCCTTCAGGCCGCCCCCGAGATCTTCCTCGCCCTTCAGACCGAAACGGCTGTTGGTGATGGCGCCGTTCGTCATGAACACCTTGCCGTCGTTGTTGGCGTTGGCGTTCGTGAGATAACGCACGCTGACGTCGGCGACCCCATAGAGCGTGACCGAGCTTTGCGCGAATGCGGATTGACAGGCGAGCGCGATGACCGATGCCCCCATACCTGCGATGGCACGCGATGTGATTGTCTTCATGATGTGTTGTGAGCGTCTATTTATTAGCGATTTTTGATCGACTTCCATGCGTCGCCTTTCAGTTCACTGTCTGAACGAAAGCAGCGTCGCGTGACGCATGAAAGCACGCGGATTTTTAACACATCAATTGTCGCGATGCGTGGCTTCGTGCAATACGTGTGGTGTTTTATGCAACAGGCGCAAGTGTTTAGCTTCGCAAGACGCGCTTCACACTTTCGCCTGCATGGGCTCGGACGGCACCGCTTCGAGGAGCACTCGCGTTACATGCGCTGAATCAGTAATACCGATAGAGACGGTCATGCGAAAACGTCATCAATGATCCGCGATGCTTTCAGACAGCTTGCGCGATGAACTCGCGCAGCCACCGATGCGCCGGATCGCGATGCACGCGTTCGTGCCAGTACATCGACATCTCGTAGCCGGGAATATCGACGGGCGGCGCGACGATGCGCAACTCGGGCCAGTGCTTCGCGAGCCTGAGCGGTTGCATCGAAACGAGATCGGTCGTCGCAAGCACGGAACGTACGAACAGGAAGTGCGGCACGGACAGCGCCACATGCCGCTTCATGCCGAGCGTCGCGAGCGCGGCATCCGTGGGACCGGAGAACCCGCCGCCATCGGGCGACACGATCACGTGGTCGAGCGCGCAGAACTGCGCGAGCGTCGGCCGCCGTTTCAATCGCGGATGATCCTTGCGCCCCACGAGCACATAGCTTTCCGTGAAGAGCGCCTGCTGGTGAAAGCCGGCGGTCTCAGGCGATGCAATGTGAAACGCAAGGTCGATCTCGCCGTTCTCCGCCTGCTTCGCGAGCCGCGGCGGCATGATTTCGAGCACCGCGATGCGCGTACGCGGCGCGGCCGCGCGCAAGCCGCTCAACGCAGGCAGAAGCACGGTCGATTCAGTGTAGTCGGTGGCGGCGATGCGCCATGTTTTGTCGGCGGACGCGGGGTCGAATGCGGCTTGCGGCGACACCGCGCGTTCGAGCGACGCCAGCGCTTCGCGCAACGGCTCGCGCAGGCTTTCGGCGCGCGCCGTCGGCCGCATGCCCCGTGGTCCGGGCAACAACAAGGGATCGTCGAAGATATCGCGCAGCTTGGCGAGATGCACGCTCACGGACGGCTGCGAAAAATGAAGTCGCTCGGCTGCACGCGTGACGTTCTGCTCGGCGAGCAGGACATCGAGCGTGACGAGCAGATTGAGATCGAGTCTTCTCAAGATATTATTCATGGCAATGCCTGCAATGTCGGATATTCATTTCCAATATACCCGCTCGGTCTTTAAGCTGGCCTCCATGTCTGTATCGAACTGGAGAATGCCTTATGAATGTGCTGATCGTGTATGCCCATCCGGAACGCCGCTCGCTGAACGGCGCCATCAATGATTTCACCGTCGAAGGCCTGCGGGCCAATGGCCACGACGTGCAAGTTTCCGACCTGTACGCGATGAACTGGAAAGCCGCGCTCGACGCCAACGACATCCGCGAACGCAACCGCGACGCGCCGTTCCATGCGAGCCTCGATTCGAAGCATGCGTTCGAGAACGGTTTGCAAAGCCGCGATATCGAGATCGAGCAGGACAAGCTGCGCTGGGCCGATGCCCTGATCCTGCAATTCCCGATGTGGTGGTTCTCGATGCCCGCGATCATGAAGGGCTGGGTCGAGCGCGTGTATGCGTATGGCTTCGGCTATGGGGTGGGCGAGCACTCGGACACGCACTGGGGCGATCGCTACGGCGAAGGCATGATGGCGGGCAAGCGCGCGATGATCGTCGTCACGACTGGCGGCTGGGAGTCGCATTACGGTCCGCGCGGCATCAACGGTCCGATCGAGGATATCCTGTTTCCGATCCAGCATGGCGTGCTGTTTTATCCCGGATTCGACGTGCTGCCGCCTTTTGTCGTCTATCACACGAGTACGATGGACGGCGCGCGTCTGGATGCAACTTTCCATAAGTTGGGCCAGCGTCTCGACCGGCTCTTTGACGACACGCCCATCGCGTTTCGCAAGCAGAATCACGGCGATTACGCGATTCCCCGCCTCACGCTGCGCGACGAACTCGCCGCGGGACAGAGCGGATTCGGGGCGCACATCGACTCAGGCGGCACGCGCGAAACACGGCTAATAGAAGGTCGATAGGTATTCGCCGGATGCCATTGCGTCCAACGCATAAGCATTTTTTAGCGAAAGTCCCCGACTCACTCTAAGATTGATCCTTCGACGCGCAACGCGACACCAACGGAGGATGACATCGAATGCTGACGATCTGGGGCAGAGCCAACTCGGTCAATGTGCAGAAAGTGCTGTGGTGCTGCGATGAAGTGGGCCTTGCGTACGAGCGAATCGACGCCGGCCTGCAATTCGGGCGCAACAACGAACCCGGCTATCTCGAGATGAACCCGATGGGCCGCGTGCCCACGCTGGTCGATGGCGATTTCGTGCTGTGGGAATCGAATTCGATCATCCGTTATCTCGCGATGCAGTACGGCGCGGCCAGCACGCTCTACCCCGCCGAGCCGAAGGTCCGGGCAAGCGCTGACCGCTGGCTCGACTGGGCACTCTCCACGCTGCAACCGGCCGAACGCCCTCTTTTCTGGGGCTATATCCGCACGAGCGCGGCGGATCGCGACGTCGGGCAACTCGCCGCCGCTGCGAACGAAGTTGAAAAGCTCTGGCGCCTCGTCGATGCGCATCTGAAAGGCCGCGACTATCTCGAAGGCAACACGTTCACCCTCGCCGATCTCGTCATTGCCGCCTATGCGCGCCGCTGGTTCGGCATCGCCGAGCTCGTGCGGCCCGCGCTCCCCGAGCTCGAACGCTGGTATATAGGCATTACCCAACGCGCGGGTTTTCAGCGTTATGTGTCGCCTGAATTGACCTGAACCGGGACGCATCGCCATGACAATCGAACTGCATACGTGGAACACGCCCAACGGACGCAAGATCAGCGTCGCGCTGGAGGAAATGCAACTGCCCTACACCGTGAAGACAGTGAACATCACGAAGGGCGAGCAGCATGCACCCGACTTTCTGCGCATCAGCCCGAACAACCGCATTCCGGCGATTGTCGATCCGGACGGCCCCGACGGCCAGCCGATCAGCATCTTCGAATCCGGCGCGATCCTGCTCTATCTCGGTGAGAAGACCGGCAAGTTCCTGCCCGCGAGCCTGCGCGAGCGCGTGCCCGTGCTCGAATGGCTGATGTGGCAGATGGGCGGCTTCGGCCCGATGCCGGGACAGGTGCATCACTTCCGCATGGTCGAGGCGGAATGCGATCGGCGCTATGCGCTGAAGCGCTATTCCGATGAAACGCGCCGTCTGTATGGCGTGCTCGACAAGCGTCTCGCGCAGGTGGAATACGTGGCGGGCGTATTATCAGTTGCCGATTTCGCGATTCTCGGCTGGGCGTGGCGGCATGAACGTCATCAGGTCTCGCTCGACGATTACCCCAGCGTCAAGCGCTGGTATGAAGCGCTGTTTGCGCGCCCGGGCGTCAAACGCGGCTTCGAGGTGAAGCTCGACGATCTCGTCTGACGGAACCGGATCGCAGCGCCAGCGTCAGTCGTGTGTAAGGCTCGCGGGCATAATCGAAGAAAGCGCATCGAAAAGCGCGCACAGGAGACGACGATGACAGCCGGCATGTACGACGATGGCCTTCCCAAGACGGCCGCCAATTTCGCGGCGCTGACGCCGCTCATGTTCATCGAGCGCGCGGCATCCGTGTATCCGACGCGCCCCGCGATCGTGCACGGCGAGGTGCGGCGCAACTGGGCCGATACCTACGCGCGTACGCGGCGGCTCGCGTCGGCGCTCGCGGCGCGTGGCATCGGTCCCGGCGATACCGTCGCCGCGATGCTGCCGAACACGCCCGAAATGGTCGAAGCGCACTTCGGCGTGCCGATGACGGGCGCCGTGCTCAACACGCTCAACACGCGGCTCGACGCCGCCACGCTCGCCTTCATGCTCGCGCATGGCGAAGCGAAAGCCGTGATCGTCGATCGCGAGTTCGCCGACGTCATGCTCCAAGCCTTGAAAGACGTGCCGCAAGACGTGCTCGTCATCGATGTCGACGATTCGCAGTACACGGGCGAGGGGGAGCGCATCGGCGAAATCGAGTATGAAGCGTTGCTCGCGAGCGGCGATCCGGCATACGAATGGTCGCCGCCATCGGACGAATGGAACGCCATCTGTCTGAACTACACGTCGGGGACGACGGGCAATCCGAAGGGCGTCGTCTATCACCATCGCGGCGCGTACACGAATGCGGTCAGCAATATCCTCGAATGGGACATGCCGAAGCATGCCGTGTACTTGTGGACACTGCCGATGTTCCATTGCAACGGCTGGTGCTTCCCGTGGACCGTGGCCGCCCGCGCGGGCGTGAACGTGTGCCTGCGCCGCGTCGATGCGAAGGCCATCTTCGATCTCATTCGCAACGAAGGCGTCACACATTACTGCGGTGCGCCGATCGTGCAGAACCTGCTCGTCAACGCACCCGACGAGATGAAAGCCGGCATCGAGCAGAAGGTTCACGCGATGGTCGCGGGCGCCGCGCCGCCCGCCGCGATGATCGAAGGCATGGAGCGCATGGGCTTCGAGCTGACTCACGTCTACGGCCTCACCGAGGTCTATGGACCGGCCACGGTCTGTCCGCAGCAGGCCGAATGGAGCGCGCTCGATATCGGCGAACGCGCGCGGCTCAATGCGCGGCAAGGCGTGCGCTATCACCTGCAGGATGCCGTGACCGTGCGCGATCCGCTTTCGATGGAACTCGTGCCTTCGGACGGCGAGACGATCGGCGAGATCATGTTTCGCGGCAACATCGCGATGAAGGGCTATCTGAAGAACCCTGCTGCGACCGAAGAAGCGTTTCGCGGCGGCTGGTTCCATACAGGCGATCTCGCGGTGGCCTATCCCGATGGCTACGTGCGCATCAAGGATCGCAGCAAGGACATCATCATCTCGGGCGGCGAGAACATATCGAGCATCGAAGTGGAGGATGTGCTGTACCGGCATCCTGCCGTGCTTGCCGTGGCGGTCGTCGCGAAACCCGATACGCGCTGGGGCGAAACGCCATGCGCGTTCGTCGAGCTGAAGTCCGGTGCGCAAGTCAGTGCGGAGGATTTGATCGCGCATTGCAAAAAGCATCTCGCGGGCTTCAAGGTGCCACGCGCGATCGAGTTCTGCGAGTTGCCGAAAACGTCCACCGGCAAGATTCAGAAGTTCGAACTGCGCAAGCGCGCGGGCTCGGTCGCCGCGATCGACGTTTGAAGGAGAGCATGAGCATGAGCGAACTCGTTCTGATCGAACGCGATGCGTATGACACCAACGGCGTCGTCAAACTCACACTGAATCGGCCCGATGCGTTCAACGCATTATCGGAAGCCATGCTCGAAGCGCTCGAACAAGGGCTGAAGGAGATCGCCGGATCGGATGCGCGTGTCGTCGTGCTCGCGGGCGCGGGACGCGCGTTCTGCGCAGGCCACGATCTGAAAGAGATGCGCGCTGAACCCGCGCTCGACTACTATCGCGAGCTTTTCGCGCGCTGCTCGCGCATGATGCTGACGATCCAGCGCATGCCGCAACCGGTGATCGCGCGCGTGCATGGCATTGCCACCGCGGCGGGCTGCCAACTGGTCGCAATGTGCGATCTCGCGGTGGCATCGAGCGACGCGCGTTTCGCCGTGTCGGGCGTGAATCTCGGGCTTTTCTGCGCGACGCCGGGCGTGCCGCTGTCGCGCAACGTATCGCGCAAGGCCGCGTTCGAGATGCTTTTTACCGGCGAGTTCATCGATGCAGCCACCGCGCGCGAACGCGGCCTCGTGAATCGCGTCGCGTCGCCAGTCGAACTCGACGATGCCGTTCGCACGCTTGCCGCGACCATCGCCGCCAAGCCGCGCGAAGCAGTAGCGGCGGGCAAGGGTTTGTTCTATCGGCAACTCGAAACCGGCATCGAAGCTGCATACGCACTCGCATCGGAAACGATGGCCTGCAACATGATGCAGGACGCCACGCTCGAAGGAACGCAGGCGTTCATCGAGAAGCGTCCGCCGCGATGGGACTGAATCGCTTAGCTCACGTGCTCGACCGGATGTTTTTCGAGCCACGCGTTCTGTTCATCGCTATATAAGCGCGAGCGCGTGAGAAAGCGCAAACCTGACGGACGCTCCAGCGAAAACATGCCGCCGTTGCCCGGCACGGCATCGATGATGAGCTGCGTGTGCTGCCAGTACTCGTACTGAGATTCGGTCATGTAGAACGGCACGCCGCCGATCGCGCCGAGCTTGACGTCCGAGCCGCCCACCATGAATTCGCTGACCGGAAAGCACATCGGGGCGCTGCCGTCGCAGCATCCGCCGGATTGATGGAACAGCACCTCGCCGTGCTCGGCCTTCAGCTTTTCGATCAAGTCGATCGCGGCGGGCGTCGCGGTCACGCGCTGCACTTCCTGTTCGCTCATGATGTCCCCGTTGTTCGAGCCGGCCGCCGTCGCAAAGGACGGCGGCCCCCCCCGCGTTAGAATAATCCCACCGGCTTTTCGCTGTATCTTACGAGCATTTTATTAGTCTGCTGATATTGTAATAGCATCATAATTTTTTTAACA
>NZ_JALQDT010000064.1:0-150774 GCF_023631085.1 Caballeronia sp. INML1 | reverse complement strand
CAAAAGTGGCGCGCGGGCGGCCGCGCCCGCCCCCCCTCGACCTAGGGGGAGCCGAAGTCAGGCCGGGTGGGCGCCGCCCCCCCCCGCGCCCCCGGCCGGCCCCCCCCGCAGGCTTTAGAAGAAGCCGAGCGGCTTGTCGCTGTAGCTGACGAGCATGTTCTTCGTCTGCTGATAGTGATCGAGCATCATCTTGTGATTCTCACGTCCGATGCCCGACTGCTTGTAGCCGCCGAACGCCGCGTGCGCCGGATACGCGTGATAGCAGTTGGTCCATACGCGTCCCGCCTGAATCGCGCGGCCGAAGCGATACGCGCGTGTGCCATCGCGCGTCCATACGCCCGCCCCGAGACCGTAGAGCGTATCGTTCGCGATTTCGAGCGCCTCTTCCTCGGTCTTGAAAGTCGTCACCGACAGCACCGGCCCGAAGATTTCCTCCTGGAAGATGCGCATCTTGTTGTGGCCTTTGAAGACCGTCGGCTTGATGTAGTAGCCGTTCTTCAGCTCGCCATCGAACGTCGCGCGCTCACCGCCTGAGAGGCACTCCGCGCCTTCCTGCTTACCGAGATCGATGTACGACAGGATCTTCTGGAGCTGCTCCTGCGATGCCTGCGCGCCGATCATCGTCTTCGTGTCGAGCGGATGCCCCTGCGCGATCGCCGCGACGCGCTTCAACGCGCGTTCCATGAAGCGCTCATAGATCGATTCCTGCACAAGCGCGCGCGACGGGCACGTGCACACTTCGCCCTGGTTCAGCGCGAACATGGTGAAGCCTTCGAGGGCCTTGTCGAAGAAGCTGTCGTCGGCGCTCAGCACATCCTCGAAGAAGATGTTCGGGCTCTTGCCGCCGAGTTCGAGCGTCACGGGAATCAGGTTCTGGCTCGCGTACTGCATGATGAGGCGGCCGGTCGTGGTCTCGCCGGTGAACGCGATCTTCGCGATGCGCTTGTTCGATGCGAGCGGCTTGCCCGCTTCCAGACCGAAGCCGTTCACGACGTTGAGCACGCCCGGCGGCAGCAGATCTTCGATCACCTCGAGCAGCACGAGAATCGACGCGGGCGTCTGCTCCGCCGGCTTCAGCACGACGCAGTTGCCGGCGGCGAGCGCGGGCGCGAGCTTCCATACGGCCATCAGAATCGGGAAGTTCCACGGAATGATCTGCCCGACGACGCCGAGCGGCTCATGGAAGTGATACGCGACCGTATCGTGATCGATCTCGGAGATGCCGCCTTCCTGCGAACGCGCCGCGCTCGCGAAATAGCGGAAGTGATCGATCGCGAGCGGAATGTCCGCGGCCATCGTCTCGCGCAGCGGCTTGCCGTTGTCGATGGACTCCGCGAGCGCGAGACGCGACAGGTTCTGCTCCATGCGATCGGCGAGCTTCAGCAGAAGGTTCGCGCGGTCGGTGACGGATGTCCTGCCCCACGACGTCTTCGCCGCGTGCGCCGCGTCGAGCGCGGCTTCGATATCGGCTTCGCGCGAACGCGGGATCGACGTGAAGGGCTCGCCGGTGATCGGCGAGATGTTGTCGAAATACTCGCCGCCCGCGGGCGGCATCCACTTGCCGCCGATGAAGTTGCCGTACTGCTTCTTGTAGGGGTATTCGGTGCTCAGGAACTGCATCTCTGCGTGATTCATTTGTGTGTGCTCCTCGCATGTCGACGTGAATGGGCCGGTACTGCATGTGTCCGGCGCCGGTCGCTCTTGATTGCGAGTTCCATGCCATCGCGCGCGCGATGTCGCAAGCGGCGCGCAAGCCGCATCGGCATGCGGTTTCGGGGCGCATCGTCAGGGTTTATACGAGGCCGATGTGAACTGTTCACATTCAGAACACCTGCTCCCACCTGTAGCGATGCGACGCAACGCAGATCGCGTGTCCGGGCGCCCTGCACAAGCATGATTTGCTGCGGGCAAACGCTTATGGCACGAGTGTTCATATTGCAAAGCCCTTCACACTTGTCTATGGTCATGCCAGCCGTGGCAAAGCGCCGCACCCCATATGTCGTTGCATCGCATGTTTGGGCGGCGCGAATGGCCTTGCGATCAGTCGATGAAGACCGCATCGACTCGCATGACCACGGCGGGCTGCTCGTGTCCGGCGACCCCGGCGCAGCACCTCAAGCAAACGATGCGCGCGCACGTGCATGCATGACGCGCCACGGAGACCACGATGAACAGCACAATCAATCAAGGGGCCGTGCACGGCCCGACAGGCTTTTTTTCCAAGCAGGCGACCATCGCCCGGCCCGGGTTCACGCGCTGGATGGTGCCGCCCGCCGCGCTGGCTGTTCACCTGTGCATCGGGCAGGCGTATGCGTTCTCGGTGTTCAATGCGCCGCTCACGAAGATCATCGGCATCACCAGTTCGGCACCCGATGACTGGTCACTGACGACGCTCGGCTGGATCTTCTCGCTCGCGATCGTATTTCTCGGCTTGTCCGCCGCGTTCGCAGGCAAATGGCTGGAGAAGGTCGGCCCGCGCCGCACGATGTTCACCGCGGCCTGCTGCTTCGGCGGCGGCTTTCTCGTTTCGGCGCTCGGCGTCCATCTGCATCAGATCTGGCTGCTGTATCTCGGTTACGGCGTGATCGGCGGCATCGGGCTCGGGCTCGGCTATGTGTCGCCGGTATCGACGCTCATCCGCTGGTTCCCGGACCGCCGCGGCATGGCGACGGGCATGGCGATCATGGGCTTCGGCGGCGGCGCGATGATCGCGGCGCCCGGTTCCGTCGCGCTGATGAACCACTTCAAGAGCGCGACGAGCGCCGGCGTCGCCGAGACTTTCGTCGTGCTCGGCGTGCTGTATTTCATCTCGATGACGATCGGCGCACTCGCGATCCGCATCCCGCCGGCGGACTGGAAGCCGGCTGGCTGGACGCCGCCTGTGACCGCCAACAAGATGATCACGAAGAATCACGTGGACATCGATCAGGCGCTGAAGACGCCGCAGTTCTATCTGCTGTGGCTCGTCCTGTTCCTGAACGTGACGGCGGGCATCGGCGTGCTCGGGCAGGCCTCGGTGATGATCCAGGAGAGCTTCAAGGCCTCGATCACGGCGGGTGCGGCGGCGGGCTTCGTCGGGCTGCTGTCGCTCTTCAACATGGGCGGGCGCTTCGTGTGGGCGTCGGCGTCGGACTGGATCGGGCGCAAGAACACTTACTTCGTGTTCTTTGCGCTGGGCGCGGTGTTGTACTTCCTCGTGCCGCAGTTTGCGGGCGCGGGCAACATCGCGCTCTTCGTACTGGCCTACGGCATCATCCTTTCCATGTACGGCGGCGGCTTCGCGACCATTCCCGCGTACCTCGCGGACATGTTCGGCACGGCGTTCGTCGGCGGGATTCACGGCCGGCTGCTGACCGCGTGGGCGGCGGCGGGCGTCGCGGGTCCGGTGCTCGTCAACTACGTGCGTGCCTATCAGGTGGCGCATGGCGTCGTCGGCGCCGAAGCGTACACGATGACGCTGCACATCATGGCCGTGCTGCTCGTCGTTGGCTTCATCTGCAATCTGCTCGTCACGCGCGTGCATGAGAAGCACCACATGGACACGTCGCCGCAGACGGCGAACTAAAAGTCAAAGAGGAGATCCGCGATGAATGACCGCATCGATACTCAGGCAGTTCACCCGTCGAATAATGGGCTGCTTCTGTTGTTCTGGGCGTATGTGCTGATTCCGCTCGGTTGGGGCGTTACGAACACGCTCACGCAGGCGATCAAGCTGTTTCAGTAATCTGAAAGGTGACATTTCCGCGCGCCGGACGGCCGATGCGATTCATCGGTTCACGGCGCGCGCTTCATTGAATCCGCGTTGAATCCGCACGATCCGAATCATGTCCCCGGCATCCTTGACGAAGGGCACCTTCCGCTAGCCGGCGCAAACGTCCTGTGCAGACAAGCTTCGCTGTGTTCCCGTGCCGAGTCCGATGGGCATCGGCATGACATTCCCCCATTGACTGACCGTCGATATTTCCAAGGATTGGTATCGACGAGCACGGGGGCATGCCAGACGGCTATTCCCGATGTTGTCAGTGCCCGCGATCCTCCACCCTGCTCAGGCTGCGGCGCGCGAGCACGCTCATGAGAAGCGTGCCGCACACGAGCGCCGCCATATACACGCCTGCCATCATCCAGTCCAATTCACTCACGGTGGTTCTCCTTCTGATTAAACCGCGGCCGGGGCGCCACGGGGTCACGCGATGCAACTGCGTTCTGGCCTGATTTACGGCACGCGCGCGCAAAGGTTTAGCGCGCTGGAATGAACGACGTTGGCAACACGTTCAAGGAGAATGCGAAAGCGACGCGTCAAGAAACCGATCGCGCGTACGATTTCGCAAACGTGTGGCTTGCAAACGCCGCGATGCGGGCAAGGCGGCGCGCGTCGGCGTATCGTTCGACTAGCGCCCGAGAGCGCACGACGACATTCCCCGCAGACAAGAAAACGGTCCACGACAATGAACACCTCCCGCCGCAGCTTCATGATTTTCAGCATCGGCATGGGCACGACGCTATGGCTCACGCGGGCCCGCGCCGATGTGCCGCACTTGAGCGAAGCGGATCCGGCGGCCGTCGCCGTCGGCTACACGGAAGACGCCGCCAAGGTGGACAAGGCGAAATATCCCGCCTTCGCGGCGGGACAGACATGCGCGAACTGCTCGCTGTATCAGGGCAAATCGAGCGATGCCTGGGGCGGCTGCTCGCTCTTCAACGACAAACTCGTGGCCGGCAAGGGATGGTGCGCGTCCTACACGAACATGTGAGGCCGGCTCAGCGCACCGAATAGCCGACGAACCGCCAGACCTTGTCCGAATCGAGAATGAACGTCACCATCTCGCGCGACGACTGACTGGCCTGACTGAACTGGGTGTCGAAGAGAATGTTGATGTACGCGCCGGCGGGCATGTTGCCGGTGCCGTCGTAGCGATAGTGCTTTACGCCCATCGGCATGCGCAGGCCCGGAGCGCCCAGCGGCAAACGGTCGCGCGCGATCTTCTTCATGAAGTCTTCGCGGGAAACGATCTGTTTTGCGATGGGCGAGGCCTGATCCCATACGTCGCCCGCCTTGTTCTGGTCGATCAGCCTGATGATGCTCGACGCGACCTGGGCGATATCCCGGTCCTGCTGATCGAGCGCCGCCTGCTGCTCCTTCGTGAGCGAGCGCGTTGCGGCGGGTTGAACCGCTTGCTGTGCTGGCTGAGTTTGTTGCGCGTGGCACGCGACGCCCGCTGAAAAGAGCAGGAACGCGGCGAGAGAGACGGAAAAGCGTGATTTCATGACGGACGACGTTCGTTTCCACGGCGCAGATTGTATCGCCGTCCGCGACGCGAACGGTAAGAAATACTTAGTTTCGGAAATTTGCACGGAGCCGCGAGCATGTGCGGTCGAGCACACGTCTTGCTTAAGGATTGAACAGTGGCTTCCAACGCTTTTCGCCGAGGTTCGACATGCGGCTAGTCGACTGGAACATTCAATGGGGACGCGGCGTGGATGGCCGCGTCGATCTCGCGCGCATCGTCGCCGAAGCAAAGGCGCTGCACGATTTCGACATCCTGTGCCTGCAGGAAGTGACGCGCGGCTTTCACGAAAGCGAACAGGCGGGCGGACTCGGTGGCCGACCGGCCCCCGACCAATTCGCCGAGCTCGAAACGCTGATTCCCGGCGCGACCGTCATCGACGCAATCGGCTCCGATCTGCCGCCCGTGGGCGCCGGGCTCGCACGCCGTCAGTTCGGCAACGCGATCGTCAGCCGCCTGCCGGTGCGTCAGGTGTTGCGCCATTCGCTGCCGTGGCCCGCCGATCCCGCGAAGCCGTCGATGCTGCGCGTCGCGCTCGAAGCCGTCATCGAGACGGACGTAGGCCCGCTGCGCATCATCAGCACGCATCTCGAGTTTTATTCGGAGAAGCAGCGGCTCGCGCAAGTCGCGCGTTTGCGCGAACTGCACGCCGAAGCGTGCGCGCACGCGCGTCAGCCCGCGAGGGCAGAAAGTCAGGCGAGCCCGTTCGCCGACACCGCGCGGCCGACTTCCGCGATTATCTGCGGCGACTTCAACAGTGCGTTCGACGCCTCGGCGTATCGCGCGATGCTGGCGCCGCTCGCCGATGCACCGGCGTTCCTCGATGCCTGGACCTGCGCGCATCCGAACGCGCCGCGCGCGGCGACCGTCGGCCTGTACGATCACGATCAATGGCCCGATGGGCCGTTCGCCTGCGACTTCATCTTCGTCACCGAAGACCTGAAGCCGCGCATCGCGGGATGCGAAGCGGACCAGTCGAGCCGATCATCGGATCATCAGCCGATGTGGCTCGAACTTCGTTAAGCGCCTTCTTCGCGCGAAAGGCCATATAGCGCCTGCAACGCCGCTGCGCGCGCCTGCCCGACGATCATCCCGCGCCAGATATCGTCGTCGATGTAAAACGCCGCGCGAATCTGGCGGCGAATGTCGGCCTTCAGCGCAGCGGGCGCGTGCGCATGATGGCGCACCCAGACATCCGCGCGCAGCATGTCGAGCATGTCCGTGAGCGGCACCGTGCCGTACTCGATCGCAATCGATGCAATCGCGGCATGCGGGCACGTCTGCCGCAGCGTATCGAGCAAGGGCCCGGCGACATCCGCCGCGATCGACGTGCCATCCAACGGGCTCGTCACGTCCGCGCCCCACCAGCGCCGCGCACGCGCCACATCGCCGACGCAGATCTTCGCGCCGAAGCCGCTCGGCCCCAGTCCCGTATGAAAATCGATCCAGCCGATCGCCGTGCACGTCTCTCCGTATTCCGCGAGCAGACTGCGCATCGTCCGCGTGCTCCACGCGGCTTGCGCGCCGCCGTAGAACATGCCCTGCGCGTGGGTGTACTGGCCCGTCGTCACCGCTTGCTGATACGCCCATTGCCCGCGCGTTTCGATGTAGGTGCGAATCGCCGCGATGTTCGCTTCGTCAGGCGGCCAGCTCGCCGGAAGCAGCAGCTCGTGCAGCTCCGCGTAACCGGGGTTTTGCGGCAACGGCCCCGCGAAATCCACGCTGTTGCGATTCAGATCGACATTGCCTTCCGTCGTGCGGCTCAGATACGAAAAGCCATACGGATTGATCGCATGGACCAGCAACATCGCGACGCCGAGACTCTCCATCAGCGCGGGCAATACGTCGTCGCGCATCAACGCGATCTGTGCGCCCGAGCCGCAAAAGCCTTCGACGCCATGCGTCGCGGACGTGAGCACGAGCAGGCGCTTCGCATCGGCCGGGCCGATACGCACGACATCGGTTGCGAGCGTCTCGCCTTCCAGACCGTCGATGCCTTCGAGCACGCGCGTATCGACCGCGAGTTTGCGCGCGGCGGCCGTGTCGAGAAACCGCTGACGCGCCTCGCGATACGTCGATGAAAACATGCTCACCTCCCTACGCGCGCGAAAGAAACGCTTCGACCAGACGCACCCAGTACGTCGAGCCGAGCGTGAGCACGTCATCGTTGAAATCGTAGCTGCTGTTATGCAGCATGCACGGTCCGATGCCATGACCGTGTTCGCGATGCTCACCCAGTCCGTTGCCGATATACCCGTAGCAGCCCGGCCGTTCCAGCAGCATGAACGAGAAGTCCTCCGCGCCCATCGTCGGATCGACGTTCGTGTTCACCTTCTGCGCACCGACGACATCGCGCATCACGCCAAGCGCGAATTGCGTCTCGCTCTGCGTGTTCACCGTCGGCGGATAGTTGCGTACGAAACTAACTTCAGCCTTGCACCGATAAGCCGCCGCCGTTGCCGCGACGATCTCCCTCATGCGCGTCTCGATCAGATCGAGCACGTCGGTGGAAAACGTGCGCACGGTGCCGCCGAGCGTCGCGGTCGTCGGGATCGCGTTGATCGCGTGGCCCGCCTGCATGCGCGTGATCGAGAGCACGGCCGCGTCGATGGGCCGCTTGTTGCGCGTCACGATGCTCTGCAAGCCCGTGCCGATCTGCAGCGCGGTGAACACAGGATCGACGCCATCGTGCGGAATGGCCGCATGCGCGCCCACGCCCTCGATGCGGATCTCGAACTCGTTGCTCGATGCCTGCGTCGCGCCCACACGCGCACCGAATTCGCCCGCCGCCATGCCCGGCCAGTTGTGCAGCGCGAACACGGCATCGACGGGAAAGCGCTCGAAGAGGCCGTCTTCGATCATCGCTTTCGCGCCGCCCCCGCCTTCTTCGGCGGGCTGAAAGATGAAGACGACCGTGCCGTCGAAATCACGGTGGTTCGCAAGGTATTGCGCAGCGCCGAGCAGCATCGCGGTGTGGCCGTCGTGGCCGCACGCATGCATCTTGTTCTCGTGACGCGACGCATGCGCAAACGTGTTCAGCTCAGGAATCGGCAGCGCGTCCATGTCGGCGCGCAGGCCGATCGCGCGCTTGCTCGCGCCTTTCTTCAACACACCGACCACGCCCGTCTTGCCGAGCCCGCGCGTCACTTCGATATCCCAGCTTTCGAGCTTTTGCGCGACCAGTTCCGCCGTGCGCGCTTCTTCGTAGCAGAGTTCGGGATGCGCGTGAATATCGCGGCGAATGGATTGAATCTCGTCGCGCGACCGGGCGATCTCGGGAATGATCGACATGCTTTCCTCATGTGTGAGTGAGTGACCCGAAGCATTGTCGATGGCCGGAAATAACAGCGAAAGCTGATATTCCTTGTCCGTGACTTAAGGAAAGCTTTAGCTTTCGCGCGGCGGTATGGCACCGCGCGAACGCATGCGGATGCGCTCCTGCACGATGCTCATGACCGCGTGCCGGTCGTGAATCTTGCGCTCCAGCATGCCGACGACGCGCCGCGGCGTATTCTTCGCGAGCGGCAGCACGCGCAACGCCGGATCGCTCGCCCACGAGCCGTATTCGAGCAGCGGCACGACAGAAACGCCCGCGTCCTGCCGCACGAGTTCGACGATCACTTCGAGCGAATTCAGTTCGAGGAACTCGTTCACGACGAGCCGGTTGTGCTTCAACGCGCGATCGATCAGCGCGCCCGTTCGCTGCGCGCGATCGAAACGCAGAAACGGCCGGCTCGCGAGCATGTCGGCTGCGCTGGCGGGGGCGCTGCCGGGCGTTCCTATCGCGACGAGCGGCTCCGCATAGAGCGGTGTCCAGTTGAGGCTCGCCGGCGTCTTGCCCGCCATCTCGACGATCACCGCCGCGTCGATCTCGCCTGCTTCCACCTGCGGCGCGAGGGCAAGCGCCTTGCCCGTGAAAAGCCGCACATCGAGGCGCGGATACTGGCCTTTCAATTCGGTGACGACGGACGCGAGCGCGCCCATCGCCGAATCGACCGCGCCGATGGCAACCGATCCCGCGATTTCATCGTCGAGGCCCGTGAGCCGCATGCTGTCGTAGAGCGCGACGATGCGCTCCGCCTGCGGCAAAACCTGCTTGCCGATGCTCGTCAACCGGTTGGTGCGCCCCACGCGGTCGAAGAGCGGCCGCTTCAGATCGTCTTCGAGCGATTGCATCTGCATGCTCACGGCGGCTTGCGTGAGCGCCACTTTCTCGGCGGCGGCGGCGAAAGAGCCGTAACGCGCGACGGCGATGAAGGTGCGCAAAAAGCGAATGTTGCTCATCGTGTCTTGGGGACAACCCGAACCGTTCGATCAGGTTTCCTTGAGTGTCAGTTCAGAAATTCTATATTTTCTTATTTCAACTCGGCGTAATGTTTGCGTGTTGCAGCGGCTCGCGCGCCTCCCGCGGCGCGAGCCAGTAAAAGACCGGATGTCGTCGCCCTGATCAATCGCCCCACGCCCACGGAGTGCATTCGATGAGCACCGTACTACCTGCAGCCCACGCGGCCGAACAGAACGCCGCGCTCAATCTGTCCGGCCGACGAGCGATCGTCGTATCGACCATCGGCAACGCGCTCGAATGGTTCGACTTCATGGTCTACGGCTTCTTCGCCGTCATCATCGCCAAGCTGTACTTTCCCGCAACGAATCCCACCATCTCATTGCTCGCGACCTGGGCGACGTTCGGCGTCGGCTTTCTGACGCGGCCGCTCGGCGGGATCGTGCTGGGCGCGGTTGCGGACCGCGTCGGACGCAAGTCGGCGCTCACGCTCACCATCTCGCTGATGGCGGTCGGCATCGCGATCATCGCGTTCGCGCCGACGTATGCGGCGATCGGCATCGCCGCGCCCCTGTTGATGCTGCTCGGCCGCCTGATTCAGGGCTTCTCGGCGGGCGGCGAAGTGGGCTGCGCGACGGCGTTTCTCGTCGAATACGCGCCCGCCAACAAACGCGGCTATTTCGGCAGCTTCCAGATGGTCGCGCAGGCAGCGGCGAGTCTCGCGGGCTCGTTTTTCGGCGCGGTGCTCACGCGCACGCTGAGTCCCGAGCATCTGAACAGCTGGGGCTGGCGCATCCCGTTCGTCATCGGCCTCCTGATCGTGCCGGTAGGCTTGTATCTGCGCTCGAAACTGGATGAGTCGCCCGTGTTCGTCGAGAAGGCGCAGAAGAACGAACTGAGCGCGCGTCCGATCCGCGACACCGCCACGAAGCACTGGATGCCCGTGCTCGCGGGTTTCGGCCTCACGGTGTTCGGCACCATCGGCACATACATCTTCCTGCTGTATCTGCCGACGCACGCCACGCGCGTCCTGCACATGGCGCTGACCGACGGCCTCATCAGCTCGACGATCGGCGCGCTCGTGTATCTCGTCTGCTGCCCGATCTTCGGCCGGCTCTCGGACCGCATCGGCCGCAAGAAGCTGATGGCGACCGCGCTCGCGCTGTCGCTCGTCACGGCGTATCCGATCTTCGCCGTGCTCACTGCGCATCCGAGCCTGCCGATGCTGGTCGTCTGCCAGGCGCTTCTGATGACTTACCTCGGCATCTTCCAGGGCTGCTATCCGGCGTTCATCTCCGAACTGCTGCCGTCGAGCGTGCGTTCGACGGGCATCTCGGTGAGCTACAACGTCGCGGTGATGATCTTCGGCGGCTTCGCGCCGGCCATCGTGCAATGGCTGACGATGACTACGGGCGACCCGCTTTCGATCTGCTACTACGTGATTTTCGGCAGCGCGGTCGCGCTTCTGACGATCCTCCCGCTGCGCGACCGCTATAGCGAAGCGCTGCGGTAAGGCTGCTGCATGGTGTTCGCAAACGAAGGAGAATGGGCTGCCCGCACGGAAGTCCGGCCCGCTTAAGTCTGAATTAAGAAAGCGCGCTTAGGCTGAGGACTGACCGACCCACCCCTCCTTCCGGCCGCGCAAGCGGCCATTTTTTTGGAGCGACACGGTGCAGATGATCGTCCGCTTGTTCCTGATCCTCGTGGCGCTCGTGGTCTTCACCACGGTCGGCGTGTTCCTTCTTTCGCTCGTCGCGCGGGCCGGCATCACGCACTGAATCCTTTCCGCGCTGTGGGCATGCTTCGTGCGCCCGCAGCATCCCGTGGCCCGCGCGCGAGCTTTCGGTCGGGAAAGTTTCGCGTCAGGTGCCTATACTGGCTGAGTGTCGTCTTTCGCCGCATCGCCCGCGCCCGAAGGTCCTGCGCGCCCCGCACAGACCCTTTTCGCCGCCTTTCCTTCGCGCCATCGCGCTCGACACGCTTCGCCGCATCTTCGTCTCTCCCACGCTTTGCCGCGTCATCGCCGCGTTTCGTGCAGCGCGTGCTGCACATTTCCAGGAGATTGCCCGATGCCACAACGTCATACCCCCCAATCGAAAACTACACACGCCGATACGCCGAACAAGGCACTGGCGCCATTGCCGGCCAAGGCGGACGACTCGGCCGCAACGTTCACCTTTACTGTCAACGGCGCGAGCCATACGCTTTCCCTCGATCCGCGCACGACCTTATTAGATGCACTGCGGGAGCATCTTCACCTCACCGGCACGAAAAAGGGCTGCGATCACGGCCAATGCGGCGCATGCACCGTTCACGTGAACGGCCGCCGCGTGAATTCGTGCCTGTGTTTCGCCGCCGCCTGCGAAGGCGACACCATCACGACGATCGAAGGCATTGGCGAAGTCGACGCGCTGCATCCGCTGCAGGCCGCGTTCGTCGAATGCGATGGTTATCAGTGCGGCTACTGCACGGCAGGCCAGCTGATGTCGGCGGTGGCGCTGCTCGACGAACCCATCGGCCCGAGGGACGACGACGTGCGCGAAGCGATGAGCGGCAACCTGTGCCGCTGCGGCGCGTATCAGAACATCGTCGGCGCGATCCAGTCGGTGCGGGCGAACAAGTCGTCGTCGGAATAAGGAGAGCGACATGGACATGTTCCAACTCTCCCGCGCACGCGACATGCGCGATGCGATCAATGCGGGCGCACTCGCGCATACCGCGCAGCAAGGCGCGGAAGTGCGCTTTCTCGCGGGCGGCACGACGCTGCTCGACCTGATGAAGCTCAACGTCGAGCGGCCGATGCGCGTCATCGATATCAGCCGCCTGCCGCTCGACGAGATCGAGGCAACGAACGACGGCGGCGTGCGTATCGGCGCGACCTCGCGCAACTCGGATCTCGCGCATCATCCGCTGATTCGCGATCGTTATGCGGTGCTGTCGCAAGCGGTGCTCTCCGGCGCGTCCGTGCAGTTGCGCAACATGGCGACCACGGGCGGCAATATCCTGCAACGCACGCGGTGCGTGTACTTTCGCGACACGACGTCGCCGTGCAACAAGCGCGAGCCGGGCAGCGGCTGTTCCGCGATTCAGGGCTTCAATCGCATGATGGCGATTCTCGGCACGAGCGAGTCGTGCATCGCGAGCAATCCGTCGGACATGTGCGTGGCGCTGCAGGCGCTCGAAGCGACGATTCACGTGGAAGGCACGGCCGGCAAGCGCGCGATTCCCATCGATGAATTCTTTCTCGTTCCCGGCACCACGCCCGATCGCGAGAACGTGCTCGATGCCGGCGATCTGATCACGCACGTCACGTTGCCCCCGCCGGTCGAAGGTACGCGCTCGGCCTATCTCAAGCTGCGCGATCGCGCGTCGTATGAGTTCGCGCTGGCGTCGGCAGGTGTCGTGATCGGCGTGAAGGATGGGCGCATCGCGCATGCGCGCGTGGCACTCGGCGGCGTCGGCACGAAGCCGTGGCGCTCGCGCGAGGCGGAGAAGGAGTTGCAGGACGCCGCGCCCGACGAAGCCACGTTCAGGCGCGCCGCCGATGCCGCGCTCGCCGGTGCGAAGCCGCAAAGCGAGAACGGCTTCAAGGTCGAGCTATCGAAGCGATGCATCGTGCATACGCTCAAGATGGTCACGCAAACGTCCTGAACCCGACCGAGGAACCCGAATATGTCCACCGCGCCCGACATCACGCAGTCTTTTATTGGACGGCCCCAGTCGCGCATCGACGGACCGCTGAAGGTCTGCGGCCGCGCGACTTATACCTCCGACGTCGACCTGCCCGGCATGCTGCACGCCGTGCCGGTCGGCGCCACCATCGCGAGCGGCAGGATCACGTCGCTCGAATTCGCCGCCGCGCAAGCCATGCCCGGCGTGAAGCTGATTCTTCATCGCGGCAATATCGGCCGCTTCTATCGCATCTCCGGCAATTCGATCGATACCGGTTTCGTCGACGAGACCCGGCCGCCGTTCGAAGACGACATCATTCGCTATTACGGGCAGTACGTGGCGCTCGTCGTCGCGGACACGTTCGAAGCGGCGAGCGCCGCGGCTGCCGCGATCAAGGTCGGCTACGACAAGACCCCGCACGACGTGAGCACGACGCTCGACGCGAACGAGAAGCCCGACATCCAGAGCGAGCGCGGCGATCCCGACAAGGCATTCGACGACGCGCCCGTCAAGGTCGATGAAACCTACGTGACGCCCGTCGAAACGCATAACCCGATCGAGTTGCATGCGACCGTCGCGCACTGGGACGGCGAGCGCTACACGTTCTATGAAACGAGTCAGGCCGTCGCCAACCATCAGGGCACGCTCATGCAGATGCTCGGCCTGCCGAAAGAAAAAGTGCGCGTGATCTCGCGCTATCTCGGCTCGGGCTTCGGCGGCAAGTTGTGGATGTGGCCGCATTCGCTGCTCGCCGCGGCGGCGACGCGGCAACTGGAGCGTCCCGTCAAGCTCGTGCTTTCGCGCAAGATGATGTTTCAGAACGTCGGGCACCGGCCGACGACGCAGCAACGCGTGCGGCTCGCGGCGACGCAGGACGGCAAGCTCGTCTCGCTGCGGCACGACTTCCTGAACCACGCGGCCATCGCCGACGATTACCTGGAAGACTGCGGCGAAGCGACGCCGTCGATGTACAGCACGCCGAATTTGCGCGTGACGGGCGGCACCGTGAAACGCAATGTCGGCTCGCCCACGTCGATGCGCGGGCCAGGCGCGGTGCCCGGCCTGTACGCACTCGAATCGGCGATGGACGAGCTGGCCGTCGCCTTGAAGATCGACCCTGTCGAACTGCGCTTGCGCAATGAACCGAGCGTCGACGAAAGCAGCGGCCTGCCGTTTTCGTCGCGGCATTTCGTCGAGTGCCTGAAGACGGGCGCGGAGAAGTTCGGCTGGTCGAAGCGCACGCCGGAAGTCGGCTCGATGACGCGCGACGGTCTCACGCTCGGCTGGGGCGTCGGCGCGTGCAATTGGCCGGGTCTGCGCTTTTCGGCGGAGGCGACCGTCGATCTGCGTTCGGACGGCACCGCGCGCGTCGCGTGCGGGACGCAGGATATCGGCACGGGCACGTACACGATCCTCGCGCAGCTCGTCGCGGAACATACGGGCATTCCGCTCGACAGGATCGAAGTCGGCCTCGGCGATACGTCGCTGCCGCTCGGTCCGGTATCGGGCGGATCGGCGGCGACCGCATCGGTGATCCCGGCGGTATCGGATGCCGTTCGTGCGGCGATCAAGACGCTCCTCGCGCGCGCCGTGAAGGCGGAAGAAATGCCGTTCGCGGGCGCGAAAGCCGAAGAGCTGGCGATGAGCGGCGGCTACGTGCATCGCAAGAACGAGCGGCCCGAAAGCGGCGTGCCGTACGCGCGCATTCTCGAAGCGGCGAAGCTGCATGCGGCATCGGGCAGCGGCAGTGCGAAAGGCGGCTTCGACGATCCGCTGAAGAAGAAGTGGTCGATCCACTCGTACGGCGCGCACTTCGCCGAAGTGACGTGGGAGCCGGCGACCGCGCGGCTGCGGGTGAGCCGCGTCGTGACGGTCATCGACGGGGGCAAGATCCTGAATCCGCGTGCGGCACGCAATCAGATCGAAGGCGCGGTCGTGATGGGTGTCGGCATGGCGCTCTTCGAGCACACCGTCTACGACGAACGAAGCGGCGCGCCGGTCAACAGCAGCCTTGCGGATTACGTCGTCGCGACCAACGCCGATACGCCGAAGATGGACGTCACCTTCCTCGATCATCCGGACACGGTCTTCAACGAGCTGGGCGCGCGCGGTATCGCGGAGATCGGGCTCGCGGGGATCGCGGCGGCGATCACCGGTGCGGTGTATCACGCAACGGGCGTGCGGGTGAGAAAGCTGCCGGTGATGATTGAAGATTTGCTGAAGGCGTAGCTGTAGATCTCGTTGAGCCCGGTGTTTCGTGTCTTTCATCGGCACGAATGCCGGGCTCGGACAGCCGTCCATTCCTGGCTGAGAACGATCTGGCACCCGGACTGAAGCTGCATTCACTGAAGGTCTTCACCCCGTGCGACCGAACCGAAGATACGTGCATTCGATCGCCCTAAAAGCTCATCGCGCGAAGATCCCCCCGCGCGCTACCTGATCGCACGCGCGATGCAAACATTGCAGGTGCCGTTCCGGCATGAGCCGAGACGCATCGGCTTTGCCCGAGTACGTCGACCACGTCCTCACGGCGATCGAGCGTATCCCGAGGTGCCGTTTCAGTTGCTTGCGCCTCCGATGCCCCGCGCGTGCCACGCACCCTGCAGGCACGCGACTTGCAAATCCCCCGCGCTTCGATCCTCCCTCAAGACGCGCTACCATAGAGCCCAGCCCATCCCCAAACCCTGTGCAGCAGCAAACTCAGCCGGAGTGCCCATGACCGACATGATCAAACAACACGGCCTGCAGGTCGACGCGAGTCTCGCGAAATTCGTCGATGAAGAAGCCATCCCCGGCACGGGCGTCGACAGCGCGTCCTTCTGGAAGGGATTCGATGCCATCGTTCACGATCTCGCGCCGAAGAACCGCGCGCTGCTCGCCGAGCGCGACCGCCTCCAGACCGAGCTCGACAACTGGCATCGCAGCAATCCCGGCCCGGTTCGCGATCTGCGCGCCTATCGCAAGTTTCTCGAAGAGATCGGCTATATCGTGCCCGCGCCCGCGCATGTGCAGGCGAGCACCGCCAACGTCGATCGCGAGATCGCGGAGCAGGCCGGCCCGCAACTGGTCGTGCCGCTCTCCAACCTGCGCTATGCGCTCAATGCCGCCAATGCGCGCTGGGGCAGCCTCTACGATGCGCTCTACGGCACCGATGCAATCGACGAAAGCGACGGCGCCGAGCGCACCGCGCAGTTCAATCCGAAGCGCGGGGCGAAGGTGATCGCCTATGCGCGCGCATTCCTCGACGACAACGCGCCTCTCGACCACGGCTCGCATGCCGATGCGACGAAGTACAGCGTCGAGCAAGGCAAGCTCGTCGTCACGCTGAAGGACGGCGTCAAGACCGGCCTTGCCAACGCCGAACAGTTCGCGGGCTATCAGGGCGACGCGAAAGAACCGTCCGCCATTCTGCTCAAGCACAACGACCTGCACTTCGAGATCCAGATCGACGCGAGCCACTCCATCGGCAAGACGGATGCCGCGCATGTGAAGGACGTGCTGATCGAAGCGGCGGTGAGCACGATCATCGACTGCGAAGATTCGGTCGCGGCCGTCGATGCCGCCGACAAGACGCAGCTCTATCGCAACTGGCTCGGGTTGATGCAGGGCCATCTCGCCGAGCAGGTGACGAAGAACGGCAAGACCTTCACGCGCAGCATGAACCCGGATCGCGAATACACCGCGCCGAATGGCTCGACCATCAAGCTGCACGGACGTTCGCTGCTGTTCATCCGCAACGTCGGCCATCTGATGACGAACCCCGCCGTGCTCGACCGCGACGGCAACGAGATTCCCGAAGGCATCCTCGACGCCGTGATGACCACGCTCGGCGCGATGCACGATCTGAAGAACCAGATGAACTCGCGCACGGGTTCCATCTATATCGTGAAGCCGAAGATGCACGGCCCCGCTGAAGTCGCGTTCGCGGACGAGCTCTTTTCGCGCGTCGAAGATCTGCTCGGCCTGCCGCGCCACACGATCAAGATGGGCATCATGGACGAGGAGCGTCGCACGAGCGTCAACCTCAAGGCATGTATCGCTGCGGCGGGCGCGCGCGTCGCGTTCATCAACACGGGTTTCCTGGACCGCACCGGCGACGAGATGCATTCGTCGATGGAAGCCGGCCCGATGATGCGCAAGGGCGACATGAAGTCGTCGAAATGGATCAGCTCGTACGAGCGCAACAACGTGCTCGTCGGCCTGAACACCGGCTTGCGCGGGCGCGCGCAGATCGGCAAAGGCATGTGGGCGATGCCCGATCTGATGCACGCGATGCTCGAGCAGAAGATCGCGCATCCGAAGGCCGGCGCGAACACCGCATGGGTGCCCTCGCCCACGGCAGCCACGCTGCATGCGCTGCACTATCACATGGTCGATGTGCAGCAGGTTCAGCAGGAACTCGAAAGCGTCGACTACGACAGCCAGAAGAACGAGTTGCTCGATGGCCTGCTGACGATTCCCGTCGTCGACAAGCCCACGTGGTCGGAAGATGACATCAGGAACGAGATCGAGAACAACGCGCAGGGCATCCTCGGTTATGTCGTGCGCTGGGTCGATTCGGGTGTCGGTTGCTCGAAGGTGCCGGACATTCACGATGTCGGCCTGATGGAAGACCGTGCGACTTTGCGCATTTCCAGCCAGCACATCGCGAACTGGCTGCGGCACGGCATCGTCACGGAAGAGCAGGTTCGCCAGACGCTCGAGCGCATGGCCGCGGTCGTCGACAAGCAGAACGAAGCCGACCCGTACTATCGCCCGATGGCGCCTTCGTTCGACAGCTCGTTCGCCTTCAAGGCCGCGTGCGCGCTGGTGTTCGAAGGACGCACGCAGCCGAGCGGTTATACGGAACCGCTGCTGCACAAGTTCCGTCTCGCCGTGAAGGCATCGACGTAACGCGATAGATCGCGCACATGCGGCATCGCGCCGTATGTGCGCATCGACGACTTACTGCTCCGACCAGAGCTTGCCCGCGGTCGCCCAGTTCTCGCGCTTCACGTCCGTCAGAATGATGTCCACCGAGCCCGGCTCGCAGCCGAGCGTCTCGCACGTCGTGCGCGTGATCGCCTCGACGAACTTGCGCTTCTCTTCCGCCGTGCGGCCTTCGAACAATTGAATGTTGAATGTCGGCATGCCGTTGATCTCCTGTTTGAGTTGAACCGGTAATCAGTCGCGATACGACGCATCGATGCGGTCGAGCTTGCGCAATAGCGCAGGCCATTCGAGCGCGCCTTCGATGGCGTCGTCGTCGTGCAATTGCGCCGCCGTGCGCGTGACGACGTCCGGCGTCGGCACGATCACCTTGCTCACGCCCGCGAGCGCGCGAAGTTGAATGTCGCATGCCTTGACGAGCATATCCATCAGCACATAAGCCTCGGCGATGGTGCGCCCGAGCGTGAGGGGCCCGTGATTGCGCAGCAGCATCGCCCGATGCACGCCGAGGCTCGCGACGAGGCGTTCGCCTTCCGCCGGCGAAAACGCGAGGCCTTCGTAGTCGTGATACGCGAGATGGCCGTGAAAGCGCATCGCGTGTTGCGAGGCGGGCAGCAGGCCATGCGGCTGCGCCGAGACGGCGATCGCCTCGCGCACGTGCAGATGCATCACGCACGCGGCGTCTTGCCTCGCGGCGTGCACGGCGCCGTGCAGCGCGAAGCCCGTTGCGTTCACCGGATGCGCACTCGCGCCGATCACGTTGCCGTCGATATCGATCTTCACGAGATTCGACGCCGTGACTTCATCGAATGAAAGCCCGAACGGATTGATCAGAAAGCGCCCCGGCTCGCCCGGCACGCTCGCGGAAATATGCGTGTAGACGACATCGTCCCAGCCGTTGAGCGCGACGAGGCGATACGCGGCCGCGAGCTCGACGCGTGTCGCGGCTTCGGCCGCCGAACGAGGCCCGCTTTCCGCGATCCTGCGCTCAGGCGTGTGGGTGAACGACATGCGAATCTCCTTGTTCCGATGTTCCCGACAGGCGCCGCTGCAAGGCGATCGCGGCCCACGACGCCAGCACGAACGGCGCGGTCAATGCAGCAATGCCGATGCAATCTATCAAGCGTTCGATCAGCACCGCCGCGACGATCGCGATGATCGCATAGCGCTTGCCGAGCGGCGCGGCGGCGAGCGCCGCAAGCGCCGCGTTGAAGCCGCACGCGCCCGAGAGCACGACCGCATCGCTCGCGCCGCCGAGCCCGTGCAGTGCCGCGCCGAGCGCGCTGCCCGCGAGCGCCCAGCCCGCCCGCGACGGCCGCGACGCGAACAATCCCGCTGCGGTCAATGCGCCCGCGAGCGCGCCGGTCGCGAACGTGATCGGCGCAAGACCTGCGAACGCGGCCTGAAGCATCGGGATGACACCGGCGGCGACTTGCGGGATCGCGCCCGTATCGCCGCAATCAGCGAACAGCGGCAGCCAGCACCAGGTGACGATGATGGCGGGGCTCGAAAAGGCCGGCAACCGGTATTGGGAGAGTATGCGCGTGAGCTTGCCGGCGAGGACGGTCGCGAACATCGCCGCGACGATCGCGACGGCGGCGGCTTGCGATGCATCGCCGATGAACGCGAACGCGGCGAGCGCCGCGAGCGCGCCATTGAAGCCGTAGAGATCGGCGCGGAACGCGGGCGCCTCCTCATCTTCGATGATCACGCTGATGACGTTGCCCGTCAGCGTGCCGATCAGAAGGCCGCACGCGAGGCGCGGGCTCGCGCAGAGGACCGCGAGAAACAGCAGCGCGCCGGTCGCGGCATTGCGCTGGAGCACGATTTGCCCAATCGCGCGGGCGAAGCTGCGAAGTTGATCGCCGAAGGCGGCGTTCGAATGGAGAGCGGAGGTCATGCTGGGCGACGACGGCACGGGAAGCCGCCAGCATAAAGCAGCCCGCGCGCGCCGTGCGGCGGCGGGCCGAATAACCTGTATGCGAGTTGAAGCAGAGCGCGCGACGAACGTCGCGCCGGCAGGCGTTGAGGCTTAGTTGAAGGCCATCGGCACCAGCGGCGTCTGATCGCCCACACCGGGATTGGCCAACGACAGCTCTGTGCTTATTTTCACGATTTGCGTGACGTTTTCGCGGAAATTGGGGTGCTTTTCCCAAGTGATGTAGCTCGCGTCCATGACGGCGGACAGCGTGAGCAACGCAAAGGCGATTTTTTCCAGTACTTCGTAACGGCGGCGCATGATCGGGTCCTCAAACTTTGCGACATTTTAACAAACTTAAGGGTTTTCCCCTACTAGCATGTTGCAATGCCGCAAATGCGCCGCCGTTATTGCGTTAGCGCTCCGGCCCTCTTTCGCCGGACGCGTTGAGGCAGAGTCACATCGATGCTTCGAGCATCGCCTCGTAATCTTCACTCGACGCTTCGCGCGGATTCGTCTTATGACTGTGGTCCTTCAGCGCGCCCGCGATGATGCGCGGGAACAGTTCGCGCGTCACGCCAAGTTCCGAGAGGCCGCGCGGCAAGCCGAGCGTCGCGGTCATCCGGCGCACCGCCTCGCCGACTTCATCGCCGGACGTCAGGCCCATCGCCTGGGCGATGCGGTCGAGCTTGCCTTCGTCCTGCATCGTCGGCGCGCTGCTGTTGAACGCGATCACCGCCGGCAGAAAGATTGCGTTGAGCGTGCCGTGATGCAGCTTCGGATTGATGCCGCCGAGCGAGTGGCTCAGGCTGTGCACGCAACCGAGGCCTTTCTGGAATGCGAGCGCGCCCTGCATCGATGCGCTCATCATGTTCCAGCGCGCGGTGCGGTCGGAGCCGTCGCGGGTCGCTCGCTCGATGTGGCGCCACGCGCGCCACAGCCCGTCGAGCGCGATGCCGTCGGCGGGTGCATTGAACACGGGCGCCATGAAGGTTTCGAGGCAATGCGCGATCGCGTCCATGCCCGTCGCGGCGGTGAGCGCCGGCGGGAGGCCCATCGTCAGCCCGGGATCGCAGATCGCAACCTTCGGCACGACATGCGGCGAGATCACGCCGACCTTGCGGCCATCGTCGAGGATCAGGATCGCGCCGCGGCCCACTTCGCTGCCGGTGCCCGCGGTCGTCGGGATGGCGATGACAGGCGCGGTCTTCGCCGTGATGCGCGCGAGGCCGCCTTCGATGACCGCGAAGCTTTGCAACGGGCCATCGTGCGTCGCGCACACGGCCACGCCCTTCGCGAGATCGATCGACGAGCCGCCGCCTGCCGCGATCACGCCATCGCACTGATTCGCCTTGAACAATGCAACCGCTTCGCGCACGGCGGCCTCGTTCGGATTGGGCGGCGTTGCATCGAAGACCGGCACGGGCGATGACGCACCGAGCGCATCGATCACCGTATCGAGCAGGCCCGCTGCGCGAATCCCGGCGTCGGTGACGATCAGCGGACGGCGGATGCCGATGCGCTCGCACTCGGTGGGAAGCAGGCGCACCGCGCCGAAATCGAACTGAATCTGCGTGATGTAGTTGATGAGGGACATGGGTTTCTGGCTGAAGGTTATCGTCGTTGCCGTGGGGCCTTTTTTGGTGACCTCCGGCGGAGTCAGTATAGGTGCCTGTAACAGAGCGTGCATCGGGGCGCCGGATCGACGGCTTTTTCTCGCATCGTGTTCCAGCCGCGGTCAGCGCTTCTCCACCTCCAGCGTCTTCGCATACCCGGTCAGTTCGAGATATCCCCGTCCATTCGAGCCGTCACCGGCCAGCGTGACCGCACCCTCCCAATACAACGCCCCCGTCGAGTCGCGCGAGTCGAGCTCCTGATCGTCGATCAGCGGAGTCAACCGCCACCGCATCCCACCAACGCGCACATTCATCGCCACCGGATAGACCGTATCCGTACGCGGCGAGCGCCACCGCCGCTCCGGCGTGAACTCCACATCGCCCGGGCCGAATTGCCGCGTTCGACCGTCGCGGTCGCGCATCGCGGCATGCGCCCACACCGCGTGCCCATCACGCGCGCGGACCTTGAAGGCCATCAGCGCCGAGCCATCGTCGAGATTCGCGCCCAGCCAGTCCCAGCCGGCCGCATCGGACGACAAGAGCGTGCTCGACCATTCGTGATCGAGCCACGCGCGCCCCGTCACGGCGACGCTCGCATTCGCCTTCCCCGATGCCGAGGGCCGCGTGACACTGCCCGTTACCGTCAGTTGCGGCTCGCTGTAGTAGTAGCTCGCCTGTTCCGGCGACGGGCCCTTGCGCGAATAACCTTGCTCGCCCTGGATCATCGGCGGCTGCGTCGGGGTGAACGTGAGATGGAGCGCGAAACCGGCGGCATCGGCAACGACCTTATAGCGGCCGTCCGCTTCGCGCGTCATGCGCCACGCGTCGAGCTTGACGTCCGTGTTGCCGTCTTTCGCATACGCCAGGCCGAAGCCCTGCCGCGCGACGTTCTGATCGTGCACGAGCCGTCCGTACGCGGGATCCGACAGCGCCGCGTGCGCGATGATCAGTTGCGAGGGATCGAACGCGCTCGCGCCCTGCTTCTGTCCCGTATTCGAGCGAAAAAACGTGATCTGAAAACCGAGCGGCCGATGATCGGGCGTCTCGAGCCAGCCCGTCGCGTACCACCATTCCGTGCGATACGGCGGATGCGCGCCGCTATCCTTCGGCCATTCGATCGCGTGTCCCGGCGTGACGGGCGCGAACGTCGGTTCATCGGCGAATGCGGCCAACGGCAAGAACAGCCACGCGAGCAGCAGAATGCGCATCACCAGTCCTCCCGCACGGCGCGCACCGCATCCACCGACACGGCGCGGCGGCCCGACAGCACCGCAGTCGCGCACGACGACGCCAGCATCACGCACGCGATGATCGCGATCATCGTCCATGGAACATGCAGCGACATGCTCCAGTGAAACGACTGCGGATTCACGACGAACACGAGAATCAGACTGATCGCGAAACCGAGCACGCAGCCCATCGCGATGCCGAGCAGCGTGAGCCACCCCGCTTCCGATGCCAGCAACGCGAGAATCTGCGCGCGCGTCACGCCGACGTGCCGCAGCATGCCGAATTCGCGCGAGCGGGCGAGCGTCTGCATCGAAAACGTCGCGCCGACGCCGAAAAGGCCGATGACGATCGCCACCGCCTCCAGCAGGTACGTCACGGCGAAACTGCGATCGAAGATGGTCAGCGTGCGCGCGCGAATCTCGCCGGGCTGCGAGAACTCGAGCGCATCGCCGAAGGGAAGTTTCCTGATCGCGCCGATGACCTGCGCCGCGCTCGAACCCGCGCGCAGCGTGATCGCGACATCGGTCGCGGTCGTGTCGCCGGTGAGCCTGCGGTAATCGGCGATACGCATTTGCAGCGCGCCCGTCTGGCGCACGTAGTCGCGCCAGATTCCCGCGACGACGAAGCGCTCGTTCGCCTCGCTGACAGGCAGCGTCACGCGCTCGCCCACGCGATAGCCGTACAGATCGGCCATCGCTTCCGAGGCCCAGACCGGCGTTTCATCGGCGCGCCATGAGGAAGGCGGCAACACCGCGCCGGTCATCTGCAATGTCGCGCCGGGATCGGCGGCGTCGAGCTCGCGGGCGATCAATGCGACAGGCGGTTTCGCGGCATCGAGCGTCAGTTTCGACGCCCGCGTGAATGCCGCATGCGCGACGCCGTTCGCCGCGGCGAGCTGCATCTGCTGATCGGGCCGCAATCCGCCTGTATCGCCGCTCGATGCCATGCGCACATAGAGATCCGCCGACAGCAGATGCACGAGCCAGTCTTCCACCGATACGCGAAAGCTCGTCACCATGATCGCCATCGCGACGATCAGCGTGAAGCTCGACAGCACGCCGCCCATCGCGATGGACGCCTGCCCGGGCGCGTTGGCAAGACGCGCGAGCGCGAGCGTCGCGACGGCGCCGCGCGGCTTCATCGCGCGACGAAACACGATCGCCGTGAGTCGAGGCATCAACGCGATGCCGCCGACGAGCAGCAGCGCGACCGCGAGATATCCGGCAACGGGCGCATCGAAGACAGGCGGCGCCTGCGTCAGCGCGGCGCCGGCTGCCAGGCACGCGAGCGCGGGCCACGGCCTGCCGAGCGGCGCGAGCGCGGCTTCCTCGCTGCCCGCCTTCAGCGCCGGCGCGGGACGCGCGCGCGCCGCTTCGAGCGCCGGAACGAGCGTGCCCGCGAGCGCGACGCCGATGCCGAGCGCCAGAAAGATCGCGCTGGCCACGGGCTCGAAGACGACGCGCGGTTCGACGCCCGGAAAATATCCGCCGCCGAGATCGCTGCCGAAAAAGCGCAGCGCGAGCGCCGCGACCGTGAAGCCGAGCGCGATGCCGAGCACGCCGCCCACGACGCCGAGCAGCGCGCCTTCGAGCATGATCTGCCGCACGAGCGACGCGCGCGTCATGCCGAGCACGCGCAGCATCGCGAACTGCGCGCGGCGGCGCACGACGCCCGCCGCCTGCGTGGAGAAGACGAGAAACGCCCCGGTGAAGAGCGCGACGAGCGCAAGCACGTTCATGTTGATGCGATACGCGCGCGAGAGGCGGTCGGTCCGGCTTTCGATATCCTGCGTTTCCGTCACGACGAGGCGCGCGCCGAGTTCGCGTTGCAGCGTCTGCCGGAACGCGTCGCGATCGACGCCGCGCGCGAGTTGCAGATCGACGCGCGACAGCCTGCCGACGAGCGCGAAATGCGTCTGCACCGCGGCGATATCCATCACCGCGATGCGCTGCCCGGGACGCGTACGCGCGATGCCGCCCGCCACACGCAGCTTCACCGGCGAGGTCCCGCTCTGCAACTCGACGTATCCGTCATCGTGCGCGCCGAGCCACGTCTTTGCGGCCGAAGAAAGAAAGATGGCGTCGCCGGCGAGCACATCGAGCGATGCTTGCGGACGCGGCACGCCGGTCAGATCCGGCGCGACGCGTTTCGCGCGGAACACGTCGATGCCGAGCACCTTGAGCGGCGCGTTCCTGCCGGGCACGGCGGCATCGACTTCGAGCACGGGACTCGCGACCGCGACGCCCGAATACGTCGCGAGTTGCGGATAGATGTTCTCGTCGATGAAAAGCTGCGCGCCGCGCACCTGCAAGTCCGCTTGTCCCGACAGGCTTCGCGCGGCGGCGGAAAACTCGTTGAACGCCGCGCCGTTGATGAGCTGCACGGCATAGCCCAGTCCGACGCCCAGCGCGATTGTCAGCATGGCGACGAGCGCTCGTCCCCGGTGACTGCGGCATTGCGCGCCGAGCAGCCAGCGCGTGAGTGTGTCGAATCCGCGGCGCGGGACCGCCCTATCGCTCATCGCGCGAGCGTCGCGGCGTGCAACGCGCCATCGCTCAGAATCACGATGCGATCTGCAAAGGCGGCCGCCGCTTCCGAATGCGTGACCATCACGGTCGCGGCACGCGTCGCCCGCGTTTCGGCGCGCAGCAATTCGAGCACTTCGTGCGCGGTTTGCGGATCGAGATTGCCCGTGGGTTCGTCGGCAAGCAGCAATCGCGGCCGATGCACCAGCGCGCGCGCAATCGCCACACGTTGCAGTTCGCCGCCGGAAAGCTGGCGCGGCATGTCGTCGCCGCGTCCGTCGAGGCCGACCGCGGCGAGCATTGCGTACGCCGGCGCGGGCGGCATGCCGTTCAGCAAGAGCGGCACCGCCACGTTCTGATAGAGCGTCAGATGCGGCAGCACATGAAACGCCTGGAACACGAAGCCGAGCTTTTGCCGGCGCAGGCGCGTGGCGGCATCGTCGGAAAGCGTGGAAATCGATGTGCCGTCGATCAGCACGTCGCCGCTGTCGGCCGTATCGAGACCCGCGATCAGATTGAGCAGCGTGGATTTGCCGACGCCCGAATCGCCCATGATCGCGACGAACTCGCCCGCGCCGAGCGCGAAGTCGAGCGCGTCGAGCACGATGCGGCCGCCAGCGTACTTCTTCGTGAGGCGGCGGCATTCGAGGGCGGGAGAAACGTCGGAGTCGGTGGGTCGCATTGCGGATTGGCGGGGGCGATGTCGCGGTTCGGGAGTCCGCAAGCATTGTGCCCAACGCTCGCACTTTCAGCCCAAATGCGTTGCGCGCCCTGTCGGGTTATCCCTGATTCCGTTCGCATTGACTAAACCTCGTCGCGAAATCAAACTGTGATCACAGATCATAGATCAGCAAGGAAACACACTTGGCGCCCCGCTCTCTGACACAACCCCTGCCGCAGCTCGAAGTCATCGCGACGGAGACGATGGCGACCAAGGTCTATCAGCAACTGCGCGAAGCGATCATGAGCGGCAGCTTCGCCGCCGGTCAGCCGCTAAGCCTGCGCGGCGTCGCGGAAGCAGTCGGCCTCTCGACGATGCCCGTGCGCGCCGCGCTCACGCGTCTGCGCGCGGAAGGCGCGCTAGTGGATGGCCCGTCGCGCGGCCTGATGGTCCCGCCGATGACGCTCGAGCTGCTCGAAGAATTGCGCGACGTGCGTGTCGCGCTGGAAGGCTGCGTCGCCGAACGCGCGGCCGCCCGCATGACGAACGACGACGTCGCCGCCGTTCAGCGCATCTTCGACGAAATGGATGCACACGTCGAAGCCGGCGACGCACGCGCCTATCTGCGCTGCAACTTCGCGTTCCATACGCGCATTTATCGGCACGGTGCAAGCGACATGACGCTCGCGACGATCCAGAACATGTGGATGCGCATCGGTCCGTTCCTGAACATGGTGGCGCCCGACGTGGCGCACATGCGCGTGTCGATGCAGGCGCACCGGCAGATCATCGATGCGCTGTGGAAACACGACGGCGCCGCCGCGCGCGAAGGTATCGCAAAGGACATCCGCGACGCCGCGCGCGATCTCGAAGCGCATCTTCGTTCGCAGGAGACGCGCGTGCGGCGTCACGCGCAAAGCTGAACGAAGAAGGCGCAAGACGCGCCTGTTCACACGATTTTTAGTATGACTGATCGCCCCGAGCGAGGACGGCGCACGTCCCGCAAAACATAACCACAAAGGAGTCACCCGATGGATTTCATGAAACTGCTCACCCCGCGCGCAGGCCTGCGTGTGCTGATCACGGGCGGCGCGTCCGGCATCGGTCTCGCGATTGCCAAGGCGTTCGTGTCGACGGGCGCGCGCGTGCATGTCTGCGATGTCGATCCGAAAGCCATCGACGCGGTCTCGACCGTTTCGCCGTCGATCACCGGCACGCGTGCGGACGTCGCGAACAAGGACGACGTGAAGCGCGTTTTCGAAGACGTGCGGCGCGAACTCGGCGGCCTCGACGTGCTGATCAACAACGCGGGCATCGCGGGCCCGACGGGCGGCATCGACGCGATCGATTCCGACGACTGGGAAAAGACCATCGACGTGAATCTGAATAGCCACTACTACTTCTCGCGCGAGGCCGTGCCGATGCTGCGCGAGGCGATCGATGGCGGCGTGATCGTGTTCATGTCGTCGGTCGCGGGTCGTCTCGGCTATGGCTTTCGCACGCCCTATTCCGCGACGAAGTGGGCCGTGGTCGGTCTCGCGAAAAGTCTCGCCATCGAGCTCGGTCCCGACAACATTCGCGTGAATGCGGTGCAGCCGGGCATCGTCAAGGGCCCGCGCATGGAAGGCGTGATCGCCGCGCGCGCGAAACAGCTCGGCATCGGTTACGAGGAGATGGAGAAGCAGTATCTCGCGAAGATTTCCTTGCGCCGCATGGTCACGCAGGAGGAAATCGCCGCGAGCGTGCTCTATCTCAGCTCGCCCGCGGGCAGCGCGATTTCGGGTCAGGCGCTCTCCGTCTGCGGCAACGTCGAAACACTCTGAAGAACATCGAGGATCACATGGCAACGAAACGCAAGGTCATCATTACGTGCGCACCGACGGGTGCGATCCATACGCCTTCGATGTCGCCGTACCTGCCGGTCACGCCCGACGAGATCGCCGAAGCCGCGCTCGCCGCGGCGAAGGAAGGCGCGGCGATTCTGCATCTGCATGCGCGCGATCCCGAAGACGGTCACCCGACGCAAGACCCCGCCGTGTTCCAGCGCTTCCTGCCGCGCATCAAGTCGCAGACCGATGCAGTCATCAACCTGACGACGGGCGGCAGTCCGCACATGACGGTCGCGGAACGCCTGAAGCCCGCGCATCACTTCCAGCCGGAAGTGGCATCGCTGAACATGGGCTCGATGAACTTCGGCCTCTATCCGATGCTCGACCGGTTCAAGGAACTCAGGCACGACTGGGAACGCCAGCATCTCGAGAAGAGCCGCGATCTCGTGTTCAAGAACACGTTCGCCGATATCGAATACATCCTGACGTCGTGCTCGGCCAATGGCACCCGCTTCGAGTTCGAGTGCTACGACATCTCGCATTTGTACAACCTCGCGCACTTCGTCGATCGCGGGCTCGTCAAGGGACCGTTCTTCGTGCAGAGCGTATTCGGCTTGCTGGGCGGCATCGGCGGACATCCCGAGGATCTCGCGCACATGAAGCGCACCGCCGATCGTCTTTTCGGCAACGACTATGTCTGGTCGATTCTCGGCGCGGGGCGCAATCAGATTCCGCTCGGCTCGATCGGCGTCGCTCAGGGGTCGAACGTGCGCGTGGGTCTCGAAGATTCGCTGTGGATCGGGCCGGGTCAGCTCGCCGAGTCGAGCGCGGCGCAGGTACGCAAGATCCGTCAAGTGATCGAAGGCTTGTCGCTCGACGTCGCGACGCCCGCCGAAGCGCGTCAGATGCTCTCGCTCAAGGGCGGCGACAACGTGAACTTCTGATTTTCGAGCGCACGCGCCGCGCGATCGGCGCGTGCTCACGCCATTAAAAATACAACGCTTACGGAGACACTTTCTTGAAACGCCTTCCCGACACCGCATTACCCGCGCGCATCCCGCGCCCATTCTGATTCCGGGAGTCATCATGTCCAAGCCCACCACGACGAGCGCTTCGCACGCGTCGCTCAACCGCCTGATGCTGCGCAAGCTGATGCCCCTGCTGGTAATCGTTTATGTGATCAGCTTTCTCGATCGCACGAATATCGCGCTCGCGAAGCATTCGATGAGCATCGATCTCGGCATCTCCGCCGCGGCATACGGACTCGGCGCGGGTCTGTTCTTCCTGACCTATGCGGCCTTCGAGATTCCCAGCAACCTGATCATGCACCGGGTCGGCGCGCGTTTCTGGATCACGCGCATCATGGTGACGTGGGGCGCGCTCTCCGTCGCGATGGCCTTCGTCACCGGCGAGACTTCGTTCTACGTGATGCGCCTCCTGCTCGGCGCGGCCGAAGCCGGACTCTTCCCCGGCGTGATGCTCTATCTGACGTACTGGTTCGGACGCGAGGAACGCGCCCGCGCCACCGGCTACTTCCTGCTCGGCGTGTGCGTGGCGAATATCGTCGGCGGTCCGCTCGGCGGCGCGCTGCTCGAACTCGACGGCAGCCTCGGCTTTCACGGCTGGCAATGGCTCTTCGTGATCGAAGGGGTACCCGCGATCCTGCTGGCGTTCGTCGTGTGGAAGATGCTGCCCGATCGCCCGACGAGCGCGCCGTGGCTTTCACGCGAGGACGCCATTGCGCTGGAACGCCGCCTCGCCGCCGAACAGGACGCGCAGGGCGGCCGCCACGGCACGGGCGCGTTGCGCAGCGTGCTCGGCGACCGTCAGGTGTGGCTCGCGATTCTCGTCTACTTCTGCCATCAGCTGACGATCTACACGGTGATCTTCTTCCTGCCGGGCATCATCGGCGCGTCGGGGAAATTTTCTCCGCTGACGATCGGCCTGCTCAGCGCGACGCCGTGGGTCGCCGCCGCCATCGGCGCAGCCACGCTGCCGCGCTTCGCGAGCGATTCGTCGAAGAGCCGTCGCATCCTGATCGCCGGGCTCGTCATCATGGCCTCGGGCATGCTGATCGCGGCATGGGCGTCGCCGGTGATCGGGCTGCTCGGCGTGTGCCTCTCTGCGCTGATGTTCTTCGTGGTGCAGTCGATCATCTTCACCTTCCCGCAGTCGCGTCTTTCGGGCAGTGCGCTCGCGGGCGGCCTCGGCCTCGTCAATTCGTGCGGCCTGCTGGGCGGCTTCGTCGGACCGACGGTGATGGGCATCATCGAACAGACGACCGGCCGCGCGATGAACGGGCTCGTGTGTCTCGCGATCGCGCTGCTGTTCGCCGCGGTGTGCAGCACGCGCCTGCGTCACGGCAACGAGGATCGTGCCGACGACCAACGCGGCGTGATGTCGAACGCGTGACGCCCTGACGCTTCAACCCTGCGGCAACGTGCCGGGCCGGATATACGCGAACATATGCGCGACGTAATCCGGCTTGCCGAGCGGCACGCCGTGATGGCGCAGAATCGCGTACGCGGTCACGGCGTGAAAATAGAACTGCGGCAAGGACCAGTCGCGCGCGTACTGCTCGCCGGTCATATCGAAGACGATGCCGTTCGGCAGATCGAGCGCGATCTGCGCGTCGGTTCCGGTATCGAGCGCATCGGGCGCAAGGCTCGAAAGAAATGCGATCGCCCCGGCGATGCGCGCCTGCGCGTCAGCAAACGAGCCGGGCTCCTCGTTCGACTTCCATCCTTCTTCACGCACGCCAAGCAAGCTCTGCGGCACGTTTTCTCCGCGCAATCTGTACGCCGGCTCCTGCGCCTGAAAGCACACGAAGCGCACTTGCGCCGCGAGCGGATACATATCCGGCGCGAGACGCAGGGTCATGAGCGCATCGGGGTTCGCGTCCTTCTCCTGCTGCTGCGCCGCCGCCTTGTCGAGCCACGTCGAAAGGTTCTTCAGCGTCTGGACGAAGGTCGGAACGAGAAGACGGGTCAGTTGCATGAAATCGCTCCACGGGTTGAAGTTCCGCGATCTTATCCCGATGCGGACGTTTCCCATACGGAACGCTTCATCGCAAGCCGAATACGGCGACGCCGGTTTTCGTGCCCACGTAGACCTTGCCGTTCGCGATCGTCGGCGAGATGAACTTGTTATTGCCGAACTGATCTCGCGTGCCCGCCTGATTGCTGTTGTAGAGCTCGGTCGCGAGATTGCTCGCGTCGTACGCATGCAGCACGGCCGTGGGCGACGTGTTCTCGACGCCCCATACGATGCCGTTCGTGTTGCCGTTCGCGGAGATGACGGGCGCGAGACCCGGGAAATTCCAGTTGCCCGCCGGGCTCGTGGTCTGACTCGACGCGGCCGCCGCCACCACCGCGTTCACGACCGGCAGCGCCTTGAGGTGATCGCCCGCCGGGCCGATATAGATCGTGTTGTTGTAGAACGCGGGTGCGGTGAACAGCGGGCCGGTGATCGTCGAGTACAGCGGCTGATAGATGTGATCGGCATTCGAATCGAACTTGCCCATCGCGTCGCGATTCACGACATAGAGCACGCGCGTCTTGCCGCCGCCTATCGCGAGATGCTGCACGTTGCCGTTGATATCGGTGACATCGGGCAGGACCAGCACGCCGCCCGAGCCGAGGTCGAGGTCCGCGTTCGATTCCGCGACGGTGTCCGACGGCTCGAAGTAATCGGTCACCCGAAGTGCCAGCGCAGGCGTCGGCGTGACCTTGAGGAAGCCATTGCCGAAGTCGTTCTTGTTGGGCATCTCCTGCGCGTTGGTGGTCGGATCGAAGGTACCGTTGCCGTCGAGGAAATAGATCGACGTGCCATCCGATGCGAGACCCGCGCCGCCCATCCAGATGCCGCCCATCTGGCCATTCGGGGTGACATTCAGGATGCCCGTCTGCTTCAGCGTGTCCGCGCTGTAGCCCATGACCCAGCCCGTGTATGGCAACGCGTCGCAATGCGAACTCCATGCCGTATAGACGACGCCGTTCAAGAGCAGCAGCGACGCCCGCTCGATGTACTGAGCGGGCGTGAACGGCACGACGCCGTTCACGCTGCCCGAGCCGGTGCCGGGATACGAGCCGGTGATTTCCGTCGGGCCGCCGAAGAGTTCCGCGCCCGTCGCGATGTCGATCGCGTGAATGCGCTGGTGATACGCGCCGCCGCTGTCCTTCGACATGCCGACGACATACATCGCGCCATTCGGCCCGCGCGCGCGATCGATGACGGGCGTCGCCGTGATGCCGATGCTCGGGGTGGTCTGGTCGCAACCGCGATCGTCACTCGGCACTTCGCCCGCGAGCAGCGTGGAGACGTGCCAGAGCACGGTGCCCGTATCGGCGTCGAACGCGTAGATGCTCGCTTTCTCGGTTGCGACGTACAGCACGTTATGCGCTGCGCCCGCGATCGGCACGTTGCCGAGAAAGAGCGGCTGGGCATCGACGGGGCCATCGACGGTATAGAAGCCGAGCTTGCCGAACGTCGATGCGTTCACGTTGGCGAGCGTGAGCCGGGTCTCCGCGAGCTGCTGCGCGGTGCGCCGGATGTCGTTGTGATACGTGGTGACATCCATCGGCGTCGATGCGGACGGCTTGGTCGTCGCGGGCGTGCTTGCACTGGACGGCGCGCTCGCGCCGCTTGCCGGCGACGATGGACCCGACGCCGCAGCCGGGCCGGATGCCGATGACGAGCCTCCCGAAGCCGTGGACGGATCGGAGCTGGAGCTTCCCCCGCTGCATCCACCGATGATCGCTGCAATGGCAACTGCGGTTACGCCAACCGATAAATGCCCTTTCATCTGTGGATCTCCGTTCACCGGGCTCGGACCCGGTGCTGTGGCGATTATTGTCTGTGCCGGCTTAACAAGGGAAAAGATCGTCGGGCGACGGCTAGGAATTGGCGGAACGATGCGCGCGATCCATGTCCACGCGTATTTATTTCATCCGACTTAAGCGATCACCGGAAAAAAGTAAAAAAGCTTAAATCGGGTAAGACGACAAAAATTGAACGGTTAGGCTTATTGCTTACGAAATGTAGGACTGACACGCGGTACATCGAAAACATAAAACCTGAGAGACCGATGACCCAAACCACAGATCTCATCTACAAAGGCCACGTGCTGAGCGCGACGGCCGTGCTGGAACAGGATCGCTACACGGCAATGCTCATCGTGCGCGAACCGGACGGCACGCGCCGTTCGAGCGGCATGCTCGGCGAATTTACGAGCGCGACAGGCGCCGTGCGCTATGCATTTGCCTATGGCATGGCCGAAATCGATCATCGACAATCCATGCGACATCCGCCCCATTCGAACGGCGCTCGCGTTGTCCAGCACGCCTGATCCCGCGCACCCGGCGGCATGCATGCCGCTCGCGCTTCGACCACTTCGGCACAATCTATGATCATCTATCATCGGGGAGCGGCTTTTCAGCCCTCCGTCACTCAAGTAGGCAATGCATTCGTCGCAACCGCGTCCATTCTGGAAGAGGACGGCCATGCCACCTCGCTCGGCAATCTCGGCGCCTTCGCGAGCAGGGATGGCGCGCTCGGTTTCGCGGTTCGCTGTGCGACCGCTTTTCTGGACGGTGACGATATGCCGTTGCCGCCTTTCACGTTGACCACGCAATAGCATTGCAACGCGTCGGACGTTGCTTGCGCGACCGGGCCCAGCAACGATGACGAACGCCTCAGCAGCCGTACCCGACGATCCACGCGCCCCGCTCTCGTCCGCGCTGCAGAACGATGCGTCTTTCCGGCTTCTCGTGGAGGCCGTCGAAGACTATGCGATCTTCCTGCTCGACGCCCACGGCAACGTCGCGACGTGGAACTCCGGCGCAAAGAGGATCAAAGGCTATGACGCGCGGGAGATCGTCGGCCGTCATTTTTCCGTCTTCTATCCGCCCGACGACATCGCGGCGGGCAAGCCGCAAAACGAGCTTTCGATAGCGGCGCAGGCCGGTCGCGTGGAAGACGAAGGCTGGCGCGTCCGAAAGGATGCGAGCCGCTTCTGGGCGAATGTCGTCATCACGGCACTGCGCGACGCGCGCGGCAATCTGCTCGGCTTCGCCAAGGTCACGCGCGACATGACCGACCGGCTGCGGCTCACCGAGTTGCAGCACGCGCGCGAACTGTCCGCGCACGTGCAGAGCGCGCTCGAAAACGAGCGCGCGTCGATTGCCCGCGAATTGCACGACGATCTCGGCCAGCAGCTCGCCGCGCTGAAGATGCAGTTATCGACGCTCGACGCCGGCGCGCAGATCGCCGCGATGCAGACGCAGATCGACACGATCATCGGATCGGTGCGGCGAATCGCGGCTGGCCTGCGCCCGCCCGTGCTCGACGATCTCGGGCTCTTCGCCGCGATCGACTGGCTCGTCTGCGACGTTCGCCGGCGTTACGATCTGACGATCCAACTGCATATCGAAGGTGAGGAAGGCGGAATCGACACGAGCGCCTCCACGTCGGTTTTCCGGCTGGTGCAGGAAGCGCTCACGAACGTCGTGCGCCATGCGCAGGCGAGCGAAGTACGCATCGCGATCGCCTGCACGCGGTCGCGCTGCACGCTGACGATCGAAGATGACGGTTGCGGCGCCGACGTCACACGCGGGCGCGCCGCCGGGACGTTCGGCCTGCTCGGAATGGGCGAGCGCGTACGTCAGCTGGGCGGCGTCATCGAGTTTCGCAGCGCGCCCGGCGAAGGCTTTCGCATCCTCGTGGAAATTCCGCTCACACGTCGCGCCGACAACGGCGTCCCGGCGTCACCTTGAGTCAGTCGAACGCGGCGGATCGCGCGTGCGTGCGGTTTCCCGGTCAGGCCCGGCTCGACGACGTCTGAGCGCGCGCCCGGCGAAACCGGAAAAATCCGCTGCGCAGCATGACCGATGTGCCGCCGACGCGGTTCAGCAGGTGTTCGGCAGCGCCTTCGATCGACGAGCGATGGCTTTCGAAAGCCTGCTGCAAATCTTCCTCCCGCCAGGAGGCCGCGCCGAAGTGATCCTCCAGCGCCTCGGCGGAAATGGTGCACGCGATGCGCTCGCCGTCGGCGAACGCGGCGAAGGTGAGTGAAGGGACATCGCCCTGATAGACGGGCGGCTGGCTTGCAAACGTAATGTTCATGCCGATACCTCGTGGTGCATCGATGCGGGGTGGTTCGACGTTCAGGACATATCCCCTCAGTCTCTGCCACGGATTCGTGGTGCGTATTGATCTGGATCAATACGGCCGCGTGGACCGGCGTTAGACGAGTTTTGATCGTGAGCCGGCCGCTTCTCCGGTCAGAGCATGCGATCCTCACGCATGTCCCGACGCACCGCTCGTCTCGCGCGTGAGCAGCACGGCACACGTCGAGCGCCTGACGAACGCTTCGGCGACACTGCCGAGCGCAAGCCTGCGCAATCCGGTGCGGCCGTGCGTGCCCATGACGACGACGTCCGCGAGCATCTGCACCGCGCGGCGCTGCAGGCATTTCGCGATCGTGTCGGTCACATCGCGTGTTTCGGCAAGTTCGGTTTCGCATTCGATGCCCGCATCGAGCGCACGCGCATACGCGATCTCCAGCGCGTGCGCGCCTTGCTCACGAACGCTCACACGGTACTGCGCCGGATACGACGAAAGCGCGGCCACGTCGATGACGTGCACGACCCGCACCCTCGCGCGCGCGCCGATGCGAATCGCCTCGTCGAGCGCGCGTTGCGAACACGCACTGCCATCGAGCGCCACCATGATCTTGCGGTACATGGTCACCCGGCCTTTGCTTCCGCTCACGCCGCCCCCTTCAGATTGTCGACGCGCCCGAGCTTGCGTTCGATGCGCTCCACGAAGACACCGATGAGCACTGTCGGCACGCTCACGCTTTCCATGGTCACGCCACTTCGATGATGACCTTCAGCGCCTGGGTTTGCGCCGCGCGGCTGAAGGTATCGTAAGCATCGAGCGCGCGCTCGAGCGTGAAGCGGTGCGTGATGAGTTGCTTCGGCTGAAGCCGTCCCGCACGCACGGTCTTGAGCAGCATCGGCGTGCTGACCGTATCGACAAGGCGCGTCGTGATCGTGATGTTGCGATCCCAGAGCGATTCGAGATGGATATCGGCTTTCACGCCGTGCACGCCCACGTTCGCGATCGTCCCGCCCGCCGCGACGATCTGCTGGCATAGCTCGAAGGTCGCCGGAACGCCGACCGCCTCCACCGCGCAGTCGACGCCCGCGCCATCGGTCAGACGCATGATTTCGGCGACCGGCTCCATGCCCGTGATGTCGATGCACGCGCTCGCACCGAACGTGCGCGAGACTTCGAGCCGATGCGCGTCGCGGTCGATCATGATGATCTGCGCAGGCGCGTAAAACTGCGCCGTGAGCAAGGCGGCCAGACCGATCGGTCCCGCGCCGACGATCGCGACCGTGCTGCCCGGCTGCACGCGGCCGTTGAGCACGCCGCATTCGAAGCCCGTCGGAAGAATGTCCGACAACATGACGAGCGCGTCTTCCTCGACGCCCGCCGGAATCGGATAGAGACTCGTATCGGCATGCGGGATGCGCACGAATTCCGCCTGCGTGCCGTCGATCTTGTTACCGAGGATCCAGCCGCCTGTCGCGCAATGCGAATACATGCCGCGCCGGCACGCTTCGCATTTGCCGCACGAAGAAATGCACGAGATCAGCACGTGATCGCCCGGCTTGAATGCCGATACCGCCGCGCCCACCTCCTCGACGATGCCCACGCCTTCGTGCCCGAGCACGCGCCCGGGCTCGCAGGTGGGCACGTCGCCCTTGAGGATGTGCAGATCGGTGCCGCAGATGGTCGTGCGCGTCACGCGGACGATCGCATCGGTGGCCGCGGCAAGCGTCGGCTGGGGCCGCTCGTCGAGGGATTTGTTTCCGGGACCGTGATAGACGAGTGCCTTCATCTGCGAGCTCCCTGGCATGGCGCGAAGTGGATGAACGTTTCCGACTTTATCGCGGTGCCCGCAGCGGGAATTTGACTTGGGTCAATCGGCAGCGCATTGGCGCCGATGACCGCGCGCGCCGTGTACGATAGACGCGTCGACTATCGAATTTCAGGAGGCGCCATGAAAGCGGTGTGCCCGCTGCACGGGCCGACGACCATCATCCGCACCAACGCGTATGGCTTTCCGGTCTACGCATGCTGCTGCGACGACTTGCCCTATGTCACGCCGCCGGACGCGTGCACGCGAGCGCCGACGCAACGCGGCGCGCCTTCCGAGCCACAGAAGCCCCGGCAGCCGACATCCCGAAAGGAATGAGTGCGGGGCGTGCTCGGGCGAGTGCGTCAAACCGGATCGGCCTGTGGCGCGACGGCCGGGCCAGCGTCGCGCCTGGAACGACGTGAATCGATCAGGCAGACCGCCAGCATCGCGATGACGCCGGGAATGGCAATGGCGACGAAGTTCTGCTGGAGCGGCAGCGCCCTGCTGACGAGAAAGCCGATCACAATGGGCGCGAGAATCGCGCCGCTGCGTCCGATGCCCGACGCCCAGCCGATGCCTGTCGATCGAATGGCCATCGGATAGAACTGTCCGGCAAACGCATAGGTGACGATCTGCGTGCCGATGGTCGAAGCGCCCGCCAGCCCGACCAGGACAAACAGCACGCCTGTCGGAACCTTCACGCCCAGCAAGCTGATGGAGATGGCCGCGAGCGCGTACATCGCGATGAGGACGTGCTTGATGTTGAAGCGGTCAGCGAGCCATCCGCCGCCAATCGCCCCGATCATCGCACCGAAGTTCAGGACGAGAACGAACGTGAGGGCCGAGCCGAGGCTGTGTCCGGCGCCCGCCATGAGTTTCGTCAGCCACGAACTCAGCGCGTAGACCATGAACAGGCACATGAAAAACGCGATCCACAACATGACCGTGCTCAGTCCGCGGCCCTCGGCAAAGAGCCTTGCGATCGTCGAACCGGGCGCGGCTTCGCGGTCGGAAAGCGAAAAGGTGTCGTCTTGCTGCGGCACGTAGGCGGGATTGACGCGCGCAAGAATGCTCTTCAGGCTTTCCGCGCGATTGTTTCGCACCAGGAACGCGAGCGATTCGGGCATGTACTTGAGAATCACCGGAGCAAGAAGCGCGGGCACGCCTGCGGCAATGAACACCGACTGCCAGCCGTAGCGCTCGATCATGCCCTTGCCGACGAGCGCCGCAAGCATGCCGCCGACGGAGTATCCGCTGAACATCAACGTCACCATGGTGCTGCGGATCTTGCGCGGAGAATACTCCGTCATCTGCGCCACGACGTTCGGCATGACACCGCCGATGCCGAGTCCCGCAAGGAAGCGCGCAACACCGAAGATCACGGGGTCCCGGGTCAGTCCCGCGGCGGCCGTGAAGACGCTGAACAGCACGAGACAAATGACGATTGCGGGCACCCGGCCGATCCGGTCGGCGATCGTTCCGAGGAACACCGCGCCGAGCATCATGCCGAGCAAGGCGGAGCTCACCATGAATCCGGCGCTCGTCGGCTGAATGCCCATGTCGCTCATGATCGATGGAAGCGCAATGCCGACGACCGCGAGATCGTATCCATCGAAAATGATGATGAGCGCGCACCAGAAAAGCAGTAGCAAATGAAATTTCGTGAACCGGGCATCGTCGCATAACTTCTGAACGTCGATAGGACGCATGGTTGTCTCCATTAATGTAGGACTTGCTTTGATTTCCGCGATTTTCTTTCTGGATTGATTCGACGGCTCGATGCACGCGCACGCGCGCTTCCCTTGCCGCACTGAAAGCGCAGCAAAAAGCCGGGGCTCACCGATGAATACCCGCGTTGACGTTCTTATCTGATACCAGCGTCCGTTCCCGGTCTGGTTTCCCGCTATGCGGCCGGGAATTGCGCGGCGTTCAGTTTCCTGACTAAGGCAATACCGCGACTGCCTTGATTTCGACGACATAACCCGCCGCGCCGCCCAGCATGTGCGCGCCGATGGCGGTCCACGCAGGCAGCGGATGCGTGTTCAGATAGCGGTCGCGCACCTGCATGAACAAAGGCAGATCGCGCATGTCCGTGTGGAAGGTGGTCACGTCGACGACATCGCTCAATGACGCCCCCGCCGCTTCCAGCACCCGCTTCAGATTCTCGAATGCCTGCACGATCTGCGCCTCGCGGCCTTCGACCAATTGCATGGCCGCATCACGACCGATCTGCCCGGACACGTAAATCGTGTTGCCGGCCTTGATCGCGGGCGCGTAGCGAATCTTTTCATAGACCGCTTCCATTCCCGCCGGAACGATAGCTTTGTGTTCACTCATGGCATGTGTCTCCTGCAGACTCAACCGTTATCGCCGCCGGCGACCGGCAATACCGCGCCGGTGATATAACTCGCTTCGTCCGAAGCGAGGAAGAGAATCGGTGCGACCTGTTCTTCGAGCGTGCCGTAGCGCTTGAAGAAGGTCGATTCGGTGACCTGCTTCACCGCTTCGCCCATCCAGATTTTTTCCTGCTCGCTATCGCCGCTCGCGTTGCGCGGGACGCGTCGCACAGGCGCTTCGGTGCCGCCCGGCGCGGCCGCGACCACGCGAATATTGCGCTCGCCGTATTCCATCGCCAATGCCTGCGTCATCGCGTTGACACCCCCCTTCGCGGCCGAATAGGGCACGCGTCGAATGCCGCGCGTGGCATTCGAAGACACGTTCACAATGGTTCCGCGACCACGCTCGAGCAGATACGGCAACACCGCGTGACAGGCGTAGAGCGTAGGCATGAGCGAGCGTCGGATTTCGGCGTCGATCTGCGCGGGCTCGAACTCGGCATATGGACGCATGCGGATCGCGCCGCCGACGCCGTTCACGAGAATATCGATGCCGCCGAATTTGCGCGCCGCGAAAGCCATCGCCGAGGCTGCGCCTTCATAGGTCTCGAGATCCGCGACGAAGCCTGCCGTCTCCGCGCCCGGCGCTTCGGCGGACACTTCGGATACGAAGTCCGCGCGATCGACGAACAGCACCTTCGCGCCCTCGGCGGCCGCACGCAGCGCCACGCCGCGTCCGATGCCCTGCGCCGCGCCGGTGACGATCATCACCTTGCCGGCAAATCGTTGTGTGCTCATGCGGTCACCGGCGCGGCGTTGGGAGTGAACTTCTCGTAGTGGAAGCTGTTGGGCTTCACCCCGTTGTCGTCGAAGTGCTTGCGCACTGCATCGACCATCGGAGGCGGACCGCACAGGTATACATCGACATCGCCGTCATTCAGCGATTCTGCGGGCATATGCTGCGTCACCCAGCCCTTGCGCGGATGATTCGAGTCCGCATCGGCGACGACGGTGCTGAACGTGAAGTTCGGCAGCTTCGCCGTGTACGCCTCGATCGCGTCGACCTGCACCAGATCGAGGTCGCGTGTCACGCCGTAGATCAGGTGAATCTTCTGCTGCGAGCCGGCGCGCGCGAGCACTTCGAGCATCGACAGGAACGGCGCGAGGCCCGTGCCGCCCGCGAGGAACAGAAGCGGCCGCTCGACGGCGCGCAGATAGAAGCTGCCGAGCGGTCCCGTCAACTCGACAGTGCTGCCCGCCCGCGCGGATTCGAGCCACGTACTCATCACGCCACCGGGTATCTTCTTGATGAGGAAGCTGATCTTCGTCTGCCCCGGCGCGGACGAGAACGAATACGAACGATGCTGACCACTGCCGGGCACGTCGATATTCACGTACTGGCCCGCCAGAAAAACAGGCGCGGGCGTGGCGGCATCGACGTCCAGTTCGAGCACGACGGCGGCATCGTTATGCGGCTCTATCTTCGTGACCGTCGCGGCGAACTTGCTTTGCGCGGTCTTGCATGCGGTGGACGAAGCCGGCACCGCAATCACGCAATCGCTCGACGGCACCATCTGGCAAGTGAGCACGAGACCGGTTTCCTTCTCGTCGTCGGAGAGCGCGTCTTCGATGTAGTCGTCGCCGAGATCGTAGCTGCCGCTTTCGGCGCGGCACTTGCAGGTGCCGCATACGCCGTCGGAGCAATCCATCGGCAGGTTGATCTTGGCGCGGAACGCGGCGTCGAGCACCTTCTCGCCCGCCTTGCATTCGACGAAACGCGTCACGCCGTCTTCGAAATTGAGTGCAATGTTGTAGCTGGACATGTTGCCTCCTACTTCGTGTCTCATCACCGGGGGCATCAGACGTGGTAGACGTCGAGCACCTGACGGATATAGTCGTTCTTAAGCACAATCTTCTTGTGCGCAATCAGCAGAATGTCGTCGGCCTTTCGCAGCGTCAGGAAAATCGTGCCGAAGAAATGGTCGGTGATCTTGTAGCGATGATTGAGCGTGTCGAAGTTGTAGCGCACGTCGACCTCGTTCTCGCGTTCGGCGAGCACTTCGACATTGGTGACGTTGTGGCTCGTGCGCGGCTCGGGCATGGATGCGCCGCTGCGCTCGGTCTTGATGCGAAACACGCGATCTTCGAGTCCGCCGCGATCCGGGTAATACATCAACGAGATCTGGCTCTCGTGATCGTCCGTGAGCTGATCGTCGTCGTCCCATGCGGGCATCCAGTACGTGACGTCTTCCGCATAGCAGCCCAGCCACTCGTCCCACTGACGGTCATCGAGCAGGCGCGCCTCGCGATACAGCGTCGCGCAGATTTTCTGGTAATCGAAGCTCATGCCAGTGCCTCCCCTTGTTCCTTCTTCAGGGCGTCACGCATCACGTTCACCCAGTATTCGTGCTGCACGACGAAAAGCCCTTCGTCCTCGCTGCGTTCGCCCGAAATGAGCGGCTTGATACCCATGTTCTTCGCGTTCTCGTCCGGACCGTGAACCCACAGCGGCGCACCACGCGAAAGGTCGTTCCACATGGCCGTGATGCCCGCATAACCCGACTGACATGCGCGGAACTCTTCGAGGTCGTCGCTCGTGCCCATGCCTGTCACGTTGAAGAAGTCTTCGTACTGGCGGACGCGCGTCGCGCGGTCCTCGGCGCTCTCGCCTTTCGGCGCGAAGCAGAAGATGCTGACTTCGGTCTTGTCGACACCGAGCGGCCGCACCACGCGAATCTGCGTGCTGAACTGATCCATCAGGAACACGTTCGGATAGAGGCACAGATTGCGCGTCTGATTGACGATGTAATCCGCCTGCACTTCGCCCACGCGCGCCTTGATCTCCTCGCGATGCTGGTAGACCGGCCGCACTTCCGGATTCATCGTCCGGGTCCACAAGAGGATGTGGCCATGATCGAAGCCATACACGCCCGCGACCGACTTGCTCCAGCTGTTGGCATCGACCGCTTTCGTGCCTTCGACCTTGCGGCGGCCCATCGTCGCGGCGTAGTTCCAGTGCACGGTGCTGACGTGATAGCCGTCGCAGCCGTTCTCCATCTGCATCTTCCAGTTGCCGTCGTAGATGTACGAGGAGTTGCCGCGCAGCACTTCGAGTCCGTTCGGCGCCTGATCGACGATCTGATCGATGATGACCTTCGTCTCGCCGAGGTAGTCTTCGAGCGGCATCGAATCCGCATTGAGGCTGCCGAACAGGAAACCGCGATAGCTCTGGAAACGCGGCACTTTTCGCAGATCATGCGAGCCGTGCGTGTTGAATTGAATCGGATACTCGGTGGTCTTTTCGTCCTTCACCTTCAGCAGCTTGCCGGTGTTGGAGAAGGTCCAGCCGTGGAACGGGCACGTGAAGCTGCCTTTGTTGCCATGCTTGCGACGGCACAGCATCGCGCCCTTGTGTGCGCAGGCGTTGATGACCGCGTGCAGTTCACCGGTCTTGTCGCGCGTGACGACCACGGGCTGGCGGCCGATCCACGTCGTGTAGTAATCGTTGTTGTTGGGGATCTGGCTTTCGTGCGCGAGATATACCCAGTTGCTCTCGAAGATGTGCTTCATCTCGAGTTCATAGAGATCGGCGTTCGTGAAGATATCGCGGCGGCAGCGGAATACGCCGCTTTCCTTGTCGTCCTGAACGGCCGTTTGCAGCAGTTCGTCGAGCTGACTGGCTTTGTCGGTGATGGCGGACATATGAGTTCTCCCTATGCGCGTTCCCGTGACGGAGCACATGCATCGGTGTCGAATGATTGGTGCAGAGATTCTGGCGGCGACAGAGTTGTCGCCGCTTCAGGCGCGCTTCGCGCTGTTACGCAGCGGCTGCGGCGCGCGGGCGATGGACGATCTGGTTGTCCTTGCCCTGCACAAGCGGCGTCAACTGAATGTCGAACACGATTTCCTTGTACGCGTCGGACTTGAGTCCCAGCGCCGTGCCGCCCGTCTTTTCGACGACATGCGGCACCAGTTCCTCGCGAGTCGCGTAAGCGAAGTCGTCCCAGATGAGCGGATCGCCTTCGATATTGATCTGCGTCGTCAGCTTGCGATGGTTCTCGCTGGTCGCGAAGAAGTGCACGTGTGCGGGACGATTGCCATGACGCGCAAGCGCGTTCAGCAGCTGCTGCGTCGCGCCGTGCGGCGGACAGCCGTAGCCCACGGGCATGAGCGTGCGGAATTCGTAGGTGCCATCGGCGCCCGTCCTGACCGCGCCGCGCAGGTTGAAGTCGCTCTGCGCACCGGTCGGGTCGAAGTGCGAATAGAAGCCCTTCGAGTTGGCGTGCCAGCATTCGACCACGGCATTCGCGACGGGCTTGCCGTTTGCGCCGGTGACGGTGCCGCGAATGATGAGCGGACCCGCGTCTGCATCGGGATCGAGGTCGATCTTCGACACGCCGTCGCGCACCGGCGCACCGGCGACATACAGCGGGCCTTCGATGGTGCGCGGCGTGCCGCCGTGGATATCGGCCTCGCGGTCCTCGGCATCCATGCGGATGTCCAGATACTTTTCCAGACCGAGGCCGGCGGCGAGCAGCGCAGCTTCGCCGTCCTGACCCAGCTTGTTGAAGTAAGTGACGCCAGCCCAGATTTCATCGGGCGTCATGTCGAGTTCGTCGATGGCCTTGAACAGGTCGCTCAACAGGCGATGCGTAATCTCTTTGGCGCGAGCGCTGCCGTCCTGACTCCCGAGATTGGCAGCGGCCTTCAACAGTTCCTGCACTTCCTTCGTATCGAACACTTCGATGCTCATGTCTGCTCCTGAATCTCGCAATTTTCTGGTGGGGTTAACCCTTGCTTCAGCACCGGTGTAGATATGCTCGGAAGGTATAGTCGGGTGTTGAAACAGAGCGTGAAGGCAGGATAATGGACCTAAAGAAGGCCAGTCCAACACTGATTTAGTATTGGGCCATATCCAGGAGGTATAGAGATGGAGCTGCGACATCTCCGCTATTTCGTAGCGGTGGCAGAAGAACGGAATTTCACGCGCGCCGCGCAGCGGCTGCATATCGCCCAGCCCCCTTTGAGCCGTCAGATACAGCAACTCGAAGAGACGCTAGGCGTGCAACTGTTCGAACGCAACTCGCGCCCGCTCAAGCTCACGGAGACGGGCAAGTTCTTCTATTCGCACGCGGTGCAGCTGCTCGCGCAGACCGCGGAGCTCGAATCGATGACGCGTCGCGTGGGCAATATCGAACGGAGTCTGTCGGTGGGTTTCGTGGGCTCGACCTTGTACGGGATGCTGCCGAAGATCATCCGGCGCTTTAGGGACGAGAACGCCACCGTCGAGCTCAGTCTTCACGAAATGTCGACGATGGACCAGATCCGCGCGCTCAAGGACGGCCGCATCGATGTGGGCTTCGGCCGCATTCGGCATGAGGATGCGAACATCCGCCGCGTGATTCTGCGCGAGGAGCAGATGATCGTCGCGCTGCCGGTCGGCCATCCGCTCTCGCTCGCGAAGCCCGTGCTGTCGCTGCGCGATCTCGTCAACGAGACGCTGATCATCTTCCCGAAGGCGCCGCGCCCCAGTTATGCGGATCAGGTGCTCTCCGCCTTCCAGGACCGCGCACTCGCGCCGCGCAAGATCTATGAAGTGCGCGAGTTGCAGATCGCGCTCGGGCTCGTCGCGGCGGGCGAAGGCATTTCCGTCGTGCCGAGCAGCGTCTACGGCCTGAAACGCGACGACGTGAGCTACAAGGAACTGGACGACCCGACGCTCGTGTCGCCCATCATCATGAGCATGCGCGCGCTCGACGAGTCGCGCGACATCAAGGAAATGCTCGAACTCATCTACCGGCTGTACGAGGAGGAGCGGATCGTCTATACGCCGCGCACAGATCGGGGGCGATGACGCGCGTCATACCTCGGGGGTATGGCACTAGACGTCAACGGTGTTGGACAGGCGGCAAACGGGCGCGCAATACTCCATCAACCCTTCCATTCCGACATTTCAGGTATGAACGCCCAAATAACTTCCGTCGAAGCGATCCTGGTTGACCTCCCGACCATTCGCGCGCATCAACTCGCAATGGCGACGATGCAGCACCAGACCCTCGTCATCGTCCGTCTGCGCACGAGCGACGGCATCGAGGGCCTTGGCGAAGCCACGACGATCGGCGGCCTGTCTTACGGCGATGAAAGTCCCGAAGGCATCAAGCTGACCATCGATACTTATCTCGCGCCGGCGCTCGTCGGACAGGATGCGACCAACATCAACGGCGCGATGCTCAGGCTGAACAAGGTCGCGCGCGGCAACCGCTTCGCGAAGTCCGCGATCGAAACCGCGCTGCTCGATGCGCAGGGCAAGCGCCTGAGCGTGCCGATAGCCGAACTGCTCGGCGGCGCGGTCCGCAAGACGCTGCCCGTGCTCTGGACGCTCGCGAGCGGCGATACCCAGCGCGATATCGAAGAAGCGCAAATGTTGCTGGCCGAACGTCGTCACAACACGTTCAAGCTGAAGATCGGCCGGCGCAGCGTTCGCGATGACGTCGCGCATGTAGCGAAGATCAAGGCCGCGCTCGGCGACCGCGCCAAGGTCACTGTCGATGTGAACCAGGCCTGGAGCGAAACCGATGCGGCGCTCGGCATCGAAGCGCTGGAAGCGGCCGGCATCGATCTCATCGAGCAGCCGACTCCGCGCGAGCAGCGCGGAGCGCTCGCGCGGCTCGCGGCGCGTTTCATCGTGCCGATCATGGCCGACGAAGCGGTGACGGGACCGGAAGACGCGCTCGAACTCGTGCGTCATGCATGCGCCGACGTGTTCGCGCTGAAGATCGCGAAGTCGGGCGGCATCTACGGGATGATGCGCACGGCCGCCATCGCCGATGCGGCGGGCGTGTCGCTTTACGGCGGCACGATGCTCGAAGGCAGCATCGGCTCGATTGCATCGGCGCATGGCTTCAGCGCGCTACCGCAACTCGCATGGGGCACCGAGCTGTTCGGGCCGCTGCTGTTGAAGGACGACATCGTCACGGCGCGCCCGCAATATCGCGACTTCGACCTGCACATGCCGGAAGGCCCGGGCCTCGGTCTGCAGATCGATGAAAAAAAGCTCGCGTTCTATCGCCGCGACAAACGCGCCTGAACGCTCACACTCAACACCTGATCCGAGGACGACATGCTTTATCTCGTAAGAATGGACGTACACCTGCCGCACGACATGCCCGCCGCGAAGGCCGATGAAATCAAGGCGCGCGAGAAGGAGTACTCTCAGGAACTGCAACGGCAAGGCAAATGGCAGCAGTTGCATCGCATCGTCGGCGAGTATGCGAACTACAGCGTCTTCGATGTCGATTCGCACGATGAACTGCACACCATCCTCTCGGGCCTGCCCTTGTTTGCGTATATGACGATGAAAGTGACCGCGCTCGCGCGTCATCCTTCGTCCATCCGCTGAATCGGCGAAAGGATTTCATGAAGCGCGACACGGAACCCGGTTTGATGTCGGCCGCGCCGAAGGGTAGCGGGTCCGTGGCGGCGGTGAGCGCCGGATTGCTTGCGGTCATCATCTCGTATGCGGGGCCGCTCGCGATCTTCTTTCAGGCCGCGCATACGGCGCATGTCGGCAACGATGTAATCGCGTCCTGGGTATGGTCCATTTCGATGGGCGCGGCCGTCTCGGGCATCGCATTGAGCTTGTGGCTGAAGCAGCCGATCATCACGGCCTGGTCCGCTCCCGGCACGGCTTTGCTCGTCACGCTGTTCCCCGGCATGCCGGTGAGCGAGGCGATCGGCGCGTATCTCGTCGCGGGGGCATGCATCTTCGTGCTCGGCGTGTCGAGGTGGTTCGACCAGATCGTCGAGCGCATACCGAAAGGCATCGCCTGCGCGATGATGGCGGGCATCCTGTTTCAGTTCGGCACCAGCCTGTTCAAGTCTGTTGCCGTCACGCCCTGGCTCGCGCTCGGCATGCTGGCGAGCTTCCTCGTTTTCCGCCGATGGGCGCCGCGCTATTGCCTGATTCTGGTTCTGGCATCCGGTGTCGCGCTGGCCGTGGCGCTCGGCCTGACGCATTTTTCGTCGGTCAGCTTCCATCTCACGCGCCCCGTATTCATGATGCCGACGTGGACCTGGCAGTCGGTCGTGAGTCTCGCGGTGCCGCTCGTCATCGTCAGTCTGACGGGTCAGTTCCTGCCCGGCTTCGCGATCTTGCGCGCCTCCGGTTATCACACGCCGACGCGGCCGGTCCTCATGACGACGAGCCTCGCGTCGATGCTGGTGGCGTTCTCGGGCGGCATCACGATCGTCATCGCGGCGATCACGGCGGCACTGTGCACCGGACCCGATGCGCATCGCGACCCGGCGCGCCGCTATGTCGCCGGGATCGCGAACGGACTCTTCTATCTCGTGGGCGGATGCATCGCCGGAACGGTCGTGATGCTGTTCGGCGCGCTGCCGAATGCGTTCGTTGCCGTGCTCGCGGGTCTTGCGTTGCTGGGTGCGATCGTGGCCAATGTCGTCGGGCTGGTGAAGGATGAGGCGCATCGCGAAGCGTCGTTCATTACGTTTCTCGCGACGGCTTCGAATATGAGTTTTCTGGGGCTGGGGTCGGCGTTCTGGGGCATTGTGTTGGGGACGCTCGCGCATTTGGTTCTCGGGAGCGCGAAAGAGAAGAGCTAGAGCCGTGTTAGGGATTGGCGGGTTCTTCGACGCGCTGCATGCGAAGTCTTCCTTCCCCGCATGCCGATTCACCTTACCCTGCCCGGCATGCGGCACGCGGCAGCCGGCGGCGAAAGGATCCGATCGCCGGGATAGGCTTCGATGTGTTCGAACATGACGGCCCCCTTCAAACGCGCGACAACGCCGCACTCGCGCGACGACGATTGCGAACGGCATACCCCACGCCCAGCACGACGAGCCAAACCGGAATCAGATACACCGAAATGCGCAAATCGGGAATCATGCACATCACCACGAGAATGCCGCCAAGGAACGCAAGACACAGATAGTTTGTAAGCGGATAGCCAAGGCTCTTGAACACCGTCGTCTCACCGGCACGCGCCTTCGCCCGGCGGAATTGCAGATGGATAAGACTGATCATCGCCCAGTTGATGATGAGCGCCGATACGACGAGGCCCATCAGCAACTCGAACGCCTTGCCGGGCATCAGGTAGTTGATGAGCACGCACGCGGCCGTCGCGATGGCGGAAACGCCGAGCGCGATCAGCGGAATGCCGCGCTTGTTCACCTTGAGCAGCGCGCGCGGCGCGTTGCCTTGCTGCGCGAGACCGTAGAGCATACGGCTGTTGCAGTACACGCCGCTGTTATAGACGGACAGCGCCGCCGTGAGCACCACCGCATTGAGCACATGCGCGACGAAGTTGCTGTTCATCGCATGAAAGATCAGCACGAACGGGCTGCCGCCCGTCACGACCTTCTGCCACGGATACAGCGAAAGCAACACGCCGAGCGCGCCCACGTAAAAAATCAGAATGCGGTAGATCAACTGATTGGTCGCGCGCGGAATGGTGTGCGTGGGGTCATCCGCTTCAGCCGCGGTGATGCCCACGAGCTCCAGCCCGCCGAACGAGAACATGATGACGGCCATCGCCATCACGAGACCGGAGACGCCGTTCGGGAAGAAGCCGCCATGACGCCACAGGTTCGTGACGCTCGCTTCCGGTCCCGCACTGCCCGAGACGAGCAGATAGCCGCCAAAGCCGATCATGCCGACGATCGCGACCACCTTCACGATCGCGAACCAGAACTCCAGCTCGCCATACGACTTCACGCTCGTGAGATTGATCGCGTTGATCAAGCAGAAACACACGAGCGCGGATACCCACGTCGGGATGCCCGGCCACCAGTACTGCACATAGATGCCGACGGCCGAAAGCTCGGCCATCGACACGAGAATGTAGAGCACCCAGTAATTCCAGCCCGACAGAAAGCCCGCGTATTGCCCGCAGTACTTGTCCGCGAAGTGGCTGAACGAACCCGCAACCGGCTCGTCGACGACCATCTCGCCGAGCTGACGCATGATGAAAAATGCGACGATGCCCGCGATCGCGTAGCCGAGCAACACCGACGGTCCCGCCGATTTGATCGTCTGCGCAATGCCGAGAAACAGCCCGGTCCCGATCGCGCCGCCCAGCGCGATCAGCTGAATGTGACGGTTCTTCAGGCCGCGCTTGAGCGTGCCTTTTCCCTCATGTGCCACGTGTCTCTCTCCTTGTGTGCTGCGGTGAATTCCGGACGCCTCCGACCTCGGACGTCCCCGCTCGATTTAGGGGAATCAGTGTAAATTTGTTACGCCACAATATGATTTCCTACGACGCGCAGACAAACCCTAGTTTCCGCATCCGGATTTCGTCATTGAGGATATAGGAGAAAGAAAATTGCAGACTATCGAGTTCGATCGTATCGACCTGCGTTTGCTCGGGATTCTGCAGTCTCGCGGCCGCATTTCCAATCTCGAGCTGGCGGAAGCGATCAATCTGTCGCCCGCGCAGACGCTGCGGCGTCATCGGAGGCTGGAGGAACTGAGCGTCATCAAGGGCTACGAGACGCGGCTCGATGCGCAGGTGCTCGGCTTCGGCGTGGTGGCCTTCATCCAGGTGACGATGGAGCGCGGCCACGTGCGCGATCTGGCGAAATTCAAGAGCGTCGTGGGCAAGCTCGCGGAGATACAGGAATGCTTCGCCGTGACCGGCGATATCGATTACATGCTGAAGGTGATCGCGCGGGACCTGAAGGGCCTGTCGGAGTTTCTGCTCGACACGCTGATGCGCATTCCCGGCGTGAGCGGTGTGAAGTCGAGCGTGTGTCTCGACGAATTGAAGTGCGTCAGCGCGGTGCCGCTGGATGCATAGTGCGGCCCGCGCTCGCGCAAAGCGCGCACCGCACGGTCAGCTACGTTGAAGCACGCGCGAAAGCACCTGCTCTTCCAGTTCGGCGAAGCCGGGCGCCGTGCGCGTGCGCGGCCTTTGCAACGACACCGCCGTATCGAGCGTGATGCGCCCTGCATCGATCAGCACGATGCGATCGCCGAGCGACACCGCCTCCTGCACATCGTGCGTCACGAGCAACGCGGTGAACTTGTGCTCGCGCCACAGGCGCTCGATCAGCCCCTGCATCTCGATGCGCGTCAACGCATCGAGCGCGCCGAGCGGCTCATCGAGCAGAAGCAGATCAGGCCGATGCACGAGCGCCCGCGCGAGCGCCACACGCTGACGCTGCCCGCCCGACAGTCGCGACGGCCAGTCCTTCTCTCGCTCGGCGAGACCCACTTCGGCGAGCGTCGCGCGGGCGTCATCGCGCTTGCTGCGCGGCAATCCGATCATCACGTTGTCGAGCACGCTCTTCCACGGCAAGAGGCGCGCATCCTGAAACATGATGCGCACTTGCAGTTCGCGCGCCGCCGCCGGTGCATGGCGCTGCACGACGCCGGCCGTCGCCCGATCGAGACCGGCGACGAGCCGCAGCAAGGTCGACTTGCCGCAGCCGCTGCGCCCGACGATCGACACAAAGCTGCCGCGCTCGATCGAGAAATCCAGTTGATCCAGCACGCGGCGCTCGCCGAAGCGCTTCTCCACGCCACGCAGCGAGACGGCGAGGTCGCGCCCCGCGAATGGCGCGCGTGCGTGCGGCGTTTGCGTGTCGACGCGCCTGAACGCAGGCGCCAGTGTGTCGATGTCGATGAGATTCATGATTGCGCCTTCGTTTGATAGGCCGGATGCCAGCGCAGCGTCGCGCGTTCGATCGCACGCGCGGCCATGTCGGCGACCTTGCCGAGCAGCGCATAGAGCAGAATGCCGACCACGACGATATCGGTTTGCAGGAACTCGCGGGCGTTCATCGTCATGTAGCCGATGCCCGATTGCGCGGAAATCGTCTCGGCGACGATCAGCATCACCCACATGAGGCCGAATGCGAAGCGCACGCCGACGAGAATCGACGGCAATGCGCCCGGCAGGATCACATGCCGATACAGCGCGAAGCCGGACAACCCGTAGCTCTTCGCCATCTCGATCAGATCGCGATCGACCGAGCGGATGCCGTGATACGTGTTGACGTAGACCGGAAAAAACACGCCCAGCGCGACCAGCACGAGCTTGGCTTCCTCGCCGATGCCGAACCACAGGATCAGGAGCGGAATCATCGCGAGCGCGGGGATGTTGCGGATCATCTGCACGGTCGAGTCGAGCGCGACCTCGGCGGGCTTGAAGAGACCGGTCGCCAGACCGAGCACGAAGCCGATGCCGCCGCCCATCGCGAAGCCCGCGAGCGCGCGGCCCGCGCTGACCTTGACATTGGCCCACAGGTCGCCCGATTCGATCAGAGACCACGCCGCCTTCACCACCGCGAGCGGCTCGGGCAGCACGCGCGATGACAGCCCGCCCGTGCGCGCGGCGCTTTCCCATGCGATCAGGATCAGCACCGGCACGAGCCACGGCAGCGCGCGGCGAGCGATGGAATTCAGCGTCATGATGCCGATACCTTCGGCAGCTCCGACGTGCCGATGACTTCACCGAACGGCCCCGAAAGCGGCCCGCTCGCCTGTTCGCGCTGCCGACCGGGCAGCAGCGGAAACACCAGTTCGGCGAAGCGATACGACTCTTCCAGATGCGGATAGCCCGACAGGATGAAGGTGTCGATGCCGAGTTCCGCGTATTGCTTCATGAGGCCGGCGACCTGCTCCGGATTGCCGACGAGCGCTGTGCCCGCGCCGCCGCGCACGAGCCCGACGCCCGCCCACAGATGCGGATACACCTCGAGCTTGTCGCGGTTGCCGCCGTGCAACGCGGCCATGCGGCGCTGGCCTTCCGAATCCATCTTCGCGAACTGCGCCTGCGCGCGGCGAACGGTTTCATCGTCGAGCTTGCTGATGAGCTTGTCAGCGTCCGCCCATGCTTCCTGCTCCGTCTCGCGCACGATCACATGCAGGCGAATGCCGAACTTGATCGTGCGGCCTTCGTCGGCGGCGCGGCGGCGAATGTCGGCCAGCTTCTTTTCGACGTCCTCGGGCGGCTCGCCCCATGTCAGATACGTGTCGATGTGCTTCGCCGCGATCTCATGCGCCGCCGCCGACGAACCGCCGAACCACAGCGGCGGGTGCTGCTTCTGCACCGGCGGATAGAGCACCTTGCCGCCTTGCGATTGCAGGTGCTTGCCGTCGAAATCGAAGCTGCCGTTGTCGTGCGACTGTTCGAGCAGGCCGCGCCAGATGGTGAGGAATTCGTCGGTGATTTCGTAGCGCGTGTCGTGATCGTGGAAGACGCCGTCGCCGGCGAGCTCGTTCGGATCGCCGCCCGTCACGACGTTGATGAGCAGACGCCCGTTCGAAAGCCGGTCGAATGTCGATGCCATGCGCGCCGACAATCCCGGCGAGCTCAGGCCCGGACGGATCGCGACGAGAAACTTGAGGCGCCTCGTCGCGGGAATGAGGCTCGACGCGACCACCCATGCGTCCTCGCAGGAACGGCCCGTGGGCAGGAGCACGCCTTCATAGCCGAGCGTATCGGCGGCTACCGCGATCTGGCGGAAGTAATCGTAATTCGCAGCGCGCGCGCCTTGCGACGTGCCGAGATAGCGACTGTCACCGTGAGTGGGAATGAACCAGAAAACATTCATCGCGGAATCTGCCTCGTCTGTTCGTCGTATGTTGAAAGAGTGCTTGCCGCGCGCGATGGCAGCGGCGCTCCGACGAGTCTAACGACGCACCGCGCGCAGCCGAACCAACGTTTCGCGTGAAGGATATGCGCGATCGTGCTAACGCCGGAACCGCGATCAGGCGACGTTCCAGCGCGCCTCGGTCACGTCGAGCTTCTTCGGGATCAGCTTGAGCCCGGTGAAGGTATCGGCGATCTGCTGCTGATAAGCGAGCGTGGCCGGCTCGATCGCCTGCACGCCGTATGACGTGCGCCTGAGCGCGGTTTCGATGATCTCCGTATCGAGCCCGACGAGCGGAGACAGTTGCGCGGCCACGGCCGGCACGTTGTCACGCGCCCAGCGATCGACCTGATCCAGTTCTTCGAGCACCGCATGCACGAGTTGCGGCTGCGCCGTGGCGATCTTGCGCGTCGCGAGGTAGTACTGCACGTTGCGCACGAGCCCACTCGCGTCGGTGAGCTGACGGGCGCTGGCCTGCTTCTCGGCGGCGGCGAGATACGGATCCCAGATCGCCCATGCGTCGATGCTGCCCTGCACGAACGCGGCGCGCGCATCGGCGGGGGCGAGATAGACCGGCTGGATGTCGGACCACGTCAGGTTCGATTTTCTGAGCGCCTCGACGAGCAGATAATGAACGTTCGATCCCTTGTTGAGCGCGACTTTCTTGCCGCGCAATTCCGCCACCGACTGGAGTTTCGAATCCTTCGGCACGACGATGGCCTCGGCGTGCGGCGCGGGCGGCTCGTGCCCGATATAGACGAAGTCGACGCCTGCCGCCTGCGCGAAGATCGGCGGCGTTTCACCCACCGTGCCGATATCCACCGCGCCCGCGTTGAGCCCTTCGAGCAGTTGCGGCCCGGCGGGAAATTCGAGCCATTGCACGTTGACGCCCTGCGCGGCGAGACGCTTGTCGAGCGAGCCGCGCGCCTTGAGCACCACGAAGTTGCCGTACTTCTGGTAGCCGATGCGTAAGGTCTTCGGCGCATCGGCGGCCTGCGCGATGCGCCCGGCGAGTCCGCCCGACAGCCCCGCACCGAGCGCGGCGAGCGTGAAAAGCGTGCGGCGACGCGCGGGAATGAAGGGCGTGTTCTTTCGGTCGGACATGCGTTGTTCCTCGTTCAAAAAAGCATCTTTATCGATGCCCACGCCGACGATGTTAACAACGCGCGCCTGTGCGGCTAAATGAGAAATCGTGCTATCGATAGTGCTCGCCGCGAACCTCCTTCGTCACGCATATCGATAGTGCCCGATATTATTTGTCGTGCACGCGCGGCGCCTCTAGCATCACGCTTCCCTCCATCAGCATGCGTGTGCATCATGAAGATCAAGCATTCATTTAAAGCCACTCTGTTCTCGATCCTGCTCGCGTGCGGCGTCGTGAGCGCGCAACCGTCGCTCGCGGCGAATCAGACCGTGCGCGTCGGCATCATGTCCGGCGAAGACGAGGATGTGTGGCGCGCCGTGGCCGCCAATGCCGCAAAGCACGGCATCACGGTGAAGGTCACGACCTTCGCCGACTACACGCAGCCGAACGAAGCGCTCGCGCAGCACGACCTCGACGCCAACTCGTTCCAGCACAAGCCTTATCTCGATGCGCAGATCCAGGCCCGTCATTACGACATAGTGCCCGTGGGCTACACCTATGTGCAGCCGATCGGCCTGTATTCGCGCAAATGGAAATCAGTCGATGCGCTGCCGCAGAACGCGGCCATCGGCGTGCCGAACGACCCGAGCAACGAAGGGCGCGCGCTCCTGCTGTTGCAGGCCAACGGCGTGATCAAGCTGCGGGACAATGTCGGCCTGCTGCCGACCGCGCGCGATATCGCGAGCAACCCGAAGCACGTGCAGATCAAGGAACTGGATGCGGGCATCGTCGGCCGCGCGATCGGTGATCTCGACGCGGCCGTCGTCAACACCGACTGGGCGATCAAGGCCGGCATCAAGATTCCGCAGGAACGCATCGCGCAGGAAAAGGTGCCGAACAATCCGTATCGCAACTTCATCGCGGTGAATGCGAAGGATGCGCAGGCGCCGTGGGTCAAGGCCCTGGTCGAGAGCTATCAGCAGGCCAATGTCGCCTCGTCGATTCTGAGCGTGTATCACGGTGCGACGCTGCCCGCGTGGGAGGGCGCACCGCAGCGTTGACTCGCTCCCATGGATGCCGCCGCGACGCACGAGCGACGCTCACGGCGGCGTGGGACAGGGAGTGACGCCGGCTGCTTGCCGGCCCGCAGCGCATTCGCGCGGGGGAGCGTCGATCAGGCCTATGACGCGGGCCCCACGCGACACTTCAATGAAGACGCCGCACCGCACGCAGCAGCAGATCGCCGTCTTCGGTAATGCGAGGCAGCCGTGCGCCGCTCACGAGCTGCTCCATCGCGATGAGCTGACGTTCGAGAAGCGTGTCCAGTTCGTGGCGGTCGCCGATCTGGTCGGCGGCATCCTTGACTAGCATGAGCGTTGCGAATTCGTGTGCGCTGAGCATACCTGTCTCCCGATTGTTCGAATAACTAATGTAGGTTTGCGTCGGCTGAAGGCGGGGCGCGCATGATTTCAGCGCGCGCTTCAGGACGTGTAACCCGGGGGTACCTCGGGCCGCGATGGCAGCGGGATTTGATAGTAGGACGGGCGTCTCATCCCCGGCAATTCGGGTCGTCCCGGATATTGAGAGTTGATAGCGGAGAAAATCACGCGACATTTACAGGCGCACGCCGCGTTCGACGCATCGGGCTTTCGCAGTCCACCGTATCGGCGCGTGTCCCCTCGATGATCGAAGCGAGGCTGCTCGCCGAACAGTCTTTCGCGGCGAGCACTGATCCCGCGCCACTGCTCAGTGCCCGCCAGCGCCTGCCGCGCCCGCCCCCGTGCCCTTGGCCGGCTTGGTCAGCCAGATGAGCGGCACGATCGCGATGAAGATCACCGCGGACAGCCAGAAGATGTCGTTGAGGCCGAGCATCGCGGCCTGCGCCGTCAACGAACGCTCGAAGAACGCCAGCGCCTGCGAAGGACTGCCGCCGAGCGTGCTCTGCACCGAAGCGATCGCATCGACGAACAAGGGGTTATGCACGCTCGCCTGCTCGACGAGTTGCGAGTGATGCAGGATGGTCCGGTCATTCCAGCCCGTGCTCGCGAGCGATGTGCCGACCGCGCCCGCGAACACGCGCACGAAGTTCGACAAGCCCGCCGCCGCCGGTATCTTCGCGGGCGGCAGGCCGGACAGGATGATGGCCGTCAGCGGCACGAAGAAGAGCGCGGTCGGAATGCCCTGCAGCAGTGTCGGGACGACGAGCGTGAAGGTGTCCACGCCGGTCGTGTAGTGCGAGCGCATGAAGAACACTGCGGCGAAACCGAGAAACGCGAGCGTGGCGAGCACCCGGGCGTCTGAGCGCGGCATCAGCTTGCCCATCACCGGCGCGAGGATCACGGCGAAGATGCCGAGCGGCGCGGTGACGAGGCCGGCATCGACGGAACGGTAGTTGAGATATTCCTGCATCCATTGCGGCAGCAGCACGAGGTTCGAAAAGAACACCGCATACGCGACGGAAATCGCGACGGTCCCGCCCAGGAAGTTGCGCCCCGCGAACAGCTTGATATCGACCACGGGGTTTCGCTCCGTCAGCTCCCAGATCAGAAAGAACACGAAGCTGATGAGCGCGAAAACGCCCAGCGCAACGATCACCGGCGAATTGAACCAGTCGAGGTCTTTGCCCTTGTCGAGCATGATCTGCAGCGACGCGACCCACGCGATCAGCGAGATCAGCCCGACCTTGTCGATCGGCACGCGCTTCACCGGCGTTTCGCGCTCGCGATAGATCGCCCATGTCACGCCCGCCGCGAACAGCCCGACCGGAATGTTGATGTAGAAGATCCACGACCACGAATAGCTGTCGGTGATCCAGCCCCCGAGCGCCGGGCCTGCGATCGGGCCCACGGTCGCGGTCATCGCCCAGAGTGCGAGCGCGGTCGAGCTTTTCTCCTTCGGATAGGAGCCGAGCAGAATGGCCTGCGACAACGGAATCAGCGGGCCGGCCACCGCGCCTTGCAGAACGCGCGCCGCGAGCAGTACGGGCAGATTCGGCGCCATGCCGCACAACCAGGACGACACGACGAACAGCAGGATCGCCCAGACGAACAACTTGATCTGGCCGACGCGCTGCGTGAGCCAGCCCGTCAGCGGAATCGAAATGGCGTTGGCGGCGGCGAACAGCGTGATGACCCACGTGCCCTCGTCGACCGAGACGCCGAGATTGCCCGCGATCGTCGGAATCGCGACATTGGCGATCGACGAGTCGAGCACGTTCATGAAGGTCGCGAGCGCGACGGCAAGTGTCGCGAGGACGAGCTTGCCGCCTTGCAGCGGCGCGGGTTGCGTGGTCGGGTTCATGGCATTACCTGATTCGTTAATGACTGACCTGTCAGATATTTCGACGAAAAAATGCGCGTCAATGAGCCGTCACGTTCCCGGCGATGATCCGTTCGATTTCCGCGTTCGCCTCGGCGCCGTAGTGGCTGAAGACATCGGTCCGATACGAAGTCGTCGATGCCGCGCCGAGCTGCGTGCCGGACTGATCGCGCGTCTCCACTTCCGTCTGCATCGACAAGCCGATGCGCAGCGGATGCGCGTCCAGTTCGCGCTGATCGAGCCGGATGCGCACCGGCAGACGCTGCACTACTTTGATCCAGTTGCCGGTCGCATTCTGCGCGGGCAGCACCGCGAAGGCCGCGCCCGTGCCCGCCGAAAAACCTTCGACATGGCCGTGGTACTTCACCTTCGAGCCGTACGCATCGGCGGTCAGCGTGACCGGCTGGCCGATACGCATATGCGCGAGCTGCACCTCCTTGAAGTTGGCATCGACCCAGACGCCGTCGAGCGGGACGATTGCCATGAGCGGCGTGCCGGGCGCGACGCGCTGGCCGACCTGCACCGAGCGGCGCGCGACGTACCCCGTCACCGGCGCGGGCAGCGTGTTGCGCGCGTTGTCGAGCCACGCGTCGCGCACCTTCGCCGCGGCGGCCTGCACGTTCGGATGGCGTTCGATCGACGTGCGGTCGGTCAGCGCGTGATTCGCCTCGGATTGCTGACGCACGGCGTCGAGCGCGGCCTGCGCGGCGCTCACGGCATCGCGCGCATGAGCGATGTCTTCGACGGAGACCGCGCCGGTGTCGGCGACCGCCATGCGGCGCTTCAGGTCCGCCTGCGCGCGCGTCAGATCGGACTGGCGCTGCGCGACCGTCGCCGCGTAATACGCGTTGTTGACGTACAGGCTGCTCACTTGCCGTACCGTTTGCGCGAGATTCGCTTCGGCATTGGCGAGCGCGGCTTTCGCGTCGGCGGCGTCGAGCGTGACGACGGGCGCGCCCTGATGGACGATCTGCGTGTCGTCGGCGTTCACGGCAATCACCGTGCCGCTCAGTTGAGGCGTCAGTTGCACGAGATTGCCGCTGACATACGCATCGTCGGTCGATTCGAAGAAGCGGCCCGTCGTGTAGTAATAGCCGCCCCAGCCCGCGCCGCCGATCACGATGGCCGCCGCGAGCAGCGAGAGCAGCAGCTTGCGCTTGCTGCGGGGGCGAGTCGTCGTGTCGGATGGCGATTGATTCGCGTCCGTGCGTTCGGTGGTGGTGATGTCGCTCATGTCGGTGCTCCGGTTCCCTGTTTGTCGATCAGCGCGCGGCGAGCGCATCGGCTGATGTATCCGTATAGCCGCCGCCCAGTGCGGCCGCGAGCGCGATCTGCTGATCGCGCCGGTCCATCTTCAGATTCGCGACCGCGCGGTCGGCCGCGAGTGCGTTGGTCTGCGCGTTCAGCACCGTCAACTGATTCGCGAGGCCCGCGCGATATTGCGTGAGCGCCAGTTGTTGCGCGCCGTGCGCGGCGTCTTGGGCGACGTTTGCATCGACGAGTTGCGCATCCGTCGAGCGGATCTGCGAGAGGTTCGTGGCGACCTCGCTCAGTGCGGTGACGAGCGTCTGGTCATAGGTCGCGACGGCATAGTCGAATTCGGCGTAGCGATCCTTGAGTTGTGCTCGCAGCGCGCCGCCGTCGAAGATCGGCAGATGGATCGCCGGGCCCGCCGACATCGTCCGGCTCGCTGCCGTCAGCAGCCGGCCGAAACCGAAGGCGTCGAGTCCGAGCGATGCGCTCAGATTGATGTCGGGATAGAACTCCGCCTTCGCCTCCTTGATGTCGTGCGTCATTGCGCCGACACGCCAGCGCGCCGCGACGATATCCGGCCGGCGGCTCACGAGGTCGGCGGGCAGATTGCCGGGCAGACGCACTTCATCGCCGATGCCGAGCTGCGGACGCGCGAGCGACAAGCCACGGTCCGGACCCTTGCCTAGCAGCGCCGCGATCTGATAGCGCGTCACGACGATGCGGCCATCGAGCGCGGACAGCGCCGAACGGCTCGATGCGAGGTCGGCCTCCGCGGTCTTGCGTTCGACTTCGGTATCGAGCCCGTTGGCGATGCGGCCCGCGGTGATACGCATGATCTTTTCGCGCTCGTCGACTTCGTTCTGCGCGATGTCGTGCAACGCATAGAGCCGCGCGAGCTGGTTGTACGTGCGCGCGATGGACGTGTCGAGCGCGAGCCGCACCGCCTCCGAATCGGCCCGGCTCGCCTGCTCTTGCGACACGGCGGATTTGAGCGCCGCGCGGTTCTTGCCCCACAGATCGAGATCGTAGGAAGCGGACAGGAGCCCCTTGTTCTCCGACTGCCACGAACCGGCGTACGGCGGCGGCACGAGCGCGTTCTCGGAATAGCGTTGGCGCGTGTAGGAGTAGGACGCATCGACGCGCGGCAGCGTGCCCGCCTTCGCGGTTTCGCTATACGCCGACGCCGCCGCGATGCGGGCGCGCGCCTGTTCGAGCGTCGGACTGCCGGCGAGTGCTTCGTCGAGCAGCGCGCGCAGTTGCGCATCGCCGAACTGATCGGCCCAGTCGGACGCCGGCCAGCGGCCCTCGCCGGCGGGCAGGCTCTGCTGCGTCGCGTAGTCTTGCGGCTGCGCCAATGCCTTGTCGCTATGGATGCCGGAATAGTTCGCGCACGCCGCGAGCACAGCGGCGAACATCAGCGTGACGCCGGTTCTCGCGACCCGCAAACCGAACGTACGGCGATTTAGTTGCTTTTTCATTTTCTGACTCGTCAGATAAATGGAGGAAAAAATGCGCGGACGCCTTGTGCCGCGCGCTCAGTCTTCGAGAAACTTGTTCAGCAGCCGGCGGAATTCCTGAAACTCGCTTTTGGTGAACTTCCTGAGACGCCTGTTCACCACGACCGGCGCGATATGCGGCAATTCCTCCGCGATTTTCTCGCCGGCCCGCGTCAGCGTGAGATTCACGACGCGGCGATCTTCCAGACTGCGCGTGCGTTGCAGCAGGCCTCTGTCTTCGAGCTTGTCGAGCATGCGCGTCATGAGGCCCGTGTCGATGCCGAGCAGTTTCGACAGTTCGAACGGCGTCTGCGTCTCGCCGCCGCGCATGGACATGAGAATGCCCATTTGCTGCGCGGTGATGCCGAGATCTTTCAGGGCGGCGTCGAGTTCCGCGGCCAGAAGGTTGCGCGCCTTGTTGACGGCGAAACCGACGCTCTGGGTGAGGGTGAAGTTTTCGGGCGTGTAATGGTCCATGCCTGTTCTCCGGTGCGGCGAACCGCCATGGCACGTAACTTTACTGCAAAGTCAGATTTTGTCAAAGTCTATTTCTGTGCTCGGAGACCGCCATGTGCTCAGTGTGCGTCGATGAACGCGGTGACATCGGCGAGAACGGGCGAGTCCTTGCGCCGCTTCGCCGAGAATGACTTGATGATCGTATCGTGGCCGTATCCCGCATATTTTTTCAGGACGACGGCGTCGTGATGCGCGCGCAACGCGTCGGCGAAACGATCGCTGTTGCGCGGATCGACATCGGTATCCGCCGTGCCCGCGGCGAGCAGCATCGGCGGTTTGTCGCCCGAAAGGAACGCGATGGGCAGCGCGCTCTGGCGCAATGCCGCCGGAAAGATCTCGTCCATGTGAGGGTCGCTCGTCGGGATGGCGGCGTATGGGCCTGCGAGTCCGATCATTCCCGAAAGCGACGTGTTCGCCATGCCCTGCGCGGCCAGATAGCGCGGATCGGTTGCGAGCATCGCGGCCATGTGCGCGCCCGAGGAATGACCCATCAGGAAGATGCGCCGGGGATCGCCGCCGAATTCGGCCGCGTGATCGCGCGCCCAGCGCACGGCCGCGGCGGCTTCATCGAGAAAGCCCGGAAAAACGACGTCCGGATAAATGCGGTAATCCGGCGCTACCGTCACGATGCCATGCTCGGCGAGCGCCTCCCCAATGTCGCGCGAATCCGAACGATGCCCGCTTTGCCAGCCGCCGCCGTAGAAATACACGACCACGGGAAGGTTCGCGCGCGCGCGCGATTCGGGTGCATAGACGTCGAGCCGCTCGCGTTGCGCCTTGCCATAGGCGATGCCATCCGCCCGCTCGCCATCGCGCTCGAACGCGCGACTCGCGACCACGCCACCCACGCATGCTGCCAGTGCCAGGGTCATGAATTTTCTTCGTGCCGGGAAATACATGTTGCCGTCGAACCTCTTCTTTCAGACAGTCATTAGACGATGTGAAACATGCAAGCGTCCGTGCGCAAGACATCGTTCAGAGCGCACTGCCGATCGACCGCTCGAAAGGTTATTGCAAGCATATAGTTCGTTCTCCAATCTGTTGCACAACAGCCGCGTCAATCCTACCGATTTCCGACAGACGCCTTCAGCCAGCCCACGTCTTTTGTTCCTCTGCGCACATTACGGCGCGATTCGGCTCGATACGCTTCATCGTCGATGACACGCGTCCGCCCGGAATCGGACCTCGACGAATCAGAGCGCCCAGAGGCGCCGCGCATAACTCGAAGAGTCAAGAAAAAACAGAAGGCAAGCCGAAGGGACCCGGTATTGCCATAACCGCTGAGGGAGCATTTCATGGATCGTTCGGAATCGCCCAACGAGGCGAGAACACGTCTGCCGATTTTCGACCACGACCCCGTTCGCACCGCACAGTCACAGATGACCGCGTTCACCGCGGCGCTGCAGGCACACACGGGTCAGCCTTTCACGCGCTACAGCGAATTGCACGACTTCTCGGTCAGGAACTTTCGCGTTTTCTGGAAGTGCTTCATGCAATGGACGCATGGACTGCAGTGGTCGGGCGAAGCGGAGCCCGTGTGCGTCGGCGATCTATGCGAGCACGCAAGCTTTTTTCCAAACGTCAAGCTGAACTATGCCGAGAACCTGCTCGGGTTTTCCATCGCACCCGCCGATGCGCCCGCGCTCACCGCCTGCCATGCCGACGGACGCCGCGTGCATCTCACGCGCGGCGAGTTGCGCGCGCGCGTGGCTCGCCTCGCCGACGCGCTTACCCAACTGGGCTTGCGCGAAGGCGACCGCGTCGCGGGCGTGATGCGCAATGACGCCGATGCGATCGTCACCGCGCTTGCCGTGACCGCGATCGGCGCGACGCTGTCGACCGCCGCGACCGAAATGGGCATCGAAACGCTGCTCGACCGCTTCACGCAACTCGAACCGCGCTTCCTGTTCGCGCATACCGCCGCACAGTCTTTCGACACCGGCACGCCGCTCGCGCACAAGCTGTCGATCCTCGCCGACGCGCTGCCAACGCTTGCGGGCGTCGTCTGCCTCGACGGCGATCCGTCGGCCGTGCGCGCCGCGCCGCCCGTCAAATCGCTCGAGGCGCTGCTCGCCGCCGGCGATCCGCGCCGCGTCGAATGGAAGCGCTTCGGCTTCAATCATCCGCTCTTCGTCATGTTCTCCTCGGGCACGACCGGCAAGCCCAAGTGCATCGTGCATGGCACGGGCGGCAGTCTGATCGAGCATCTGAAGGAGCACCGGCTGCACTGCGATCTGAAGCCGGGCGATCGCATGTTCTTCCACACCAGTTGCGCGTGGATGATGTGGAACTGGCAGTTGTCGGCCCTCGCATCGGGCGTCGAAATCGTGACCTACGACGGGCCGATCGCATCGGTCGATACGTTGTGGCGGCTCGTCGCCGAAGAACGCGTCGACGTGTTCGGCACGAGCCCCGCGTACCTGAAGATGTGCGAGGACGCCGGACTCGTGCCATCGCGCGAATTCGACCTGAGCGCCCTGCGCGCGATGATGTCGACCGGCGCGATCCTCTTCGACGCCCAGTTCGAATGGGTGCGCGACAACGTGAAGCCGCTGCGGCTTCAATCCATTTCAGGCGGCACCGATATCCTCGGCTGCTTCGTGCTCGGCAATCCGAACCTGCCCGTGTACGCGGGCGAAGCGCAGTGCAAGAGCCTCGCATTCGACGTTCAGGCGTGGCGCGACGGAGCGCGCACGCAAGGAACCGGGGAACTGGTGTGCGCGAATCCGTTCCCGTCGCGCCCGCTCGGGTTCCTGAACGACCCGGACGGCGAGCGGTTCCACAAGGCGTATTTCAGCGCGAATCCCGGCGTATGGACACACGGCGACCAGATCGAGCTTCCGCCGGAAGGCACCGCGCGTATGCATGGGCGCAGCGATGGCGTGCTCGTCGTGCGCGGCATCAATGTCGGACCGGGCGAGATCTACGGCGTGCTGAACGATATTCCGGAGATACGCGAGGGCATCGTCGTTCAACAACGCATGCGCGATGCCGCCAACGCCGATGGACCGGGCAATCCCGTCGGCGAGCGTCTCGTGCTGCTCGTCACGCTGAAGCCGGGCGCGCGGCTCAGCGGGCCGCTGATCGCGCGGATTCGCCGCGATCTCGTGCGCCGCACGTCCGCGGCGCACGTGCCGGATGTGATCGCGGCCGTCGACGACCTGCCGGTCACGCATAGCGGCAAGCTCACTGAAGCGGCGGTGCGCAACGCGGTCAACGGACTCGACGTGACCAACGCCGCCGCGCTGCGCAATCCCGCCTCGCTCGATGCAATCCGCGCGCACCCCGCCTTGCAACCCCGCCCGGCCGAATCGCCGCAGTCCTACGCCACGCGCGAAGAACTGGAACGGCTGCTGCAGACGAAATGGGAGCAGTTGTTCGCCTTCGCACCGATCGGCCGCGACGACAATTTCTTCGAGCTCGGCGGGCATTCGCTGCTGGCGGCGCGGCTGCTCGCGGAACTGCAGCCGATCATCGGACGCCCGATTCCGCTTGCGACCATGCTGCGTGCGCCGACCATCGCGAAACTCGCCGACGTGATCGATAACGGCGCGCTGCCACAGACATCGGAAGTGCTCGTGCCGATGCGCGAAGGCGACGGCGCGCCGCTCTTCTTCGTGCACAGCGTGACGGGCTCGGTGCTCGAATGCACCCAGCTCATCGGGAGTCTGCGCAAGCAGCGTCCGGTGTACGGTCTGCAGGCGCTCGGACTCGACGGTGAAACGCCGCCGCAACGCCGCGTCGAGGACATGGCGAAAACGTACGTCGAGGAGATTCGCAAGGTACAGCCGAGCGGGCCTTATGCGCTCGCCGGCTTCTCCTTCGGCGGATTGGTCGCGCTCGAAATCGCGCAGCAGTTGTTCGGCGCGGGCGAGCAGACGGAGTTCGTGTGCCTGCTCGACACCTACGTCCAGGAGCGCTGGCTGCCGTGGTTCTCGTTGCTCGAATTCCGGCGCGATTATGCGAGCCGGCTGTGGAAGACGCTCTCGGGCATGCCGCCGAAAGCGCGCGTGACTTTCGCGGCGGGCAAGTTTCGCGCCGCCGTGAACAAGGTATCGATGCGGCTCGGCCGCGTGCCGCAGGCGCAGGCGCAGGCCGCGCCGCTCGCCGATCCGATGCCGCCGGTGTTGCGGCGCATGCGCGATACGTGTCGCACCGCGATGAACAACTATCGGCCGAAGCCGTATGCGGGCGGACGGATCGTCTATGTGCGCGCCGCCTTGCGCGACGAGGACCGGGGCGACCCGCTGCCGCTGTATCGCAAGATTGCACGCGGCGGGCTGACGGTCGCGGAAGTGCCGGGTAATCACGCGGGCGTCATCGAGGAACCGGGCGTCTATGCCGCCGCGGCCGTGCTGGACAGGGACTACAGCGTCGAGGACGAGTCGGAAGTGCAGCGCCGCGGTCACGGCGTCATGGTGCGGGGCGCGTGAGAAGCAGTGGCCGGATCGTCAGCCGCTCGCAGACATGAGCGGCTGACGACCAGCGGCCGTTATGACCTTTGCTCGCCGGTTCCGACGTAAGGCGGCGCGAAGCGGGTCCAGAAGAGATAGCAGGCCAGCACGCTGGCTGCGCCCACGCCGGTACCGAGCGGCACGCCCAGCGGACCGTAAAAGCGAATCAGCACCGCATTGGCGGCCAGCTTGGTCGCGAAGCCAAGCACGGAGATGACGGTGATGGCCTTGTAGCGCGCTTCGCTTGCGAACAACTGGATCAGCACGCACATCCCGAAAGAGAACGGTATCTGCGAAAGCCCGAAGCGAAAGAGGCTCGTGACCGCAATCGTGTCCTCGCTCGTGAATGCGCCCTTCTGGAAGAACAGCTTGATCGCATACGGCGCGAGGAGATAGGCGAGCGCGGCGCCGATCGATCCCACCGCCAGCATCACGAACGACCATTTGATGGCCGTGCTGCGCGCCCGCGCATGATCGCCTCGATGCAGGATTTCCGAAAGAATCGGCAACGTTGCCCGGCTGATGGCGATCGCCCCCATGCTCACGAGCAGCGAGAGCAGGCGGTTAGCGTAGCCGAGCGTCGCGATGGCGCCATCGCCCATATGCGCCATGAAATACTGATCGACGGGAAGCCAAAGGTTCGCGACCACCGAGCCGATCAGCAGCATGCCCATCGAGCGTGTCATGCCCGGCCATTCCTTCGCGCGCAGCGACAGACGCGGACGCGCGGGCACGGCATCGGCGCGTTTCGCGAGAATCCGCAGCCACGCCGCCTGAATCACGATGCCGATCGTCGTCCCCACGATGAGCGGCATGACCGACGTGTTGTCGCGCGCGCTCAGCACGAAGACGAGCAGTGCAATGGCCGGCACGCATTCCAGCAGCGTGTTGATGTGCTTCTCCGATGCCTGGAGCCGCGCCGCCGAGATACAGATCGTGAAGGCCAGCACGCCGACCGGCGTCATGCCGACGACCATTTGACGGCACATCTCGCGCGTCGACTCGGCGAGGCTTCCCGAGAAGAAGCCCACCATGTGAGGCCAGAAAAAGTACAGCAGCAGCGAAAACACGATGCCGATGGCAAGCCCCGCTCCTTCGAGTTCGCCGAGAAGCTGGTTCTGCCGGGCCTTGTCGTTTCTGAGCGCGACGAGCGCGGGAACGAGCAGCACGCTCAACTGGTTCGTGATCGTCGCGGGGAGCCAGGTGACGAGCGTGAGCGCGAGCTGATAGGCGTCGACGGTGCCGCTGATCCCGTACCGATACGCGATCGCCATTTCCTTCGATGCGCCGATGAACTTCCCGGCGAGCACGAATATCAGCAGGACGAAGGCGCTCCTTGCTATGCGCTTGTGGTCCTGATGAACGCCAAGCAGACGCTCTCTTAGCGATTGCACTGTTGCGGTCAGCACACTTCCTCCGGCAATTTGGATCTCGATCCGCGCAGGACCGGCTGGCCGCCTGCGCACCGAGGGAGCGTGCATCAAACGCAACGGTCGGACTGTTCGCCATGCCACCGGCGCGCGATGATGCAGTTTTGCGCGGGCATTTTCGCGCCTCGCCTGGTGTGCTACCGGGCAGAAGTCCGCGATCATAGGTGCGAGAGTTGCGGCTGCGAGACGCCTTACCGAAGCCTCGTCATCGTGAAAATCAAAGCGTGCATGGGATGTAAATGAAGAAATCGATCGTGGTTGGCGTGATAGTGATTGTCGTTTCCTTGCTCGTGATCGATACGCCAGGCGTGACGAGGCATTTTCAGACGGTCTACGCTGCCTGGGACGATGGCCGCATCCTCGATCGCCTTACATTGAGCAACGTCATGCGCTGGTGGCGCGAGTTCAGAGACGGGCGCGACAGCGGCGGCTATCGCGCGAGCCTCACCCGTTCGCCCGTCCCGGCGACGGCGAGTTGCCCGGAGACGTCCTTCACGCCGCCCAAACTGGTCGACCCGCGCAGCCCGAAGGCGTTCGGCGCGACCGGCGACGGCAAAACCGACGACACCAGGGCGTTCCAGGCCGCGGTCGATGCCGGCGACGTGCTCGTGCCCGCCGGAACGTATCTGCTCAATCACACGGTCGTCATCACGGCCAGTCACCGGCATATCCAGTGCGAGCCCGGCGCGACGCTCAAAAAGACGGTCCGCGAGGACAGCAACATGTTCAACTTCGAGGGTCCGTCGACGGGGAACAGTCTCGTCGGCTGCAACTTCGTGGGTGCCAATCCGACCCGCATCCGTGACTGGGAAAAACCCGGACACTACGATATTCCTGTGCAGACCAACGGCGCGGTGGACAACTTCACGCTCGCGGGCAACAGCTTCCGCGACTTCTTCGGCCAGTCGATGTTTCAGACCGAAGGGCAAGGCGGCGGAACCGGCACCGTGCTGGTGTTCAACTCGTTCGCCAACTGCCCGCTTTACGGCATTGCGCTGGTGGGGTCGGTCAAAGGACGCGTTGCCTACAATCTGGCCGATAACTGCCGCATGGGTCCCGAGAACAACGACGCCACGCAGGACTCCGGCGGCAACGTCCTCGAATGCAACCGCATGATCAACGGCGGCAATATCACCGGCGGGTCCAATGGCGAGGGCGGCGTGGACTATAGCGGGAACGTCGTGCGGCATAACATCCTCGACGGCGGCTATATGCAGGTCAGCCCGCCGGAGCGCGGAAAGCCCGCCAGGTATATCGATAACACCTGCAACGACTGCGGCACTGAATGAGCGCGTTGCGCGGCCGCCCTCATGCGCTCATTCCCGACGTCCAGAATCCTTCTCGACCGATGCGCGAACACGCCGCACCGCGTTTCCCGGAGAAGGATCATGAAATAGATCGGTTATGTCGCTGTCGCTACGGTGTTCGGTATCGGACTGGTGAGCAGCGCTCAGGCGCATGTGTTCGTCGGCATGAACGTTCAGCATGCGCCGACCGCAGCCTTCGTCAATTCCGCGTCGCCGCCTTGCCCATGATCGCGTCGAGCGACTCGCCGATCACCACGATTTCCGTGCGGCGGTTCTTCGCCTGCCCCTCCGGGGTGTCGTTGCTCGCCGCCGGCCGGTCATACGCGAAACCCTTCGTGGCGATGCGCGAGGACGCGATGCCCCGCTCCTCCAGTGCGCTCGCGACGGTCTGCGCACGCTCTTCGGAGAGCGCCCGGTTGTACTCGTGCGTGCCGGTATTGTCGGTGTGCCCTTCGACGATCACGGACTTCTTGCTGCGCTCGAGCAGCACGACCGCGCGCTGGATGGCGGTTCCCGAATCGCTGCGCAGCGTCGATTTATCGAAGTCGAACAGCACGCGGTCGGGCAGACGCACTTGCACGCCCTCGGTCGTTTGCGTCACTTCGATGCCCACCTGCTGATTGAGGGCGATTTCCTTGTCGCGATCCGGTCCGGTGGCGCAGCCTGCCAAGAGGGATATCGAAAGCGCGCACGCGGTGAGAGAGAGGAACTGCTTCATCTTGCTTCCTGATGTGGTGGTAAAGGTTGAGATTCAGACACGGCTCAGTTCGAGAGCAGTCCGCCGGCGCTGCGGGCCACGGCGCTCGCGCCCGCTTTCGCACTCTTGACCGAATCGGCCGCGGACTCGAGGCTTGGCGACGCAGCCTTGGCCGCCGCCGAAGCCTCCGAAACACCGGATGCCGCCGACGCTGCCACAGCGGGGACGGACTGCTGCGGCGTATCGCGTGTCACAGGCCTGGGTTTCGCGCCCTCATAGGCGAGCCGGTTTCCTTGTACATGAATCTTCACCGGATCTGTGTCTTTCCATTGCCGCTTCGGAATCAGCAGCTTCCATACGCCGTCGCTGCCCGGCGCACGGAAGAACGCCACCACACCGACGTACCCGGCGTCCTTGTCCATCGGCTCGCTGATGCTCGCGCTCGCGCCGGGACGGATCACAACGTCTTTCGTCGCGACGAGATCCGTCTTGAGCAACTCGAGGTCGTTGTTCTGCAACTGCACGTATTCGAGCTGCGCGAAGGTCTTCGAGTCCTTCAACTGGTAGAGCCGCACGACGGTCGAGAGCGGCCGACCGCTCGTGGTTTCGTTCAATGCGGCGCGCGCGTCGAGATCGACGTTCATCGTTTTGACTTGCGTCGTGAAGAGCCATTGCGCGGCGTCGACGGTGCTGTCCTTCGTGGCCTGCCATGCGCCGCAGGCGGACAGCCCAAGGGTCGCGATGGCGACCGCCGTGACAAGCCGCCCGCGCGCGCACGTGATGAAACTTCGACTGCCTGAAGCGTTGAATCTGTTTTGCATCGTTTCGTGATCCTGCTTTCGCTACGTTGTTTTTTGACTGGATTCGCACTGAGCGCATCGAGGACGATGACGCTTGCCGAACAGGAATTGCGCCCCTGCGCGCATCTGTCGATGACCGTTCGCACATTCGAATTCGTAGTGCGTGTAGTAGCCGGACCATGCCTGAGCGAGACAGCGCCATCCGAGCCTGGATGCGTATTCACGCAATCTTGCCAATGCGGGATGGAGTGATGGGTCAGCAGCAGCCGCTCTTGCTCGAGATTGCAGCGCCGCGTCGCGGACGTGATTCGCGCGGAGCTTCTGGCGTTCAAGCGCGGCGCACTCCGGACACCAGGCGCCGTGTCTGATACTTTCCGGCCGGCCCTCCCACACGTGACCCAGGCGGCATTTCCAGGTCAATATGCCTTTGGCCGTCTGCGTCTCCACCGAGAGGCAACGTCCCCCCCGCGACGCGGCGATTGCGTGCATCACGCCGAGCGGCGTCTGCCTTTCGAGCCTCACGCAGGTCTTGCACCAATTGCCCTGAAATGTCTTGACGGCCGTCTGCTCCCATTCATGCCCTTCGGCGCAGCGGAATTTGTAGTAGCTCTGCGGTCCAGAGTAAGCGGTATCGAGACATTCGCCGTTGCGTTCACGAGCGACGCTTTGAAGATGTTGCAAACCGTCTTGAAGAAGCGCTCGCCGCGCGCGCCGCCTCTCCAGATTCAGGTTGCCTTCCGAAGACGAGACATCGGTCATTTCTTGCCGGCTTTCGTGTGGTCATCGGAGATGTCGAGCGTTCCGCCCGACACGGTCAGCTTCAGCGGCGCATCGTCGGGCAGCTTCTTTTTGGGGACGACGAGCTTCCACGTTCCTGTCCTGGCGGCGGTCTGGTAGAACGCGGCGATCGCGACGAATTTCGTGTCCCGTTCCATCGGCTGTGACGTGCTTGCCGATCCGCCGGGATTGATCACTGCCGCCATGCTCGCCTGCACATCTTGTGCGAGCACGGCGTTGTCGCTGTTGAGGAGGTCGTTGTACGAGGCGTCATCGAAACGTTTGCGGTCCTTCAATTGATAGACGCGCACCGCGACCGATCTCGCATGGCCCGCGTCATCCTGATTCGGGTCCGCGCATGCGGTCAGATCGACGTCGACGGTCTTGCCGCGGTTGTGAAACACCGTGTCGTAGGCGGCCACCGTCGAGTCGGAAGCGGCTTGCCACGCGCCGCATCCCGACAGTGAGAGCGTCACGAGCACTGAGGCCGCGAGGGCCATTGTTTGTCGATTCAACATGGTTGCTGGTCTTTCAGGCGGCGCGATGTTGCAGATACGGATTGTGCTGCGGCGACGGAAACGCCTCGCACACGCCCAGTTCCACTGTGATGACGCGCTCTTGCTGCGCGGGCAGCACGACCGTCCAGCCGAGACGCGGCGCGACTTCGGTCCGCTGCTTGCCCACCGCCGGTTCCGGCGCGAAGCGCGACGACATCTGCATACGCAGATGAACGTCCGCCTTGGTGCCGATATAGAGCTTGAGCAGCGCCATGACATCGCGATGCAGCCATGCGCCGGGCAACAAGTCCCGCGCCTGCTGCGCGTCTTGCGGGGCGAGCGTTACGCGCACCGCGCGGCTGCGATAAGGCAGACGCTTGCCGAGGACGTAGGCACCGCCGAGACCGCCTCGCTTGTCGCTTTCGTTCGAGCGTTTCGCCGTCAACGGCTGCGCCTTGCCCGCGCGCCTGGCCACCGGCCAGAATTCATCGACACGCACATCGATGCCCGGCGCGCCCAACGCCACCACGCCCGCCAGTCCCTCCGGTGTACGCGTGCGCTGGATCATCAACCCGAGCAGCGCCAGCGCGCGCGCATCGGGCAAGCCCGATCTTGCGGGCTTGTTACCCCATCCGAGGCCCGCCAGACACAGCAGATTGCGCGAATGCGCATCCGCGCCGCCGTGGCGGAACGTCTCGGGATAGCGATACTTCTTCCACGCGCGGTACAGCAGCGTGACGATGCGGTGATTGAACTGATCGAGAAACGCTTCGACCGCTTCGTGTCCTTCCTCGCGCTGGACGATATCGTCGAGGTAGTGCGTGGGCATCACCGCGTCCACGCCGTATAGACCCATGAAGGTCGTGCGCACGGTCGGCGGCAAGGGGGCGCTGTAGTCGTCGTCGCTGTCGTCGAACTCGACGCCTGCGATCTCGCCCGCCGGGAAACCCATCCGTGGGCGTGGCCGGAATCGCACTGGCTCGTGTTCGGGCGTGTCACGCTGGCCGAAGCCCGGCTGATCCGGCGCGCGTGCTTCGAGCAGCCTGCACAACTGCATGAAGTTCATGCGCGGGGCGCGCGCAAGGAGCGCCGCGACCAGGGGCTCGACGTCGGGAATAACGCGCGGCTTCATAGCGGCACCCGATGCGTCTTGCTGCGCGGCCAAACGATGCGCGCCTGCGTCGGCAGGCTCACGATCGCGAGCTTCGTGAACAGATTGACCTCGGCGTACAGCTCGAAGAAGCGATGCAGCAGTTCGCCGAAGAGCATCACGTCGCCTTCGCCCGAGAACGCTTGCGAGTCGAGCGTTACTTCGATCAGCACGCCGCGCTCCACCGCCCCGCCCGTGACCTCTTCGAGCAACTCTTCCGACACGTGCAGGATGCCCTCCAGACGCCGTCGATTGAGCTCGTCATTGGTCCAGTCGTAAAGCGCGAGGGCGCCGCGCAGCACTTCCGCGTTCATCATCGACAGGAAGTTCGGCGCCAGATGCGAGAGCACGCGCCACTGGAAGCGGTCGCCCGTGGGCGGATACAGCGGCAGCGTCGGCGCGATGAGGTTCCTCACGCCTGCCACGTTCGGCGTGCTTTCCGCGAGCTCGTCGAGGCGCGCTTCGCGCATACCCTTGCGCGGCAACATGCCGTTCGTGCCGGTTACTCTCAATGACACGCTTTCCTCGGGCAAGTCGTCCATGGCTTCCCATGCGTTGCCGCCGAGGATCAGCCACGTCTCGTGCAGTCCATCCATGCCCGGGCGCACGCGTGTATGGAAATACCGTTCGGGCGATTCGTGCCGCAACATGCCGCCGCGATGCCGGAAGGTTGCGAACGGCACGTACTCGTATCGCTCGGAGGTGAGGTGATCGAACGCTTCGACCGCATCGACCGAATAGGTTTCGACGTGCTCGCCCTGATGCCCTGCCGGCACCACGCGATACTCGGTCTCGTGATAATCGATCACGACCGGCTCAGCATCCAGTTCGAACAGATTGATGACCGGCGTGCAAAAGAGCCTGACGTTGTCCTTGCTGAAGCGCTGATCGGAAGGATACGTCTGGTCGAGCACGATCTCCAGTTCGAAGTGCGTCGAATTCTCGGGAAGCGCGTCGAGGTCGAGCCCGCACAGATCGACGAACAGGAACTTCTCGCGGAACGTGAAATATTCGAGCAGCAGTTGATAGCCGGAGAACGCGGCATCGGACTTGGGCCACAGGCGTTCGCCGGGCGCGAAACCCGCCGGTTCGATCGTCACGCCAGCCAGCGGCAGCGCTTCACCATCGCGCACTTCGGGGATGCGCCATTCGATCGCGTGCACCTGACGCGTGAGCGCGAGATGCATGGCAAACGCCGTCGGCAGATCCGCGCTCAGGTGCAGGCGCAGGCGCGAGAGATCCGTTTCCTTGCGATTGGCCGAATGGTCCAGCTCGAAGGCCAGGCGAATCACCGAGCGGCCATCGTGGCGCACCGACGGTCCTGCGCGCAACAGCCGCAACGGATGCAGATCGACCGGCTGCGTCGTGCGATACAGACACTGCACGGTCTTCGCGGACGAGCCGTCGCTCGAATCCTTGCCGACAGGAATCGGCGCGGAGCGCACCGCGACGCCCGCCGGCACGTGCTCGGTGCGTTGATGTTTCTCGCCGAGCGGACTCAACTCCACGATCGAAAGCGATGGAATCATCCGCAGGTAGTGCGGCCACAAAAGGCTCACGAGGCCTTCGGTGAGTTCGGGCAATTCGTCGTCGAGCTTTTGCTGAAGCCGCCCGGTCAGAAATGCAAACCCTTCATAGAGGCGCTCGACATACGGATCGCGGTCGCCGACGCGATCGAGATTGAGCATGCGTGCACGGTCCGGATGCGCGCGCGCGAATTCGCGGCCCGCTTCTCGCAGGTAGCGCATCTCGGCTTCGTAGTAGCGCAGGACCGGGTCGGGTTGAGCCGCGTCGTTGTGGACGTCGATCGATGTGTCTTTATTCATTGGGTTGTTACGACAAGGTCAGGGCGCGCGCCGGGTCGAGCACGGTCAGTTCGTTACGCAATTCGTTGACACGATTTGCCAGCGCAGTTTTGTCGGCGTCCTTGCGCGTGGCTTGCGCCTTGAGCGCACGCATCAGTTGCTGCTTCACCTCGAAGATCAGCGCCGGCTCCCAACGGGTGAGCGGCAACGCGTTGGCAGCAATGTCGAGTTCCGTCAGGAGGGCGAGCGCCGTATCGACGCGCCCGGCGTTGTCCGCGACGCGCGCCATCACGAGCCGCTGCAAATAACGATGGCGCTCCGTTTTCATGCCGGGCAGCGCCTCGAGCCACGCGAAAGCGGCTTCGATGCCCTCGCGCGTCGAGAGATCTCGCGCCTGCGCCTCTATCTCGGGCCAGTCGCTCGTCGCGCCGTCCTGATCGGCGGACACGGGCAACGTCGCCACGCTCTCGCCCGCTTCCAGATCGCGCACGACTGCGTGCCGCGCGATCCATTCGAGGGTGGTGTCGTCGGCGAAGGGCGTGCCGTCGTTGAAGGCGAGCCGCTCGATGCCGGGCAAGCGCTCGAGAAAGAGGGCGAAGTCGGCGCGCAGCAGATCGCGCCATGCGGCGTAAGGTGCGCCCACGTTATCCAGCGCCACGTGCTGGAAATATTGAAGGTCGAACCACAGGTGATTGACGCCTTCCATGAATGCGCCTTCGACGCGTTCGAGCAGTTCGTTCCACTGCTTCTGCAGCACGAGCCGCTTGAATTGCTGGCGGATCTCGCTGCGCGGCGGCACGAGCCGCGTGCGTGCGCTGGCGTCCGCGGGCGGCACTTCATGCAGCGTGTCCCAGCGGATGCCGCGCACGAGCCGCGCCGATGGCAGATAGCCGTTCTCCTGATCGCGCAGCCAGGCGGCCATCGTGCGCGCCTGATCCAGCAGATCACGCGTGGAGGCGATCGGGCCCGATGCCGGCAGCGTCGAGCTGACCGGAATGGGAGCGGTCGCGCTCGGCTCGGCGCTCTGGACCGCATCGTCCTTACGCTCGAAACGCGCGACGAGCGTCTGCAGATTCGGGCGCGCAGCGTCGTTCCACGCGTTCGTGCGCCCGACGATCACATCGAGCGCGGCGATCGCGCGCGCCAGATCGGCGGGTGCGAATGCGCCGCGTGCATCGAGCAGATCGAGGATGCGCGTCGTCGCGAGCATGTCGAGCGCGCCTTTCTTCGCTTCGGCGCGCGCGGGGTGAAGCGCTTCGCCGAAACGATCGATCAGCGCGGCGGCGAGCTCCAGCCCGTCGGCGAAACCGGCCGTGCCGTCCTGGCGCAGGCGCGCGAACGCGTAGAAACCCGCGACGCGCAGATCCTTGCCGACATCCATGGTCAGTTGCTCGCAGGAGCGGATGATCAGGACGTCGTCGATATCGGACAGCTTGCCCGCTTCATCCTTCAGCTCGAAAAAGGCGTCTTCGTAGCCAGGGTCGCGGCCGACAGCGACATCGCCTGCCAATGGCGTGAGCCATCCGCTCCATGCTTCGAGTCGCGCACGGTTCATTTGCTCTGCATCGCGCGACGGGAGCAACGTCTTCAACAATCCAGCCAACATCATTTCGTCTCCGGCAAGGGCACGCCGACCTTTTGCGCGGCGGCGAGCGCGCCCGGCGGCAGAGGCGGAGGTGTCGGCCCTGTTGGTTTGTCTGCAGCGGTCTTCGTCACGAAGATCCGCGTGGGCAGGGTGAAGTGACGCAACTGCAGCACATTCAGCGGCCCTGCGTCCGCCTCTGCACGCAGTTGCACCGAAAGCGGCGGGCTCAGCCCCTGATCGGGCATCCATGACAGCACGTAACGCGCGTTGTCCTGCTGCGTCACCCTCGCGCGTTCGAACAAGCGAATCAGCGCGAAGCGGCCCTGCGCGTACATCGTCGAGCGCAGGCCGCCCTCCTCCGTTTGCCATTGCAACTGAGCGTTGTTGTCCAGCGCCTGCCCCGGCCACTCGAAGGGCACCCACTGCTCCATCTGGTTGAAGTAGTGCAGCTGTTGTCCGGATGCCACGAGCTTCATGTCCGTGATGCCCGGCGTGGGCACGCCGCGCAGTTCGAAGCGTAGGCGGGCGTCGCCCGTAGGAAACAGCACGGTTGAGACACGCGTGAGCGTGTTGAGCGCCGTGAGGAACGCTGGATCGAGTGTCAGCGCTCCCTGGTTCGCGCCCTGTGCGGGCACCCAGTGATCGCCCTGGAGTTCGATCACTCCCGCTAGTTGCGTCGAGACGAACTTTGCAATCACGCCGTTGTCGATGCGCATGAAGCGCGCCATGTCCGGCAACGAGGCGTCGTTGTCCGAGTTCGCGAATGGATAGCGCCCGCCGAAGGCACGATTCCAGTCCGCCAGAATCGACGTGCGCCAGATGTCGTTCAGACTTGACGAAGCGGGCTGCACGACGACTTGCCATGTCTGATCGAGCGGCGCTTCGAAGAGCTTGCCAAAGCCGGACCATTGCTCGCCGAGGCTGGCCGCCAGACGGCTCGCGTAGTCGCGGCTGTCGGCGATGTCCGACGTCTTGCCTTGCAGCACCGCCTGGGCGGCGGCGCGCGACATCGCGTCGGGGTCGGCGCTCTGCATCATCTGCTGCGTCTTCAGGCGCATCGCCGTCACACGTTCCAGATAGCGAGGGAGGCTCAGTTCACCCAAGGCGGCGGTCTGTACGGACGTCTTGCCGTTCGCGGGCACGGGCGCGGTGAGATCGGCGCCGGTCAATCGCAGGATCGGACCGAACGCCGCAGCAAGGGGCGCGAGTTGCGGCTGCGCCTGCTTGGACGGATCCTTTTCGTCTTTGCCAACCCATGACTGGGCCTTCGAGATCAGATTGTCCGACAGCGATTGCGTCGAGGCACCCGCGCTCGCCTGATAGACGACTGCGTTCATGAGCGCGACGAGCGGCGAACGCTGAGGATCGCCCAGCAGCGTCAACTGATCCACCGTGCCCGACAGCGATGACGTGCTTTGCCAGCGGATGCTGTTCAGGAACTGCGCCCAGGCACGGGCGTAGTCATCGAAGTAGCGTTGGCGTAGTTCGGCTTTGAGCGTAGAGGGCGCTGTGTTGTCGATCTTCGCATCGGACAACACCCAGTCGCCTGTGACGGTGCGATGTTCGCTCGCTTCGTCGATTGCTTTCGGGATGCGCTCGTCCCATGCGGCGCGGGTGAATACGCCGGCGACGGTGGCCGTCGTGTTGAAGAGGCCGCGGCTCGGGTGATCGCCCAGGAGCGTCGCCAGCGTGATCGGTGGGTACTTCGGTTTCGCTTCCTCAATGATCTGCTGGTAGATCGCATCGGTCGAGTTCTGCAAGCCCCGCACCCCGACGATCGTCTGACGGGCGGACGCCACAAGTCCGACGTCTGGCGTTATTGCAGTTGTCGCGTCGCGCTTCAGGTGGCTCGCATAGAACGCAATCACATGCTGGCGCACGTCTTCCCAGGTGCCGGGCGTGATCGACGCATTCTGAGGACGCGCCGGTGCGTTGGTCGCCAGCAGTTGCGTGCTCAGGAACGCGGCATCGGCGTGCTCGGGATGCGCGAGCATCAAGTACGTCTTCAGCGTGTCGTAGGCAGCTGTATTGGTATTTTCCGGGAGAATCGACTCGTGCCGGAAGAATGCCTTCGATCTTCGGTTGCTTGACCGAGTCGATGCTCGTGCGCCACCGACGATCCGCCGGAATCGCACGGAACGCCGTCCAGTACGACGTGCCACGTCCACCACCACAGCGGATCGACGTGACGAACAACCCGTGCGGCGCATCCTTGGGATTCACGTCAAGCCCCATCACCTCGCCTACTTCGAGCGAGAAGGGATTGCCCCGGCCCCGGTAGCTGATCTGCGTGGCCAGATGCTCTTCATGACGCCGGCGCGCGATTTCGCGACCTTCTTCCAGCGTCTCGTAATGCTCGCCCCAGTGGTTATCCACACCATCCGTGGTCTTGTCGCCGGGCGCAGCGTTCTGCTCGACCAATAGCGACACATCCGACTGACGATGGTTATAGTCGTTCAGTTGAATTGCTTCAGGCACGCGCTGCGTGATGGTCCGTAGAGACCGAATGGACTCCGCACCTGCGCTTTCCAAGCCCGAATGAGAGCGCAACGGCACGACACGTTGTTTGCGGGCGTACGCATCCAGATCATCGCCAAAGATGATGACCGTGCGATCGTGCTTCTGCTCAAAGCGGAACCAGATCCCCGATTCAGCGCAGAGCCGTTGAATAAAAGCGAATGTGGTTTCGTGAAACTGAGTAACGTATTCGAATCGCTTGTATTTGCCGCGCAGGCTCTTGAAATCGAAATCGACGCCCAAGCGATAGCCGTAGTGGCGCAACGTGTCAGTGATGATCTCCACCACCGATTGTTTCTGAAACAGCCTGCTCTTCCTCGCTCTCGCCAAATCTGCGATCTTGGGCACGAGCGTGGCACGATACCGCGTCTCGTCGGCCGATGAACCGAGGTTCTCGAAGCGCTGGATAATGCCGTGAGTCGCGTACTTCAACGGCATCTTGCTGAAATCTTTCCAGCGCAACCCGAACATCTGCTCCAGATAACCTTGCGCTGGATCGACAGGTTCGATGGTGAACGTCGCGGGTCTGCCTACAACCTCATCCATCGGAATGTCGGCAGCGGGGCTCGTGAATTCGATTCGATATTCATACAGCGCGCTGATGTCTGCGCGGCCATTGAATCGAAGGACCGAAATCGGCCCCGGTTGCGGCTTGAGGGTCAAGCTGTATGCCTGACCCGGTACGACCATCGACATGCGAAAGAAGCTCCCTGAAGTGGCGCCGTTTAGCGCCGGGAATTATTACCCAAAAATGCTCTTTCAGGATGCTTCGAAATCTCGCGGTCCGAATGTTTTGCGAAGGATTACATACGATTAAAAACTCGTGGATATTACGGGATCTTCAATTTTCAGAATAGTCCGAATCCTTTCCGGTGAGCGAGGCGCCCCTGGAGTTCTGCGCCATGCGCCTCGGCAATGGAAGGCGCTTCCCGCCCGCGCAACGCGCAACCCTTCAGCCTCGAAACAACACCGACGCACAAGCAAACCTCGCCGGCGCATCCCTACCATCCTCGATACGAATGCCGTCGTTCCACGTCGCCATGCGCTCGACCCGCGAGAACGCTCCGACATTCAACTGCCCCGCGTTCCAGCCGGTCGCGAGGTGGACTATCGTGACGTCCTCGGTCTCCCCCGATCTCGCTGACACAATCGACGCATAGCCGTTTCTTCGCGCGGCCTCTAGCGCGGCGAGCGTTTACGTTCGTGGCGGCTTCATCGACGAGCGCGGCGCGCGTAACGAGAAAGTCGTCGCCCACGATCTGCACCTTGCTTCCCGCCGCGCGCGTGAACGCGATCATGCCCGCTTCATCGTCTTCCGACAGCGGGTCTTCCATCGAGACGATCGGGTATCGCTCGATCCACTTCAACAATTTTTCGATCATCGCGTCGGTGTCGAACCGGACGTCGTCCAGCCCGAGCGTGTACTGCCCGCCTTTGCCGAACTCCGATGCGGCAATATCCAGAGCGATGCCCACGTCCGCGCCCGGAACGAACCCCGCCGCTTCGATCGACGCGACCAGCACGTCCAGCAACACCGGCCCGGCCGATCCCAGCAGCATGTTCTTCGGGCTGACATCGCCATGAGTGAGCGCTTCGCGCGTGCGCGCCGTCTCATGGGCCAGGCGAAGTCGGCGCAGCAGGTGCGCCAGCGCGCGGGGGTCGTCAGCAAGATCGATACAGGGATCCGCTTTGCCGTCCTCGCGGCCGGAATCCGAACGAGCCGTCGGCCAATGGTAGCCGAATCGCTCGCCCGTTCAGCGAGCCATCAACGCTCGAAGCGCCCTCACAGCACGCGCATCGGTTCCGTCGGCGCGGCGTGGCACCCGTGGCGCATCTTTCTTGCTTAACGATGGTCGAGGCCGCCACTCACGCGCGCCCGCGGCGAACCGCCACCGAGGGGCAAACCCGCCCCGGCCAAGGGCGGCACGGAGGAGCGATGCGTCATATCCGAATCACACCCGGCATTCGTCACGCAATTTCTGCCGCGCTGATTGCACTGCTTACCGCATGCGGCGGTGGAAGCGACTCGGGCGGAAGCGACTCGGGCGGAAGCACTTCGTCGGCACCTGCGGGCGGCGTCAAGCTGCAGGTCGTGGCGTTCGGCGACAGCCTGTCGGATGTCGGCACGTATGCGCCCGTCGCGAGCGCGGTCGGCGGCGGCCGTTTCACGACGAATCCGGGCCAGGTCTGGACGCAGGACGTCGCGCAGTATTACGGCGACACGCTCACTGCCGCGTTCACGATCGACCTCGGGCACGAATTGAAGCCGCAAAGCGGATTGGGGTACGCGCAAGGCGGATCGACGGTCGCAACACCTGCCGACCAGAATCAATTCCTCACCGACGTGATCGGCGATGTCGAAATGCCGGTCAATCAGCAAATCTCGAGCTATCTGTCCGCTCACGGCAGTTTCAATTCCGGCCAGCTCGTGCTCGTCTGGGCCGGCGCGAACGACGTCCTGCGCGCGGGCAGTCCGCCCGCCGCAAACGCGACGGTGCAGACCGCGGCGACCACGCTCGCGCAACTCGTCGCGAAGATCGTGCAGAGCGGAGCCGCGCATGTCGTGGTGGTCAACGTGCCGAATATCGGCGTTTCGCCCGATGGCATCAAGTCGTCGGATGGCGGTGGCAACCTCACGCAACTGTCGCAGCTTTTCAATGCGACGCTGAACGCCGCCCTGCAATCCAACGGTCTGCAAGGCAAGGTCATCGTGATCGACTCGTACGCATGGACCACGCAGACCATCGGGAACTATCAGGCCAATGGATTCACCGTGTCCAACACCGGGCAGGCCTGCGACGCATCGAGAACTCCGCACGACACGTCGCTGCTCTGCTCACCGGCGACCTACGTCTCGTCGAATGCGGACCAGACCTACATGTTCGCCGACAATCTTCACCCGACGACGCGCATGCATCTGCTCTTTGCGCAATACGTCGAGCAGCAGCTCGCGGCGAGCGGGCTCGGGCACTGACTCGCGCGTGAGCGTGTTTCGCCGCGCGTCGAAAGCGAAAACCCGGCGCGGCGAATCTCGATGAAGAGCGCTCGCGATTCGATATCTCGCGGCTGCGCGTCGTCGACCCGATAGCCTGTCGATTTCCGGCGCTTCGTTCGTCGTCTATAAAAACGGATCGCGTCCGCGAACATGGAGAACGTTCATGCGCAAGCTCATCGTTTCCGCTTTCATCAGCCTGGATGGCGTGACTCAGGCCCCCGGCGGCCCGACAGAAGATCCGAGCGGCGAGTTCCGTCTCGGCGGCTGGATCGTGCCCTACGCCGACGAAGCCATCGGCGAGCACGTGCAGAGCCTGCTCGCGCAGCCGTTCGACCTGCTGCTCGGACGTTGCACGTACGACATCTTCGCGTCGTACTGGCCGCACGTCCCGGCCGATTCGAAGAGCCGCACCATTGCCGAGGTGCTCAACCGTGTCGCGAAGCACGTCGCCACGCATCGGCCCGACGATCTCGACTGGGAGAACAGTCGCGCGCTGCAAGGCGATCTCGCCGACGCGGTCCGCGCGCTCAAACGACAGGACGGCCCCGACCTGCTGACCTTCGGTAGCGGCGACATGGTGCGTCAACTGCTCGCGGCCGGCCTCGTGGACCACCTTTGTCTTCTGATCTATCCCGTCATGCTGGGACGCGGCAAGCGCATGTTCGGCGACGACGCCCACGTGTCCGCGTTCACGCTGGCGCATTCGACGCAGACGCCCGGCGGTGTGCTCATCACCCGCTATGTCCGCGACGGCGAGGTGCGCACGGGCACGTTCGAAGACGCCGAGTGACGCACGGGCCGTCGGCCGCGCGGGCGTCGAGCCGGCCCCGCTTGTGATTAAATGTGCTTTCTGTTTGGCCGGGACGCCGTGAGGTCTGCGTCCATTCGTCGTGTGTCCGCGGAGCGCGCCCGATGACGAGCACCTGGTTGCATAGCCTTCCCTTATGGCAAATGACCGTCGTCGTTTTCGGCGCGGTCGGCATCGTGGGAGCGGGCATCCACTTCGTGGGCCGCCGGCTCGCCGCGAGTGGGCACCGGCGGTCGTTCACCGCGCTTTCGCCCGGCCTGCTTTCTCCGATCGGCGTCATCTTCGGCCTGCTCATCGCCTTTACCGCCGCGCAAGTCTGGAACGATACGGCGCAGGCCAACGCCGCCGTCGACACGGAAGCCGGCGCGCTTCGCTCCGTGGTCGTCCTGTCCGCCGTTTTCCCGGAAGACGCGCAGATGCGACTGCGATCGCTGATCCGCGAATACATCGAGTACACGGCCACGATCGAATGGACGTCGATGGCGCAAGGCGCCGCCACGCTGAAGATCAGCCCGCCCACACTGAACAAGGCGCTGCAGTTCACGCTCTCGCTGCCGGCGAACACGCCCGGACAGCAGACCGCGCAGCGCCAGGTGGCGGTGTCGCTCGAACAGGCGCTCGAAGCTCGTCGCCAGCGCATTCTGGTGAGCCGCTCCGAAGTCAGCGGCGTCAAGTGGCTATGCCTGAGTTTTCTCGCCGCCTGCCTCGTGTTCGCGATCGCCCTGATTCATTGCGAAAACCGCCTGACGTCCGCCCTCGCGATCGGCCTGTTCTGCGCGAGCCTCGCCACGACCGTGTTGCTGATCCTGTCGCACGACCGCCCGTTCTTGGGCGCGATAGCCGTGTCGCCCGATCCGCTTTGGCAGGTCATCCCCGAGGATCGGTGACGGCCGCCGATGGCATGAATAAAGACTCTCCGAATTCGCAGGCCGGTTCCATGCGTCGGACAGTGTTCGACTCATCCCTGCCGGGTCGCTCGTTCCCGTCAAGGGCAGGCTTCGGAAGCGTAAGGGACGGGTGTTCGCGCCGTACCTTCTTCGCGCGGGGCAAGCGCTTTCTGCGCCGCGGACGGCGGCGCGAGCCCCATGAGCCGCGCAAGCACGGGCCAGCGCTCGAGCGCGCCGTGATATTCATTCTGCGCCTGCGCATCGAAATAGCGCCCGGCATCGAACCCGCTCACTTTCCTGGCGAGCGCCGCGACGTCATGCACGCCGCGCGCCTGCGCCTGAGCGTCGAGCGTGCCGGTCTCCGCGCTCATTTCTGCTCCACCCATACGCCGTCCGGCGTCTTCACGACATAGCCCGCCGCCGTTTTCATCACGACGGTCCCTTCGTTCTCGCCGATCATCTGCGTCTGCGGCAGACTGGCCGCGTATTGCGACAGCGTCACGCCGGGCTTGAACGGGCTGTTCGACACGAGGTTCGACAGCAGTTGCGCCACCGCGAGGAAGCTCGTCGGCTGATCGATGACCGTCGTCGGTCCGTGATCGCCGTTAAAGCCCACGAGACGCACGCCGACCGGCCCGTGCACGACGCTCGGCGTCGGAATCTCGCGCAGGCCCGCGACCTGGTTATTGTCGCCACGCAGCGCCGCGCCATGCTCCGGCACGAAGACGATCACCGCGCGCCGGCCCGATTGGCTGACGAGATCCGCGAAACGGTCGAAGTCGCTCATCAGCTTGTTCACGCGAATCGGATAGGAATCCAGGCTCGACAGCTTGCTGTCGGGCAGGCGGTTACCGTCGTGCAGGCTGATCGTGTTGTAGTACAGCGCGACCGGCCCCGGCACCTGCGCGCGCTGCGCATACCAGTGGGCGAGCGTCCCGTAATCGTCCATGATCGGAGAGCCGTCGAACGCGTGCATCGCGACCGGCACCGACGTATTCGAGATGAACGGCACGTTGGGCACGCCGAGGTTGTCCTTCACGACCTGCGTGAAGTTGTCGAAGTGGCCGTCGTGATTGAACGCGACCTGCGGCGTGAAGCCCGCTTGCGCGAGATCCGCCATCAGATGGCATTGCGCGGGCGTGTCCTTGTACAGGTCCGCGTGCGCTTGCTGGCCGCACGACGCGCGCAGCACGCGGATTGCCGCCGGGCCGCTGTAGCTCGCCGCCGTGCTGAAGTCGGTGAACAGATAGTCGAAGTGCGACAGCATCGGATGATTGCGCGTCTTCGCGACATCGAGGTCATCCCACGAGAGCGAGCAGATGTGCAGCACGATCACGTCGAATTGCGACTGGGGATCGGCGGCGAGATGGCCGAACGCCACCTGGCGCGGCGCCTCCGTCTTGCGGAACGCGGCGAGCGTCGCCTCGTAGTCGGCCGGGCCCGCGGGCTGACCGTTCGCCTGTGCGGCCGCGACGGCCGCCGCGCCTTGCGGATTCGCCTGCATGCGCGCGAGCACGGCGTTCGCCCCTTGCCACATGGGCAGCACGACGAGCGCGATCATCACGAAGGTCGCGACGCGCAGCCAGCGGTTGACGATCAGGTACGCGACGAAGACGCACAGCCCGACGCCGAGCACCATCGGCGGCAGAAAGCGCGGCAGCAGTTCCATCCAGTAACCGAAGCTGAAGGTGCCGAGGTTCCCGAACTCCTCGATCACGCGCGCGAACGGCGGCACGTTTGCCTCGCGGTACATGAGCGGCAGGCCGATGGCGAGGCCCGCGACGAGCCGCAACGCGCGCATCGCACGCGAGCGCACCGGCGAGCTTGCCGCGAGCGCGACCGCAAAGCCGATGTTCGCAAACCACAGCGGCTTCAGGTGGCCCGTCGAAAACAATGCCAGCTTGATGATGAAATACAGGTTCCAGAACGTCATCGTCGAATTTTCTATGCGTTTGTTCGCAGCTGTTCTTCGGCACGAACGGCCGAATCTTTATGGCGCGCGTTCCGGCGCGAGTCTTGCCGCGAGCGCGCGACGCGCGCCTTCGAACAGCCGAACGTAGCCTTCGACTCCCATCAGCAGCACTTCCTTGAGCCCCTTGAGCGGTGCGTCCTCGTCGGTGCGCTCGTCCCAGTCGAGCCACGCGTCGGCGCGCCCGAACGTACATTGCACGAGGCGCCGTTCGTCCTCGAGGCTCAGCGCGTCGAAGCGCACGCCGAGATGCGAGCCTGCGCTGCGCGTCACGCGCACCGGAAAGTGGAACTGCCGCTCACCCCGGCTCACGACCACGCCGAGCGTGTCGCCCGGCTGCAGCGGCAGGTCCGCATCGACGACGAGGCCGAGACCGCCGGTCGAGTAGTCGCTCGTGCTGCACGCGAGCGTGCTGCCGTCCGGGAACACCAGCGTCGCCGGCATGCGCATGGCGATGCGGTGCGTGACGCGCACCTGCTTCGCCTCCCGCGCGACGCTCACCGCCGCGCCGAGCATCGCCAGGTTGTAGATGGTCCAGAACACGTTCATCAGGATCGTGGGGCCTTCGTCGCCCGCGCCCGACACGAGGCGTAGCAGACCGAACGCCATCGCGAGCGCGTTCACGCCGAGCAGCACGAGATAGGGCTTGCTCATCGCCCAGTCGATGTAGGTCTCGTCGATGCGCCCGCCCTTGTCGGTCACGTTGAACTTGCCGTGCTTCGGGCTGAAGAACGCGATCGTGGTGGGCAGCGCGATGTACCACGCGAGCACGGACTCGTACACCTCCGCCCAGAACGAATGACGGAACTTCCCCTGCATGCGCGAGTTCGCAATATTCGCGATGACGATATACGGCAGCACGAAGCTCGCGATGGTCGTCGCGGCCGCGTTGATGAAGTACATCCCGAAGAAGAGGTACCACATCGGCATCGTCAGGAAGACGAGACGCGGGATGCCATAGAAAAAGTGCAGCATCGCGTTGCCGTAGCAAAGGCGCTGGAAGAAGCCGAGCCCGCGGCCGAGAAACGGATTGTCGATGCGGAAGATCTGCGCCATGCCGCGCGCCCAGCGCGTGCGCTGCTTGATGTGGCTCGCGAGGCTCTCGGTGGCGAGGCCCGCGGCCTGCACGGTGGGCAGATACGCGGTGGTGTAGCCGCGCCGGTGCAGCTTGAGGGCCGTATGCGCGTCCTCGGTCACGGTCTCCACGGCGATGCCGCCCACCTCTTCCAGCGGCGCGCGCTTGATGACCGCGCAGGAGCCGCAGAAGAAAGTCGCGTTCCACAGGTCGTTGCCGGCCTGCACGAGCCCGTAGAACAGGTTGCCTTCGTTCGGCACGCGGCGGAACGTGCTCAGGTTGCGCTCGAACGGGTCGGGCGAGAAGAAGTGATGCGGCGTCTGCACGAGCGCGCATTTCGGATCGGCGAAGAAGGTGCCCATCGTCGCCTGCAGGAAGGAGCGCGTCGGCACGTGATCGCAGTCGAAGATCGCGATGTACTCGCCCTGGGTCTTCGCGAGCGCGCGGTTGATGTTGCCCGCCTTGGCATGCTGGTTGTCGTCGCGCGTCACGTAGCCGATGCCCGCCTCGCGCGCGAGCGCCTCGAACTCGGGGCGATGGCCGTCGTCGAGCAGGTAGATGCGCAGCTTGTCCGCGGGCCAGTCGATGCCCTGCGCGGCGAACAGCGTCGGCTTCACGACGGAAAGCGGCTCGTTGTAGGTCGGAATGTAGACATCGACGCTCGGCCAGTCGGCGGGGTCGTCGGGCAGGGGCGAGACGGCACGCGCCAGCGGCCACGCGGTCTGGACGAAGCCGAACAGCATGACCATCCACGTATAGGCTTCCGCGCCGAACAGCGCATAGCCGACGATGGCCTCTCCCGGCGTGCGGAAGTCGAGCGTCTGCGTGGTGCGCCACCAGACGTAGCGCACCATCACGAGCAGCGCGAGCGAGGCGAGAATCAGCACCGGCATGCGGCCCGGCAGGCGGCGGATCATCAGCGCGATTCCGGTCAGCACGGCGAAGAACACGAACTGGCCGCCTGCGGCGAGCGGCGATGTGCCGACCACGGTCCAGAGCAGCGCGCCCGCCGCGACCACCGCCGGCAGCACGACACGTGCGCGGCCGACGCGCTTCGCGCCGCCTTCGAGTTCGTCGCCCCAGCGCGCCCAAGGCAGCGCGTCGAGCAGCGCGCCGGCGCGCCGGCTGATCCACACCAACGCATAGACCCCCGGCGACAGAATGCGCTCGATGCGGTCCAGCGCGGCGCGCACGCGCTCGACCATCGACAGCGTGCGGGCGCGCGCGCGCGGCGGCCGCACGAGCGCGCGCAGCAGCCATTCGCGTGGACGGCGCACGTCGATGACGCCCCACTGCGCCGCCCAGCGCAACACGAACGCACGCAGCAGCACGCGAGGAAGGTCGCGCCGGCCCGCGCGCGGCGGCTTGAAGAAGAGGCGCACGCACCAGTCGAGCGGCGAGCGTTCGTCGGGCAGGCCGAGGCCGCGCGCGATCCAGCCGACGATGCCGCACCGGGCGACCCGCCGCAGCAGCTCGCGGGCGATGTCGCGCCGGCCCGCGCGAGGAGGCTTGAAGAACAGCCGCAGGCACCAGTGGAGCAGCGAACGCTCGCCGGCAAGACCGAGACCGCGCGCCATCCAGCCGATGATGCGCTCGCGCAGGCCCGCGCTTTCCTGACGCCGGTCCCCGCGCGTCATGACGGCTCGCTTGCGGTCAGCGCGGGCAGCCAGGCATCGACGTGCTGCGCGAGTCCGTGCAGATCGTGCGATGCCTGCGAATGCGGCGCTTCGTCGAAAAGCCAGCCGCCGCGTGCAAAAGATTCAGGCATCGCCGCGTCCAGATGGATGCGCTGCGCGACGGGCGCGCCGGCCGCGACGCGCAGCATCGCGAGGACGTCACGCTGCATTTCGCGCGCCGGATTCAGCCGGTTGACGACGAGCTGCACATCGGCGCACGACTCGCGCAGCGCGGCAAGGTGCGCAACGAGCGTTGCGCACGCGGCCGGCTCGGGCGCACAGATGCACAGCACGAGATCGGCGGCGCGCGCGGCGTGATCGGCATGCGGCGACGGATAGCGCGGCGTGTCGATCAATACGATGCCCGTGTCCGCGAGCCCGATCTCGCCGGTCGCGCGCGCGAGCCATTGCGGGTCCGCGGCGAGACGCGCGGCGCTCGCGGCGGCTTCGTCGAGCGTGAGCTGTCCATGCGGCACGAAGAGCACGCCTTCGTCGTTGCGCCAGGTGCGCTCATGCCAGGCGTGCGAGGCGTCCGTCAGCGCCCGTGAGATGCCTTCTCCCGCGAGCGAGTCGAGGCCGAGCCAGGCCCCGAGCATGTTCTGCGGATCGAAGTCGAGCGCGACCACTTCGCGTCCGAGGCGCGCGAGCAGCACGGCGAGCGAGGCCGTGAGCATGGTGCGGCCCGCGCCGCCGGTCGTCGAAATCAAGGCGATGGTTTTCATGAGCGGGCCTCGGCGCTATCGGCGACGGGCGGCGCATCCGCGTCCGGCACGAGCCGCGCGTCGAGCGCGACGGCTTCGATTCGGCAGGGCACCGCGTCGCGCGGATCGAAACGGCGCACGGCGGCCATGCCGTGGCGCACGCTGCCGCGCTGCCATACGATCCATGCCGGCACGCCGGCCAGCGCGCCGAGCAGAACGGAAATCAGCAGAATGTCCATGATGGGGTCCGGTTCAGTTCTTCGACGCGGCGAGCGGCATGCGCGCGGGGACCGCGCGGCGTGTGGCCGGTGCACGCGCGTCGCCCTGCGTGGCTTTCGATGCCTCGGTCTGGAGCGCCTCTTCGAGTGCACGCAGTGCCTCGCGCGCGCGACGTACCGTTTCCGGCTCGTCCTCGCTTCGCGTCTGCGTTTGCGACGCGGGCACGGCGTGCGCGTCCGGCGCGACGGCCGCGGCCGTCCGGAAGAGATCGCTGTAATCGGCGGCGGGCACACGCCGGCTGGACGCTTCGAGCGCCTTCAGTTCGGCCGCGATGCCTTCGTTCGACAGGTACGCGATGTCGGTCGCGATGCGCGTCACGGGGCCGCCGAAGATGCGCGCGAGCGCGGCGTTGGCGTCGGCGAGACGGCACGCGAACAGGAACACGTACAGATGCGCGGCATCGGCGGTAAACACATCGCCCGCACGGCGCGGCTTGCACTGGGCAAGCGCGTCGACATGTGCGAGCGTGGCCGGCAGCGTCAGTCTGACGAGCACGTGCGGCAACCGCAGCACTGCGCCACGAGCGACAGCGCCTTCCACGTGCGCGCAGAACGCGCTGACGTTCAGATAACCGGTCGCCGTGCCGGCAAGCGACGCGGCAAGCGCCGTGCGGTAGTCGGAAACCAGCGGACGCGTATAGAGCTGTCCTTGCAGCGACTGGAGCAGCGATTCGATGCGCGAGAACGGCACGTCGCGCGCGACCACGAGGTTCGCGCCGAGGCTCAGCATCAACAACTCGTACTGATGCCGAAGCACTTCGCCGCGCTCGACCACCGCGATCTTCAGCGCCCGGCCGCACGTGTGCCTGAGCGTATGCACGGCCGCACACAGCGCCTCGAGTTGCGCGCCGTCCCGATGCGCCAGCACGACCGTCGCAGCGCGCGCGCCCGCGCAGGCAGCGAGCACGGCGTCGTGGCCGTCGAGCACGTCCCACTCGCGCGGGACCCAGGGCTCCTCGCCGACCACATCGCGGCTCACGACCACGCGCTGCTCGTCGCGCGCGATGAGCGTCGCATGACTCGCCTCGCCCTGCTGCTCGGGCGACGCGACGCTCAGGCGGCCGTCTTCGGTGAAGCGCAGCGCATGCATGTCGCCGGTCACGAGCGCCCGGCCGGTGCGCCAGAAGTCGACTTGCCAGAGCAGCTCGCCGTGCGTGCGCCGCACGCGAGCCGCGCCCGCGCACGCGCCGTTGAGGGCGCTGCGTCCGGTCGAACCGGCGGCATCGTCCGGGTCCTGATGTTCGCCGGTGTCGGTATCGGCATCGCTCGCGCCGGCGTGCGGGCCGAGCAGCAGCACCATCGTGATGCCGCGCGCCGCGCACCAGTTCGCCAGCAGCCGTCCTTCGCGCGCCAGCGCATCGGAGTCGCGCCAGGTGAACCAGCGCTCGGCGCCTTCGACCAGATAGAGCGCATTCGAGCGCAGGCCGAAGCGTTTGAGCGCGCGCAGCGCGCCGAACAGGCGCGCGAGCGCAAGCGGCGGCGCACCTTCGCCGTCGCGTCCGGGCGTTTCGCCGGATGTGTCATCCGGCATCGCGAGCACGTTCAGGCGGCGTGGCCATCCCGGCGCGGGCTCGCCGGAGAAGCCGAGTTCGCGCAACCGGGCGGCGGCCTGCGCGCGTTCGCGCGCGAGCACGACCGTCACGTGGCGCGTGTGCGCTGCGCGCGCGCTGGCCCAGACGAGCGCATCGCATTCCGGCGAGCGCGGCGCGACATGCACCGTATAAAGCGCACCCGGCGCGAGCGTCGCGAGATCGTCGGGCAGTCCATCGACGGCAAGGCGGCACGGTGCGGGCTGGCCACCCCCGAGGCGCGCGCGGACGAGCCGGAACAGCGCGGCGAAGATGCCGGTTCCGGTTCGTGAAGGCGAGGCGCTCGATGCGCCATCGGGTCGGTTGGAGTCGTTGCTCACTTAGGTCCGTTCCTGCAATCCCTGACGCGCCGCGCGCGCCCCGGGCGTTATCCGAAGCATGTTTCGCCGCCCGTCTAGTAACTCGAATAGAGACGCACCGGCGTCGGGCTGATCCGGAAATCGTCCTTGCGCGCGGAGAACGCGATGCGCGCGTAGATCATTCCCGAGCTCGGCGCGTAGTCGTGCGAATGGTCGATGTTCAGACGCGCGCCGACCACGAAATACGGATTCACGCGGTACTGCACGACGGCGGCAAAGCCGTAGGAGAAACTCACGCCGTTCGTCGAGCTGCCGCCGAACACGTTGTTCGACTGGCTCGCAGCAAGCCCCGCGACCGATGGCAGGCCGATCGGAAAATACGGCGAGTCCTTCTCGTACGCGTTCGATATGCCGACCGTCGCGGTGACATCCCACGTGAAATCGTTGCGCCGCCCGATCCATTCGACCGGCACGCCAAGCGACAGATAGCGCTGCGGGCTGTAATAGCCGCCCTGCCCGTAGGTGTAGTAGCGCAGGTTGTCCGTGTAATGCCAGACGTTGCCGACGAGACCGGTCAGCACGCGCATCGTCGCCTGTCTGAATATCGGCACATTGAAGCCGGTCCTGAGGATGAACTCCTGATTGCTCGCGACGTTGCGCCCGGTCAGCTCGCCCACGCCGATATCCGCGAAGGTGCTCACCGCGCCGATGTCGGCGCCTGCGTGCATGTCGATGCCGTCGCGGCGCACGCCGCCCCAGGTCGTATGCGTGATCGGATCGGTCAGGCCCGCGTACGACAGCTCGCTGCTCGTCACGGGGCGGCGCGATGCCGAAAAAGACAGGCTCGCCGGACCGGCGTCGAACTTGTAGCGCACCCCGCCGACGAGGTAATGCACCGGAAAGCCGATCGGCGTCGAGCCGGCATCGATGCGCCAGGCATCCGAGGTATAGCCCACGCCGCCGCCAAGACCGTTGGCGTGCTGATGCAGGTCGCCTTCGGTGACCGGCGAGGCGTTGAGGAAGGTCTGCAGCGCCTGGGGATTGCCGTAGTAGGCGGCGGTCGTGCCGAATGTCTGCGCCGTGTAGGACAGGCCCGTCGTGGTGAGCTGCTCCGGATGGAGGAGCGCGTCCGCCTCGAGCGTGCCCGCGTCGAGATGGACCGCATCGACGTGCGCGAAGAAGTGCCCGTCGTAGCGATACGGAATCTGCACGTACACCGGAACCTGCTGTGCGTGATACGCGGAGACGCCCGCATCGCCGGACTTGTACGCGGGAATCCACGCCGTCTCGACTTCCGGATTGCGGCGCTGATCGAGATCGTCGAGCGCGGCCTGGCCCGGCGTCGGGCGGATCGAACCGGCCGGCGTGCTGAAGCCCGCGCCCGATCCGATGCCCGCCGCGCGCTCCTGCGCGAGCGAGAGCCGATACAGCGACGCGGCGCTGTCGTACTCGCCGAGATCCTCGGCGACGCGGCCCGCCTGCACGGTGACATCCGGGCGCGCCGGATACGCGACGCGCAGCGCCTCCGTGATTCCGCTCGCCTCCCGCGGGCGGCGCAGCGCGGAAAGTCTGCGCGCGGCCGAGAGGCGCGTGTCGATATCATCGGGCGGCGCGGCGTCCACCACGCGGCGCACGATCGCGAGCGCCTCGTCGTGCGCGCCATCGTCGCCGAGCACGCGGGCATACGCGAGCTGCGTCTCGGGATCGTCGGGCATGCGTGCGAGCAGCGGCTCAAGCGCGGCGCGCGCCTCGCGATTGCGGCCCTGCGCGCGGGCGAGGTCCGCGACTTCGAACGCGTAGCGCTTGTCGCGGCGGCCGGCGTCGCTCACGGTCTCGAGCACCGAACGGGCGCGGCCATAGTCGGCGGTTGCGATCGCATCGTCGGTCTGACGCAGCGCGAGGCGCAGCGCCTGATCTTCGAGACGCTCCGACTGGCGCGGCGTGAGCCCGCCGTCGCGCCGCAGCGTCGCGTGCAGCGCGGCGAGCGCATCGTCCTCGCGCGTGCTGCCGAGCAGATCGCCATAGCGCAGCCGCACGTCGGCGTCGGTGTCTTCCGGATGCGCGGCCATCCAGTCCGCGAGCAGCGCGAGGCCGCGTTGCGTCTCGCCCTGGTCGATGTAAAGGGAGCCGATCGACGCGAGCATGTTCGGATCGTCCTGCGCGAAACCCTGCGCGCGCCCGAGCGATACGCGCGCGGCCTGCGCGTCGCCGCGGGCGAGCGCCGCGCGTGCATCGGCCAGCGCCTGTTGCGCATCGAGATTGCGGGCGAAGGCGCGCATCGCGTCGCTGCGCTCGGACTCCGGCACGGCAGCCAGCGCGGCCTGTGCGCCCGCGAGATCGTCGAGCGAATTGCGGTACAGCGCGCTCGCATAGCGCATCTGGGCGCCGGGCGCGCGTGCGAGGCCGTCGTCCATCACGGCGCGGCCGAGTTGCGGCAGGCCGAGGTTCTGATAAAGGCGCGCGAGCGCAAAGCGCGTCCAGGGCTGATCCGGATCGGCGCGCAGCGACGCTTCGTACTTTTGCGCGGCCGGACCGTTCTGGCCCTGCGCGGCGAGCTGCTGCGCGTCGCTCGCGGCAAGCTCGGCGCGCATCTGCGCGAGGCTGTCGCGATCGCCGGCGGCGGTGAAGCGGCTTTGCAGCGCGTCGATGAGCGCCTCGACCTGATCGCCGCGTCCGGTGCGTTCGAGCAGCGTGCGCGTGCTGCGCAGCGCCGACAGGCTCGGCTCGCGGTCCGCGAGCTGTGCGCGCAGGATCGGTTCGGCGGCGCGCCAGTCGCCCTGCGCGAGCAGCGCGTCGGCGAGCAGCAATTTCGCGTCGGCGCTGGCCGGCTCGACCGAGAGCGCCTCGCGCGCGAAGCGTTCGGCGTCCTGCGGTCTGCCCGCCCCGGCCGCTTCGCGGCCTTTCGCGAGCGTGCCCCAGAACTGCGCCGTGCGTGCGAGGTTCTGCCACTTGGCGCGATTGTCGGGCGCGAGCGCGGCGGCACGCTCGAAGAGCGCGCGCGCCTCGTCGCGATTGCCCTCGCGCATGCGCACCAGACCGAGGCCGCCAATGGCGTCGGCGTCGGCCGGACGTGCGGCGGCGGCGCGCGCGAGCAGCGGCGCGGCCGCGGCGAGATCGCCGCGTGACAGCGCAGCGAGCCCGCGTTCGCGCGCGATGTAGTCGGGATCGCGTTCGAGCCGGCGTTGGGCCTCGATGCGCGCATCGAGCTGATCGGCGCGGTCCCGGAATTCGGCGTCGTCGGGTACGAGCACGAGGTACGCGCGCAACGCAGGCAGATACGCGGGGTCCGCGCCTGCCTTCTCCAGCACGTGACGCCAGACGTCGAGCGCGGCGGCACGGTCGGTGTCGGTGCGCGTCGCGAGATTCCATGCGATGCGGTTCGCCTCGGCGCGTGTCGCCTCGTCCGTGCCGAGCAGGCGCGCGAGCGTCTGCGCAGCGTCCGTGTCCGCGGGATCGGCCGCGACACGGCGATGCAGCGCGTCGAGCGCTTCCCGGCGGTGCGCGGGCGTCGCCGCGATGATCTGCCAGTACTCCGCGCCGAGCGCGCCCGACGGCGCGCCGTGCGGAAAGAGCAGGCCCAGGCGGCGCGCGGCCTCTTCCGTCTGGCCACTGCGCGACAGCAGGCGGATGGTCGCCATCTCCTGACGTCCGTTCACGGCGACGCGATATTCGTCGGCGGCCTGGTGCGTGATCGCAGCGTCTGGGGCGATTGCCTGCATGCGCGCGAGCGCCGTCTGGGCCGCCTGAGTCTTGCCGAGGCGCAATTGCGCGCGCACGCGCTCGGCAAGCAGGCGCGGATCGTCGGGCGCGATCAGCAGCGCCTTGTCGATCGCCTGCAGCGCGAGATCGTCGCGATGCTTGTTGCCCCAGACGCGCGCCGTGGCGTAGAGACGCGCCGCCATCGCGGGCATCGGCGCGAGCGTGGGCGCGGGTGCGGGTGCGGGCGTCGTGGCTGGCGGCTGCATGGCGTGCGCCGGCATCGCGAGCATCTGCGTCGCACAGACGACGCTCGCCGACGCGAGCGCCGCGCTGATCGCGGTCCGGTTCAGCCTGGGTCCGTGCATCATCTGGCGGCTCCGCATTCGGATGCCGCGCTGTGCAGCGTGCCGTCGGCCGCGAAGCTGAAGCGCCCTTCGCGCCAGCCGAGGCCGAAGAGCATCAACACGCTCGTGTAGTAGCCCGGCGCCGCTTCGTGGTCCGCGCGCGCCGCCTGCGCATCCGCGAGTGCGCTCTGGCCGCGCGCGGCGAGAAACGGCACGGCGGCGGCGGAGAATCCCGCGTTGCCGTCGTTTTCTCCCGGCGTGCCGGTGCGCGTATCGACGCGCTCGGGCGGCGCGCCGTGCCGCTCAATATACGCCGCGAACGGCGCGAAGCGTTCGAGCAGTTTCGTTCGCGCGTCGTCGTCGGCGGCGAGCATGCCCGCCCACAGATAGACGCGGATCGCGTTGTAGGCGCTCTCGGCCTGGGTCTGCTCGTCGGGGGCGAAGCCTTTCGCGCGGTAGAGCGCCCAGTCGGGCGAGAACCCGCGCGGCGCGGTATCGATCAGCATGCGCGCGCTCGTCGCGGCGAGGCGCGGCCAGCGCGTGTCGTCCGGCAGGTGCGCGCCGATACCGCGTATGACTTGCAGCGGCGCGTAGCTCGGATTCACGCGCCAGGTATCGGCGGCGGGATGAAACCCCGCCGGCCCGGGCAGCAGCGTGGGCCCGAGGCCCGGCAGCGTGGCGGCTTCCTCGTCGAGCACGCGTTTCGCGAGCAATGTCCCGCGCGCCGTGTAGCTGCGCTCGCCCCACGCGCGGCCGGCTTCGAGGAGCGCGTAGGCGATCCACAGATCGGCATCGGATGCGGCGTTGGCATCGAGCACGCGGAACTGGCCGGCTTCGTCGCGGCCCCACAGCCACGCGGGCAGGTGCGAAGCGAGATCGCCCTGCGCGAGTTCGTGCTCGGTCCAGTGCAGGATCGTGTCGAAGCTCGCGCGATCATTGGCGACGAGCGCGAAGAACAGCGCGTAGGACTGACCTTCGGAAACGGTGCGTTCGTCAGCCGAGCCGACGTCGATCACGCGCCCGTCCTTCGAAACGAAGTCGCGCCTGAACCGCTCCCAGCGCGCCCACGATGCGCAGACGCGCGGATGACCGGACGACGGCCCGGATGCCGTCATGGCTGCGGCCTGCGCGGGCGCGCCGTGCGGCCCGTCGGCCACGCTTGCCCCGAACGCGTTCGCGCCAGCCGTGCCGGATGCGCATACGATCGACGCCACGCACGCCGCGCGCAGTAAGACCGGAGCCTTCATTCACATGCTCCGGCGGGCGGGACGCGTCATGCGGCGCGAGAGAAGAACGGTCATCGCTCAGATGCCCCGGCGGCGCGCGGCCAGTTCCTGAAGCCCGGTGAACGCGCCGATCGCGAGCAGCAGGCCCGCCAGCGCGCCGAGCACACCGAGCAGCGCCGGATGCCGGACCGCGAGACTCCACAGCTTCGCGTACCACGGTACGTAGCCGATCACATAGGTATCGCCGACGCGCGTGCTGTCGACGCCGCCGCGCCGCACCAGTGACAGATCGCCCTGCACCTGCGAGACGCGGTCGGAGCGCTCCAGCACGTCGAGCAGGTCGCCGAGGCGGCCGTCGCCGGTCGCCGCCAGCGCGACGACGCTGCGCCCCGCCGCGCCGGGCGCCTCGAAGCCCATGATCGCGGCGAGCGGGCCGCTCTGATCGAGCGATGCGCCGCCATGCGTGGCGAGCTTGCCGTCGCGCCAGCGCTCGCCGACCGAGAAGGACGCACGTGCGATGCCGTCGTTCGCCGCGGCGGCACCCGCCGCGCGCCCGCCCGCGATCGACAGCGACAGCGGCAGCGCGTCGTGCCAGCGTGCGAACACCGGCGATGACGGCGAGCCGCCGATCACGAGCAGATCCTTCTGCGCGAGGGCCGCGACATCGCCGGGACGGGCGATCGTCACGCGCAGCGCGGGAAAGCCGGTCCACTGGCCCATGTGGCCGAGCATCGTCAGCATCGTCTCGAGCTCGGCGTCGCTCGGATGATCCGGGATCACGACGGCCGTCTGCGCCAGGTCCGCATGGCGCGTGAACGGAAAGCCACTGTTGGCGAAGTACGCGAGGTTCGGCATCTGTGCGTAGTGCACGAAACCGGAGAAGTCGATGGTCGAATCCGGGTCCACCGCCGCCCGCGCCGGGTTGTTCTGCACGCCGGCGCACAGTCCGGTCTTCTGCGAATCGAGGTTAAAGCGCAGTTGCAGCTGGTTCGAGCTGCCTACGCGAAACGCCGGAATATCGAGCGCGCTCGCCGAGCCGCTGTTGACGCCCGACAAGAGCGGCAACTGGAAGCGGCCCTGGCTGTCGTCGCTGCGGGCGGGCGGCAGGCGGAACGACTTCACGAGCTGGTCGTTGACGTCGACGGCGAGCGCGGAGTTGTTCTGCACCGTCGGCGCGGTGTAGCGGTAGCGCAGGTTGAGCGGCACACCCGCGCTGTTCCACGCGAAGAGGTCGGCGGGCACGCGCAGGTTCAGGCGGATCGCATCGGGAGTGCCGCCCGAGACCTGCAGTTGCGACGGGTCGTCGACGAGTTCCTTGAAGGCGACCGGGCGATCGGTCGGCATCCAGCGCGGCGCATCGTAGGGCTCGCGCGGCTTGCCGATATCGACGTGCGCGACCTTGACCGAAGCACCCGACATCGCCGCGCGACCGAGCACCAGCGCATAGGTCGCGTCGTCCACTTCGGCGGCGGTGCGCCCGGTCACGACGAGCAGCTTGCGGTCCGCCGAGGCGGGGTTGTCGGTGACGAAGATGGTCGGCCCGTCTATCTCCGGCAGCACCGCATGCGCCGATAATTCGGCGGGCAATTGCGCGCGCGTGCCGACGACGAGCGCGTGCTCGTTCGCCGGCAGCGACGTGCGCGCCGGGAAACGCGCGTTGCGGTAATCGGCGAGCGCGCCGAGCCACGAGGCGAGAACGCCCGCGCTTTTGAGCGTTGCGCTGTCGGGCGACGCGGGCAGCACGAACGGCAGCGTGAGGCGGCTCACGTCGCGCGGGTCGAAGAACGGTGCGGGAAGAAGCGCGAGATCGCTCGGCAGCTTGATCGGCGCGGTGTCGAGAATGAATTCGCTCGTCGGGCTCACGTCGGCCCACAAAGCGGTGTTGGCCGGATCTTCGCAATGATCGAGCGTGTAATGGCCGATGAAGCGCAGGCCGAACTGGTTGTAATCGGTGAACAGGTGCGGATCGACGGGAATGTCCTGCGTGACCATCGTTCCCGCGTGCTCCTTGTCGAAGGGCACGGTGGCGATCACCTCGTTGTTGATCGACACCTTGACGTGCGACAGCGCGAACGCGAGCGCGGGAGAATACGTATAGCGCAGACGCAGGCGCGCGCCGGTCACGACGCGGTCGAGCCGCACGCCGAGCGAGACCGAGCGTGCGTCCTCCAGGCCGCGCAGATGCAGCGGCTCATACGCGCCCAGCGCGGAGAACGGCACGTGGATCGAGGCCGCGTCGCTGACGGCGGCAGGAACGGTTGCGTCGACGGGCGCGTTGGCGGCGACGGCCGGCAATGCCGCGGCGTAGATCGCGCCGGTAGCCATCGCGAGGAACAGGCGGAACGGAACGGACGGCTTCATCGACGAGCCTGCGCAGCGTCACGCGGGCGCAGACCGGCTCGCGGGCCATCGCCGTCTTGCGTTTGCTCGATGCATGCTGGCCCCACCCCGCCAGCCGCCGGCCCTACCGTCGCATTCTTCGTAAGCATCCGTACCAATCCACGCTTCTTCGATAAAGACCACATCGCCACGGCCAACTTCTTCTACCCGGGGCCACTCTCTTGCGTCGCAAAACCGCGCCACGGCAAATGCAGCGGACTGCCGCGCGGCTTCTTCGCACTCAACTCCATACGAAGCTTTGTCGGTCGATAAAGGCGAAACTTGATGGCTACGTTCGAGGAAGTTCGCCTGGCGGATGGAAAGTGCGCGAAAAACTTACCGATTCGATGAGAAATAGAGAATGAGAGAATGCGGACGCTGCCCTTGCTTACGAAACCGGGAAACGCGCGCCCGCACCAGTCTTGTCGACTACCCGGTATTGCGCGGCGATTGCCAGGAGGATGGCAACGAACTCGTCCATCGCTTGCGAAGTGGCTTCGTCTTTTCGCGTAATAACGCTGTAATTCGACAGCGTCCGCCGTATCGGCACGTCCAGGTATCCAAGCAGGCCATGCTTGACGTACTTGTCCATCGCGGCCTGTGGTTGAAGGGAGATCATGTCGGTGGCCTGCAGCAACTCCAGCGTCGAAAAAATCGAGGGCGTTTCCACGATACCCACCGGCGCGATCATCCCCGCCGCCGCGAACGTCTCTTCGAATAGCTGCCGCATGGCGGTGCCTTGGGGATACAGGATCCAAGGCCACTGGCCGAGATCGGTGATCTCCATGCGCCGCCGCTTCAGCAACGGATGATGCTGCCCGACGACCGTACGTGCAGGCTCCGCCAATAGATCGACCACATGGAAAAGCGCTTCGTGTCGTGGCTCTGTCGGGCGCCCGACCATCACGTCGAGTCGCCTTTCCTCGAGCCATGTCGCGAGCTGATCGCTACTTTGCTCGACCAGCTTGATGATGAGTCTCGGGCGCCGGCGCTGGATCTCCTTGATAGCCGCGGTCACGAGTTGTGCGGCGGAAGCCGGAATGAAACCCACCGTGAGATGTCCATAGCCGCCGTTCTTCAGTGTCGCGAACTCGTTCGAAAACTTGCCGAGACTGGATAGCGCGGTGCCGGCGTAGCGGACGGAGAGCGTTCCAAGATCGGTCGGCCGCATTTCGCGCGGTAGCCGTTCGAAGAGCGGCGCACCGAACATCGCCTCCAGATCGCTCAGAATCTTCGTCGCGGCCGGCTGCGTGATGTGCATGTGCTCAGCCGCAATACGGAGGTTGCGCGTACGCCCGAGCAGTTCGAGCAACTGCAGATGCCTGAAGCGCAGCTTCGTCAGCGCTGAAATAGCGGAGTTATTCGAATCTTGAGGCATAGGGCAAACGCGTAGAGACTCATAACCAGATGGAATTGATTTTACGCAATTCTCGATTGGACGCTTATCAAAAGCGCAATGGACAATCCAGAGCGCATCGGGCCTTTACTTGCCCGGCAGCTTCCAACAACCACCTTACTGACGCGATCACGATGAATACACAAGCCCGGTACTCCGCCGATGAACTGCAAGGCTTCGCACAGCGTCTGCTGGTCAGGGCCGGAATGGACGACGTCAAAGCGCTGGCAGTCGCCCGTACGCTCGTCGATGGCGACTTGATGGGACACGATACGCACGGGCTCGCGCTGCTGCCCGGCTATATCCGTGAGATTGAAAACGCCACGATGACGTGCTCCGGCGAGCCCGAGGTCGTGGCGGACCGGGGCGCCAGCCTGTTGTGGGATGGCCGGCGTCTTCCCGGCCCGTGGCTCGTGCTCAGCGGCATCGAAACACTCGCGCCGAGAGCACGAGAATACGGGAGCGCGACGCTCGTGATTCGGCGCAGTCATCACATCGCCTGTCTTGCCAGTTATCTGGAAAAGGCCACTGCCGACGGATTCATGATCGTGCTCGGCAGCTCCGACCCGGCGGTGCAAAGCGTGGCCCCTCATGGCGGCACGCGTTCGGTATTTACACCGAATCCGATCGCGGCGGGCATTCCGACATCGGGCACGCCGTTTCTGATCGATATCTCCTCGTCGACCGTGACGAACGGCATGACCGCGCGCCGACACAAGGCCGGCGAACTCTTCGAGGAGGCATGTTTTCTCGATGCGGACGGTCAGCCCAGCCGCGATCCCGCCGTGCTGTCCACTGAGCCTCCGGGATCGATTCTCCCGGTCGGCGGCATGACGTGGGGACACAAGGGCTTCGGGCTAGCGTTGATGATCGAGGCGCTGACGGGAGGTCTCGCCGGTCACGGCCGGGCCGATCCCGCCGAGGGATGGGGCGCCACCGTGTTTGTGTCGTTATACGATCCGGCGGCTTTTGGCGGTCCCGCCGCGTTCGCGCGGCAAATGGACTGGCTCGGCGATGCCTGTCGGGACAATCCGCCGCGCCCTGGAACGTCGGGTGTGCGGATGCCGGGCGATCGCGGATTGAGCCTCAAGCGCGAGCAACTACGCGACGGAGTCGCGCTGCACCCGACGATCGCACCGGCACTCGAGGCCTGCGCTCGGCGCTATGAGATCGGGTTTCCTGATGCACTGACCGGCTGAGTCGAGGCGAGCGAGAGTCTCTGACTCTCGCTCGCAGCAGCGCTGTGTTGCGGTTACGCGTCCTGGGCCAGCGCCGCCGGCGGAATCGGGCCGCGCACGAGCAGCCAGTAGCCGATCAGCGCGACGGCGGCAACGCCCGCCCCGACGAAGAGCGCAGGCTGGAACGAGCGTGTCTGCTGCACGATGAAGCCCGTGACGACCGGTGCCAGCGCGCCGCCGAAGTAGCCCCCGAAATTCTGCATGGCGCCGATCGACGCGGTGCAGTTGGAGGGCGCGGCAACGGACGCCGTCGCCCAGGCCGCACTGCTCGACACATACAGGAGCAACATCGAGATCGAGATGAATACGACCGCCAGTGTCGCGCTGTGCGTGAGGCCAGTCAGCACCGTAAACACGGCGACACCGAAAAGCGAGGCGGCCATCGGGTACTTCCGGCTGTTGATCGCCGACACCCCTCGCCGAGCGAGCACGTCGCAAATCTTTCCGCCGGAAAGGCTGCCCACTACGCCGAAGAGATAGGGGACCGCCGCCACCCACCCCGACTTCGCGATGGTCAGGTGAAATTCCATTTGCAGATACGTCGGCAACCACGCGTTGTAGAGCCACAAGACGTAGATCGTGCCGAAGAATCCCAGCAGCATGCCCCACGTGGTGCTGAACTCGAACAGACGGCGCCACTCGCGCCATGTCGGGCGGCTCTGGATTTCACCATCGACGTCGGTGAGATACGCGCGCTCCCGCTGCGTCAGGTCGACCTGACGCGGGTCGCGATGCACGAGAAAGAAACACAGTGCCACGACGAGCCCGGCGATTCCCATGATGCCGAACATCCATCGCCATCCCACGGTCAACATTACGACTGTCAGCAAAGGCGCCGATATTGCGGTGCCCAGCGTCGATGAACTGTTCCAGATGCCGGTCGCGGCGCCACGCTCTTTCTTGCCGAACCAGTCGCGAACGACTTTGGCGCTCGTCGGAAATTGCGGCGCCTCCCCGATTCCCAGCACCATGCGAGCGGCGAAGAACTGGCCGAAGCTGCTCACGACGCCGCCGAAGGCTTGCGCCACCGACCAAGTCGCGAGGCTGACGGTAAGCATGATCCGCGCGCCGAAGCGATCGACCAATGCGCCCGCCGGCAGTTGCGCAAACGCATAAGCCCATAGGAACGCGGAAAGCAGCAGGCCCATTTCCCCGACCGAAAGCCCGAGATCCTGCCGGATCAGCGGATTCGCGATGGATAGCGTTGCGCGATCGATGTAGTTGATGACCCCGCTCAGGAGGAGAAGAGCAAGCGCGGTACGCTGGATTCGCCGCACCCTTGGCGTAGCTCGATCGTTGGAAGCGATGTTCTGAGCGGCGCTGGCGTCCGACTCCGGCACACGCGGCACCGCGGAGGATTGCTCCATGGGTAAGTCTCCTGGATATTTTGTTCTGTCGGCGAGGCCGTTATTTCGATGCGAGCGCGCGGATTGCCGCATCGGACTACGCACGATAGGTCCGCACCCGATGGAAATCCAATCAAATTTTCTCGCAAAGCAATTCCATTTGTTTATCGCGAGCTAGGGGCAAACCCGCGCAGCACCCTTGCAGCTATCAGCGCACGATGCCAGCATCACTGCGGCGCCATGATGCGCAACGCCGGATGACCGTTGAGATCCTTGAGAGCGAAGTACGATCGATGCGTCGCCGGATCGACATACACGACATGAGCGTTCGGCCCCAGAGAACCTTCGCCCACTTTTGCCACATGAGTCCCGTCAAAACGGAACATCGGGACGACACCGCCCTCGCCAGCCACATACACCGTGCTCGCCGAAGCATCGAGCGCCAGTACGTCCGGATTTCGTCCCACGTCGAACGATTGGGAGACACGCATTGTGCGCATGTCCAGCACCAGCAATTTGCTGTTGCCTTCACACGCAATGAAGGCGAGTCTGGCTTGCCCAACGATGAGCAAGCCGTGATTCCCGTCTGCTCCGGGCAAGTCGATCCGCGCCGCGATTGCACCCGTCGAAAGGTCGATCTCGACCAGTTGCCGACGCGTTTGAACGTTGACGAAGATATGCCGCGTGACTGTCGATCGCCACGACTTCATTCGTTCCGGTCGCCGAGGCAAACACCCGCGAGCGCGGCGGGAACGTTGGTGGTAGCTGGCTGATGCGATGGCATGTACAGGTACAGGATCAGGATCGCGAGTCCCGACAGGGCGCACACCATGAACATGACTCGCATGGCCGAAAGCGCCGATATTTCGGAATGCGCAGCGACCCAGTCGGGGACGCCGGCCAGCAGCGCACCGAGCGCGCGCCCGCGAGCGCGCCCGCGAGGCTGTAGCGCGCGAACAATGCTGTACGTGCCTGCGCCTGCGACGCTTCGGCAAGACATGCGTGCTCGATCGGTAGAAACAGACTGACATCGTCCGCGCTCGGATTCAGCGTTCCGACGAATGCCACCGCAAGCTACAAGGTGACTCGCCTCCGGTAGTTACGCGCAAGGGTCGCGGGCGACTGCCCTCCAGCCCACTATTTACTTGACATCTAAACTATCAAAACCTAAATTATCGACGTGAGAAGACAACGGTCGGAGAGCAAGCATGCGCATCGTCTGCATCGGCGGAGGCCCGGCGGGCCTGTATTTCGGGCTTTTGATGAAGCACCGCCACCCTGGCTACGACATCACCGTCGTCGAGCGCAACCGGCCGTACGACACGTTCGGCTGGGGCGTCGTGTTCTCCGACCAGACGCTCGGCAACCTGCGCGCGGCGGACCCGCAAAGCGCCGACGCCATCCTCGATGCCTTCAATCATTGGGACGACATCGAAGTCCACGTCGGCGGCCGCACGATCCGTTCGTCGGGGCATGGCTTCTGCGGCATCGGCCGCAAACGTCTGCTGAATATCCTGCAGGCACGCTGCGAAGATCTCGGCGTAAAGCTCGTCTTCGAGACGCAAGTCGTCAACGACGAAGACTACGAGGCGGACCTCATCATTGCGAGCGATGGCGCGAACAGCGCGGTCCGGCAAAAATACGCGTCGACCTATCGACCCGACATCGATCTGCGCGATTGCCGCTTCGTGTGGCTCGGCACGAACAAGTGTTTCGACGCCTTCACGTTCGCATTCGAAAAGACGGAGTGGGGCTGGTTCCAGGCGCATGCCTATCGTTTCGACGAGAACACGTCGACGTTCATCGTCGAAGCGCCCGAGCGCGTATGGCGCGGAGCCGGCCTCGCCGACATGAGCAAGGACGACGGCATCGCGTTTTGCGAAAAGCTCTTCGCGAAGTATCTGGACGGTCACGCGCTGATATCGAACGCCACGCACTTGCGCGGCTCGGCGCAATGGATTCGCTTTCCGCGCGTGGTGAATCGTGAATGGGTGCATTGGCGCGATGGCGCGAACGGCAAGCGCACGCCCGTCGTGCTGATGGGCGATGCGGCGCATACCGCGCACTTCTCCATCGGTTCGGGCACCAAGCTCGCGCTCGAAGACGCGATCGAACTCGCGAACAGCATCGACACGGCATTCGCCAGGCAGAACGGCGATCTCGAAGGCGCGCTCGCGCATTACACGCAGGTGCGCAGCGTGGATGTGCTGCGCATCCAGAACGCCGCGCGCAATTCGACGGAATGGTTCGAGCATGTGGACCGTTACGCGGCGTTCGAACCGGAGCAGTTCGCGTATTCGCTGCTTACGCGCTCGCAGCGCATCTCGCATGAAAACCTGCGCGAACGTGATGCGCGCTATGTCGCCTCGTTCGAAGACTGGCTCGCCGCGCGCGCGGGTATCGAGCGCACTGCACAGCAACGCTCCATTCCACCGATGTTCACGCCGTTCAAGCTGCGCGGCGTCACGCTGAAGAACCGCGTGGTCGTATCGCCGATGGCGCAGTATTCCGCCGTCGATGGCGTCGCGGGCGACTATCACCTGATGCATCTCGGCGCGCGCGCGATGGGCGGCGCCGCGCTCGTCATGACGGAGATGACCTGCGTGTCGCCCGAGGCGCGCATCACACCGGGATGTCCCGGCATGTATGCGCCGGAGCATCTCGCCGCGTGGACGCGCATCGTCGATTTCGTGCATGCGCAATCGGATGCGAAGATCGGCATGCAACTCGGTCATGCGGGCGCGAAGGCATCGACGCGCGTGAGCTGGGAAGGCATCGATCAGCCGTTGCCTGATGGAAACTGGCCGCTCGTCTCCGCTTCGCCGCAACAGTACGTGCAAGGCGTGAGCCAATGGTCGCGCGAGGCGTCGCATGAAGAACTGCGTGGAATTGCAGCGCAATTCGTGCGTGCCGCCGAAATGGCCGCGCAAGCGGGCTTCGACTGGCTCGAATTGCACTGCGCGCACGGCTATTTCCTGTCGAGCTTTTTGTCGCCGCTAACGAATCATCGCACCGACCAGTACGGCGGCTCGCTCGAAAACCGTCTGCGCTATCCGCTCGAAGTATTCGAGGCGATGCGCGCGGCATGGCCGCAAGACAGGCCGATGTCCGTTCGCATTTCCGCGCACGACTGGGTGGATGGCGGCACGACACCGGACGACGCGGTCGAAATCGCACGCGCATTCAAGGCAGCAGGTGCGGACATGATCGACGTGTCGTCGGGGCAGGTCAGCAAGCAGGAAAAGCCCGTGTACGGCCGCATGTTCCAGACGCCGTTCGCGGATCGCATCCGCAACGAAGCGGGCATTGCCACGATCGCCGTCGGTGCGATCTCGCAAGCGGATCATGTGAACAGCATCATCGCGGCGGGACGCGCGGATCTCTGCGCGGTGGCGCGTCCGCATCTCGCGAATCCGGCGTGGACGTTGAACGAAGCCGCGAAGATCGGTTACTTCGACATCGCGTGGCCGAAGCAGTACGCCGCCGCCAAATCGCAACTCGAACGCAACCTGGAACGCGAGCGAGCGCTGGCCGCCGACAACGCGCGCCTCACGCCACAGGAACGCGCCCAACGCGCGGAAGGAACGGTCTGATCATGACGGCTCTCGCAGACAAGCACGCGGTCATCACGGGCGGAGGCAGCGGCATCGGTGCGTCGTGCGCAGAAGCGCTCGCACGGGCGGGCGCGCGCGTCACGTTGATGGGCCGCGATCGCGCGCGCCTCGAAGCACAACGCGAAGCGATGCGCGCGCATGGCGACGTCGCGTGCATCAGCGTCGATGTCACGAACGAAGCCGCCGTCGAGGAAGCATTTTCGCGCGCCGGTCCTGCCGACATCCTCATCAACAACGCGGGCCACGCGCAAGCCGCGCCCTTCACGCATACCGATGCCGCGCTCTGGCAACGCATGCTCGACGTGAATCTCACAGGTGTATTTCTCTGCACGCGCGCCGTGCTGCCTTCCATGCTCGAACGCGGCTATGGCCGCATCGTGAATGTCGCGAGTACGGCGGGGCAAATCGGCTATGCGTATGTCGCCGCTTACTGCGCGGCGAAGCACGGCGTCATCGGCCTCACGCGCGCGCTGGCTGCGGAAGTCGCGACGAAAGGCGTCACCGTCAATGCAGTGTGCCCCGGTTATACCGAAACCGAACTGCTGCGCGCGTCGCTCGATCAGATCATGTCGAAGACCTCGCGCAGCGAACAGGATGCGCGCGATGCCCTCGTGCGCCACAACCCGCAACGCCGCTTCGTGCAACCGGAAGAAGTCGCTAACGCCGTGCTATGGCTGTGCGCCCCCGGCTCCGATTCGATGAACGGCCAATCTATTTCCGTATCAGGTGGAGAAGTAACGTGACCCACGCCGCACGCAACAAGAAAACGACCGCCCCGACGGAGCCGAAAACGCCGCGCAAGGGCATAGAAAAGCCGGCGGACAACGTCGTCGATCTGGAAATGAGCACGGGCGCCGACAGCCACATGGGACTGCGCCTGTGGCTGCGCATGCTGACGACGACGAACCTGGTGCAAGCCGAATTGCGCAAACGCCTGCGCACGGAGTTCGATACGACCTTGCCGCGCTTTGACCTGATGGCGCAGCTCGAACGTCATCCGGAAGGCCTGAAGATGACCGAGCTGTCGCGCCGCATGATGGTCACCGGCGGCAACGTGACGGGCATCACCGATCAGCTCGAAAAGGAAGGACTCGTCTCGCGCGACATCGATCCGAATGATCGCCGCTCGATCAGCGTGCGTCTCACGCCGCAAGGCCGCGCCGCATTCGACAAGATGGCGACCGCGCACGAGCAATGGGTCGTCGAAATGTTCGGCGGCCTCGAACTGAATGAAAAATCGCAGACGCATCAGCGGCTCGGCAAACTGAAGCAGCATTTGATGAATACGCTAAAGGACTGAAGGAGACAGCGATGACCTCATCCGCCGCCGCCGCGCTTCTCGCCGGCAATCGCATGACGCTCGCGGACTATCGCGCGACGCACTTCGGCTGGTCCGTGACGAACGGCGTCGCGACCATCATGCTCAATCGCCCCGAGCGCAAGAACCCGCTGACGTTCGAGTCGTATGCGGAGTTGCGAGACCTCTTTCGCCAGCTCGCCTATGCGACCGATGTGAAAGCCGTCGTGATTCACGGCGCGGGCGACAACTTCTGTTCCGGCGGCGACGTGCATGAAATCATCGCGCCGCTCATCGATCTGCCGATGCCCGAGCTGCTGCTCTTCACGCGCATGACCGGCGATCTCGTCAAGGCGATGCGCCATTGCCCGCAGCCGATCGTCGCCGCCGTCGATGGCGTATGCGCGGGCGCGGGCGCGATCCTCGCGATGGCCTCCGACATGCGTCTCGGCACTTCGCGCAGCAAGCTCGCGTTCCTGTTCGCACGTGTCGGCCTCGCGGGCTGCGACATGGGCGCGTGCTCGATCCTGCCGCGCATCATCGGCCAGGGACGTGCGGCCGAACTGCTCTTCACGGGCCGCGCCGCGAGCGGCGACGAAGGCTACGACTGGGGCTTCTACAACCGCCTCTGCACGCCCGAGACTTTGCTCGACGAAGCCGCGAAGCTCGCATCCGAACTCGTCGCAGGCCCGACCTTCGCGCACGGCATCACAAAGAAGATGCTGCATCAGGAATGGAGCATGAGCATCGACGAAGCGATCGAATCGGAAGCGCAGGCGCAAGCCATCTGCATGAGCACGCGCGATTTCGAGCGCGCATATCGCGCGTTTGCCGCGAAAACGCGCCCCGTCTTCGAAGGTGATTGAATGAACGTCGATCTGCACAGCGCGCTCGCGTGGCCCTTCTTCGATGAACGGCATCGCGTACTCGCGCGCGATGTCGATGCATGGGCGCACACGCATCTGAAGCACGTCGATCACGCCGATACCGACGCCGCCTGCAAGCGCCTCGTGCGGATGCTGGGCGACGCGGGCTGGCTCAAGCATTGCGTCGGCGGGACGCAATACGGCGCATCGAACGAGTCGATCGACACGCGCGCCGTGTGTCTGCTTCGCGAAACGCTCGCGAAGCACGACGGCCTCGCGGACTTCGCCTTCGCCATGCAGGGCCTCGGCTCCGGCGCGATCTCGCTCGCCGGCACCGACGAGCAAAAGGCGCGCTATCTGCCGCGTGTCGCGAACGGCACGGCACTCGCGGCGTTCGCATTGTCGGAGCCCGACGCAGGCTCGGATGTCGCGGCGATGTCGCTCGATGCGCGCGCCGACGGCGATGACTACGTGCTGAATGGCGACAAGACATGGATCTCGAACGGCGGCATCGCGGATTTCTATGTCGTGTTCGCGCGCACCGGCGGAGCACCGGGCGCGCGCGGCATCAGCGCGTTCATCGTCGATGCGGATACGCCGGGGCTGCAGATCGCCGAACGCATCGACGTGATCGCGCCGCATCCGCTCGCGCGGCTGCATTTCGACAAGGCGCGCGTGCCGCGCAGCCAGATGCTCGGCGCGCCAGGCGAAGGCTTCAAGATCGCCATGCGCACGCTCGACATCTTCCGCACGTCCGTTGCGGCCGCATCGCTGGGCTTCGCGCGCCGCGCAATGCAGGAGGGACTCGATCGCGCCGCGTCGCGCAAGATGTTCGGCCAGACGCTCGGCGACTTCCAGCTCACGCAGGCAAAGCTCGCCCAGATGGCGCTGACCATCGACACGAGCGCGCTGCTCGTCTATCGCGCCGCGTGGTTGCGCGATCAGGGCGAGAACGTCACACGCGAAGCAGCCATGGCGAAGTGGCACGCGAGCGAAGGCGCCCAACAAGTGATCGATGCTGCCGTGCAGTTATGGGGCGGCCTCGGCGTGAAAAGCGGCACGGCAGTCGAATCGCTTTACCGCGAGATTCGCGCGCTGCGCATCTATGAAGGTGCGACGGAAGTGCAGCAGTTGATCGTCGGACGAGACTTGTTGAAAGCGCACGGAGAACGTCAACGATGACGCAAGCCTTCGATATGCCGATGCGCATCCGCTTCGCGCATTGCGACCCGGCGGGCATCGTCTATTTCCCGCAATACCTCGTGATGACGAACGCGCTCGTCGAGGACTGGTTCAACGACGCGCTCGGCATCGACTATGCAGCGATGATCTCCGCGCGTCGCGTCGGGCTGCCCATCGTCAAGCTCAACTGCGAGTTCTCGCGGCCGAGCCGCATGGGTGAAACGGTGACGTTCACGCTGGCTGTCGATTCCGTCGGACAGCGCTCGATTCGCATCGACATCGTCGGTCATTGCGATGGCGAAGTGCGCTTTCGCGCGAAGCAGGTTCTCGTGACGACATCGCTCGACGATGGCCGCTCGATCGACATTCCCGGCGACATCGCCCGCGCCATCGAACGGTTCGCGCCGGGCACGAGCCGCGCATTGCAAGAGGAGACACGCTCATGAAAAAGACGCTTCTGCCTTCGGGCTGGCTCAAGCCGCGCGGCTACGCGAACGGCGTCGCGGTGCGCGGCACGCAGGTGTATATCGCCGGACAGATCGGCTGGGACGAACAGGCGCGCTTCGTGAATCACGAGTTCGGCGCGCAGGCCACCCAGGCGCTGCGCAACGTCGTGGCGATTCTGCGCGAAGCAGGCGGCAAGCCCGAGCACCTCGTGCGCATGACGTGGTACGTGACGGACAAACGCGCGTATCTCGCGGCGGCGAAGGAAATCGGCGCGGCGTTTCGCGAGCTGATCGGCGACTACGATATCGCGATGAGCGCGGTGCAGGTCGTCGCGCTCATCGAAGACGAAGCACTGGTGGAAATCGAAGCCACGGCGGTTATTCCCGATTAAGCGGAGAGCACGATGGAACGGTCAGCACACGTCGATACATTCGCGCGCGATCATCTGCCGCCACAGGAACAATGGCCGGTGTTCATGCTCGACAACGCGGATGTCGCCTATCCCGCGCGCATCAATTGCGCGACCGAGTTGCTCGATCGCGCAATCGAACGCGGACATGGCGATCGCCCCGCAATCTGGTCCGATGTGAACGGCGAGCCTCGTGCGACGAGTTATCGCGAGTTGCGCGCGCTCGTGAATCGCAGCGCGCATGTGCTCGTCGATGAGATGGGCTTGCGTCCGGGCAACCGCGTTCTGCTGCGCGGGCCGAATACCTTGCAGATGGCGGTCGCGTTCTTCGCGGCGTTGAAGGCGGGTCTCGTCGTCGTGCCGACCATGCCACTCCTGCGCGCGAAGGAGCTCAAGCAGATCATCGACAAGGCGCGCATTTCAGCGGCGCTATGCGATGTGCGCCTGACGGAAGAACTGAAACGCTGCGAGACGCCGGGCGACGCGTTCCATTGCGAAGCGCTTGCGCAGGTTCTCATGTTCCATGACGACGCACCCGGCTCGCTCGAATCGCTCGCGGCGACGAAGCCCGATCATTTCGATGCGTGCGACACCGCCGCCGACGACGTGTGTCTCATCGCGTTCACGAGCGGCACGACGGGCGCGCCGAAAGGCTGCATGCACTTTCATCGCGACGTGCTAGCCATGTGCGATCTGTTCCCGCGACACATCCTCAAGCCGGCATCCGATGATGTGTTCTGCGGCACGCCGCCGCTCGCGTTCACGTTCGGTCTCGGCGGCCTGCTCTGCTTTCCGCTGCGTGTGGGCGCATCGACGGTACTGCTCGAAAAGCTCACGCCCGAAACGCTGCTGCGAACCGTCGAACGTTTTCGCGCGACGATCATGTTCACCGCGCCGACCTTCTATCGGCAGATGGCGCCGCTCATCGCGGGCTTCGACGTACGAAGCCTGAAGAAGACCGTGTCCGCGGGCGAAGCCTTGCCCGATTCGACACGCGTGCTATGGCGCGAAGCGAGCGGCATCGAGATGATCGACGGCATCGGCGGGACCGAGATGATCCACATCTTCGTTTCGTCGGCGGGCGCGGACGTGCGCGAGCACGCTATCGGACGCGCGGTGCCGGGCTATGCCGTGCAGGCCGTCGACGATGCGATGCAGCCGGTGCCGGCCGGCACGATCGGCAAGCTCGCAGTGCGCGGCCCAACCGGTTGCCGCTATCTCGCGGACGAGCGTCAGACGAAGTTCGTGCGCGACGGCTGGAATCTACCGGGCGATTCCGTCGTGATCGATGAAGACGGCTACGTGTTCTATCAGGCGCGCGCCGACGACATGATCGTATCGGCGGGCTACAACATTTCCGGGCCGGAAGTGGAAAGCGTGCTGATGCAGCACGAGGCCGTCGCGGAATGCGGCGTGATCGGCGTGCCCGACCAAACGCGCGGGCAAGTGGTGAAGGCATTCGTCGTGCTCAATCCCGGCTTCACGGCCGATGATGCGCTCATCGCCGAATTGCAGGACTTCGTGAAGCGCAATGTCGCGCCTTACAAATATCCGCGCATCGTGGCCTTCCTCGATGCCTTGCCGCGCACCGAAACGGGCAAGCTCAAGCGCTTCGCGCTGCGCTCGATGTAGCGGGAAGGAAAGACGTTTGCTTGGTAGAGTACGGGTCATGCCCGCCGTGAGGCGGCTCGCCCACTCTTCCGAGCAAACAAGAAAAATGCTTCTTTCACGACGTTTCCTTGTTGTTTCTCTTTCCGCCGCGCTTGCAATCACCGCGCAGACTGCATCGGCCGCGAGCAAGACGCTCGTGTTCTGCTCCGAAGGCAGTCCCGCCGGCTTCGATTCCGCGCAGTACACGACCAGCACGGACTTCGATGCGGGCGCTCACGCCGTCTATGACCAACTCGTCGAATTCAGGCGCGGCACGCTCGATCTCGTGCCCGGTCTCGCGGAGCAGTGGGAGGAATCGCCGGATGCGAAGACCTTCACGTTTCATCTCCGGCACGGCGTGAAATTCCAGTCGACACCGTATTTCAAGCCCACGCGCGACTTCAACGCGGACGATGTCGTGTTCACGTTCAAGCGCATGATCGATCCGAACGATCCGTTCCAGAAGGCGCATCCGGTCAGCTTTCCGTATCTGACCGATCTCGGCTACGACAAGAACATCGCGTCCGTCGAGAAGCTCGACGATTACACCGTGCGCTTCACGCTCAAGACCGCGGACGTCGTGTTCGTGCGCAACATCGCAATGGAGTTCGCGTCGATCGTTTCGGCGGAATATGCCGCACAATTGCTGAAGCAGGGCAAGCCCGAAGACCTCAATCAGAAGCCTGTGGGCACGGGCGCGTTCGTATTTCGCGACTATCAGAAAGACGCGACGATCCGGTATGACGCGAATCCGACGTACTGGAACCGGAAGGATGTGCACATCGAGAAGCTCGTCTTCTCGATCACGCCGGATGCCGCCGTGCGCCAGCAAAAGTTATCGAGCGGCGAATGCCAGGTGACGTCGTTCCCGCGCCCCGCCGATATCGCCGCATCGAAGCAGGACCCGAAGCTCACGGTGCTGTCCGGTGTCGGCTTCAATGTCGCCTATGTGGGCTACAACACGACGCACAAGCCGCTCGATAACGCGAACGTGCGACGCGCGCTCGACATGGCCATCGACAAGCAGGCGATCATCAAGACCGTCTACGAAGGCGCCGCGACCATCGCGACGAACCCGATGCCGCCTTCGCAATGGTCGTATAACAAGGCGTTGAAGGACGCGCCACGCGATCCCGCGAAGGCGAAGGAACTGCTGAAGGATGCGGGCTTTCCGAACGGCTTCACCATCACGCTATGGGCGATGCCCGTGCAGCGCGGCTACAATCCGAACGCGCGCCTGATGGCGCAACTGATTCAATCGGACTGGGCGAAGATCGGCGTGAAGGCGAATATCGTCACGTACGAATGGGCCGAGTACAACAAGCGCGCGAAAACGAACGGCGAGCACGACGCGATTCTCTACGGCTGGCTCGGCGACAACGGCGATCCCGACAACTGGCTCGGCACGACGCTGGGCTGCGACGCCGTCCACGGAAGCAACATGGCGAAGTGGTGCAACAGGCAGTTCGACGATCTGCTCGCAAAAGCGCGCCTCATCACGGATCAGAACGCGCGCACGAAGCTCTATGAAGAAGCGCAGGTGGTCTTCAAGGATCAGGTGCCGTACACGCCGCTCGCGCACGCCAACATCTTTCAGCCGATATCGAAGCGCGTGCACGGCTATCTGATCAGCCCGCTCGGCGGGCATCGCTTCGACGGGATCACGCTCGACTGATTGCGGCGGTTTTTTCAGCCTCCGCGAAGCCAGGCATCGATGCTGTCGCGCTCTTCGCGCTTGCCCGACTGCGTCTTGTAGGCATCGCCGCCGCCGACTGCGCCGGTGCCCGCATCCGGCATGTCGCGCATGTTTTGCGTGTCGTGCTTCGCGCTCATCGCATGAACGGCAGACGGCGCGTGCGATGCCGGTGCGACCGTGCTTGAATCGTCCGCGAAGGCGGGAACAGCTAATGACGCCGCGCTCGCGACGATAAGAACGGCAATGGTCTTCGCTTTCATGGCGATCCCCGTGAACGTGTCGATAAAAAGAGGCGCGACGATCGACACGTTTGCCGGAATCGAATCATGGTGCCGAAGCATCGCGCCCGCCTCATTCATTGCACGGCCTGTGCCAATGACGATAGACGCATCGCTCTGATTCTCTGAGAGGCCTGTGAACAAAGGGGCTCGGCGTGGCGCGCGAGCATCGTCGAAGCGCGCGGGTGTGGGATCGCGGCCAACGCTTGCGCGATGCCTGTGCGATGCGATCCGACAACACGAGCGTGCGTGTGTCGCTTTCTGCCGATTCAGAGACGCGTGAGCGAAGGCATGGGCGCGTCGCTATCCGCACACTCTAGAACCATCATGCCGAGGGCCGCGCGCCTCATCGGCGGCCTTTCTGCGCGAACACACGCAGCCGCACGCGTTCGCCTTGAAAACTGGAGTGAGACAATTGAGCCCCTCGCACGAGCGTAATGCCCGCAGCAAATCGTCGCCGAATCTCACGCTGGGCGATATCACCGTCGTCGATCACGCGCTTCTCAAACGTGCCGTCGGCGCGATGGCGCTCGGCAATGCGATGGAATGGTTCGACTTCGGCGTCTATAGCTATATCGCCGTCGTGCTGGGCAAAGTATTTTTTCCGTCGAGCAGTCCGTCCGCGCAGTTGATCGCGACCTTCGGCACGTTCGCTGCCGCCTTTCTCGTGCGGCCTATCGGCGGCATGGTGTTCGGCCCGCTCGGCGACAGGATCGGCCGCCAGCGCGTGCTCGCCATGACGATGATCATGATGGCCGTCGGCACGTTCTGCATCGGCCTGATTCCGAGCTATCACTCGATCGGCATTCTCGCGCCCGTGCTGCTGCTCGTCGCGCGTCTCGTGCAGGGCTTCTCGACGGGCGGCGAGTACGGCGGCGCGGCCACGTTCATCGCCGAGTTCTCGACCGATGCGCGGCGCGGCTTTTACGGCAGCTTTCTCGAAGTCGGCACGCTCGCGGGCTATATTCTCGGCGCGGGCACGGTCGCACTGCTGACCGCGCTGCTCCCGCACGACGCTCTGCTCTCGTGGGGATGGCGCGTGCCCTTCATGATCGCGGGACCGCTCGGTCTCGTGGGCCTCTATATCCGCATGAAACTGGAAGAAACGCCGGCGTTCAGGAAGGAAGCCGAGACACGCGAGGCGCATGAACGGTCGCGTCCGAAGCAAACGTTCGCCGAGCTTCTCTCGCAGCAGTTCAAGCCGATGATGCAATGCGTCGGCCTCGTGCTGATCTTCAATGTCACAGACTATATGGCGCTGTCGTACCTGCCGAGCTTTCTGTCGGCCACCCTGCATTTCGACGAAACGCATGGCCTCTTTCTCGTGCTGCTCGTGATGGTGCTGATGATCCCGATGACGCTCTTCGCGGGCCACCTTTCCGACCTGATCGGCCGCAAGCCGGTGATGCTGTTCGGCTGTATCGGGCTCTTCGCGCTCTCGATTCCCGCGCTTGTGCTCGTGCGCGCGGGCGCGCTGCTGCCGGTGTTTCTCGGGCTGCTGATACTCGGCGCGCTCCTTTCGACATTCACGGGCGTGATGCCTTCAGCGCTGCCCGCGCTCTTTCCGACGCGCATTCGTTTTGGCGCGCTCGCCATCGGCTTCAATGTGTCCGTGTCCCTGTTCGGCGGCACGACGCCGCTCGTCACGGCATGGCTCGTCGATGCAACGGGCAATCTGATGATGCCCGCGTATTACCTGATGGCGGCATCCGTGATCGGCGCGGTGTCCGTGCTCGCGTTGCGCGAGACGGCGCGCGAGCCGTTGCTCGGCTCGGGGCCGTGCGTCGCGACTAAAGCGGAAGCGCTCGCCCTCACGCGCAAGAAGCTGAAGGTCGTTCGGTCGGGCAAACGCGAGCGCGAGGTCGTGCCGCAAAAGAAGCGCGCATGAACGTCGCCGCATTCATGCTGCAAGCGCGTTCTTCAACGCTTCGAGAAACCTCACGTAAGCGGTCGCGCCCGGGTCCGCGTGCCCGATGCTGCGCTCCTGCACCCACGCGGCGCGGCCCTTTTTCGATTGCATCGTGGCGGTCGCGCTGACCTGCTCGCGGGCCTTCGCGATCATCGCGTCGAGCGCGTCCGTCGCGTTGCCTTGCGATGCGGCCAGCACATCGAGACTCGGCACGAGTGCATCGAGCACGGTCTTGTCGCCGACCTGACTCTTGCCGCGCTCGATGATGCGCGCCGCCACCGCCTGGCCGATTCCGAGCGCTTCGTCGCGCCCGATCGCGTCCTTGTCCTTCACCGTCTTCGCGGCAGCGAGCAGGCCACCGCCGACGAGCGCGGCGAACGTCGATGGATTCGCCGTCGAAAACGCCTTGGCGGCGGCAAGCATGACTTCGTTCAGTGTCGCCTCTTCGGGCAGCGCGCCCAGTGCCTTCACGACCGCCGCCGATCCCGACTGCACCGTGATCCCGAGATCGCCATCGCCGAGCGCGGCATCGAGATCGCGCAGTTCGTCGGCATGTGCGGGAAGCGCGTTCAGTGCGCGCGTGAGGATGTCCCGCAGTTCCTTGCTCGTTACGCTCATCGCAGCTCCTTTCAGGACTCGGTGCCGTCGCGGAAGAACGGCGAACGCGCGGGCGCTTCGAGCAGCGCTTCGAGTTCGTCGTCGAGCAGCATCACCGTGATCGATGCGCCCGCCATTTCGAGGCTCGTCACGTATTCGCCGACATACGAGCGCGCGATCTTGAGCCCTTCGTCGGCGATGAGCTTCGCGCAACGTCGATACAGCAGATAGAGTTCTTCGAGCGGCGTCGCGCCGAGGCCGTTGACGAGCAGCGCGACGCGCGAACCCTTCGGCGCGGCGAGATCATCGACGATCTGCCGGGTGATGCGCTCGGCGATGGCATCGGCGGATTCGAGCTTGCCGCGATGCGTGCCCGGCTCGCCGTGTATGCCGATCCCGATCTCCATTTCGCCTTCGGGCAACGTGAATGTGGGCTTGCCGGCGGCGGGCAGGATGGTGGGGGACAGGCCGACGCCCATCGTGCGGCAGTTCGCGTTGGCCTTGGCGCAGATGCGCGCGACATCATCGAGCGAATCGCCGCGTTCGGCCGCCGCGCCTGCGCATTTGAAGGCGAACACCATGCCCGCGACGCCGCGGCGGTCGTCTGCGCGGTCTTTCGGCGCGGAGGCGACATCGTCGGTCAGCACGACCGTTTTGATGTCGATGCCTTCGGCGTCCGCGAGGTCCGCTGCGAGGTCGAAGTTGAGCACGTCGCCGCCGTAGTTGCCATAGACATAGAGCACGCCGGCGCCGCCGTTGACCGCTTTCGTTGCTTCGAAGATCTGCTCCGATGATGGCGATGAGAATACGTTGCCGACCGCTACGCCGCCGCACAGGCCCTCGCCGACGTAACCGAGGAAGCCGGGCATGTGGCCCGAGCCACCGCCGGTGATGATGCCTACGCGGCCTGGTTTTGGAGCGTCGGCTCGGACCAGCGCGCGGTGGTCTTCAGTCGCCGGTTTGATCCATTTCGGATGGGCAAGTAGTAGTGATTCGATGATTTCATCGACGAAATTTTCGGGCTGGTTGATGATCTTTTTCATGGTTTTGTGGCTCCTTTGTCTCGTTGGTTCGTTTGCGCTTGCGCTTGCGCTTGCGCTTGCGTTTGCGTTTGCGTTTGCGTTTGCGTGGAATCCTGTTTTCTTGTCGGTCTATTAGCACTGCCCCTGTGCGGGGCGGCAGTCACTTTCTTTGCTGCTGCAAAGAAAGTAACCAAAGAAAGCAGCTCCACACGCCCGCGGTCACACGCAGTTTGGCCACGCTTGCCAGCCCATCGTGGGCTGCCTAAGTGTCGCCCTCAAAGGACTAACCGGGCTTGGATCGCGCACGGTCTGTCACCTCGCGTCGCATGGCGGAGCGGTTCAGCACCAAATGGCTCCAGCCCGCTTCGCGGCCGTTGGGTCAATCGGGTCCGCCCGAACTTTCTTTACTAACGCCTCCATCTCACTGCAAGTGCCGACCGATGTTGTCCCTTGCAGACCCAGCGGCAGCGCGTAGCGCTGTGCCGAAGCTATTTCGTGCTGAACCTGTGTCCTTAGAGCACTAGCTTGTCAGACCGTGCGCGATCCAAGCCCGGCGGGGCCTATGAGGGCACTCTTTACAGAGCCCACGATCGGCTGGCAAGCATGGCCAAACTGCGTGTGACCGCGGGCGTCTCGAGCTGCTTTCTTTGGTTACTTTCTTTGCAGCAGCAAAGAAAGTGACTGCCGCCCCGCATAGGGGCAACGCTAATAAACCAACAAGAAAACGGGATCCAGCGAAGCAAAAAAAAACATCAAACCTTCCTCCGCTGACTAAGCGCATCAAGCAACACAGCAGCAAAAATAACGCCGCCTTGAATGAACTGAGTCCAGAACGGATTCACGCCGAGCAACGAGAGGCCCACGTTGATGACGCCGATCAGCACCACCCCAATGAACGTCCCGACGATAGAACCGCGCCCGCCCGCAAGCGAGGTCCCCCCAATCACAATCGCCGCGATGACCTGCAACTCGAGCCCATTAGCCGCCGAAGGCAAAGCAGAATTCAGCCGCCCGGCAAGCACGATCCCGGCAATCGCCGCGGTCACGCCCGCAAGCATGTAAGTAAAAAACACGACACGCCTCACAGGAATCCCAGCAAGCCGCGCCGCTTCCTGATTGCCGCCGACGGCAAACACCTGATGCCCGAACGTCGTCTTGCGCAACAACACATGCCCGGCGACGAACACGACCAGCATCACGATCATCGGCATCGGCAAGCCCGCGACCGTCTTCGCACCGAACATCGTGAACGCGTTGGGAAAATCGAACTTCGTGCGGCCATCGGAAATGGCGAGCGTGAGGCCGCGCGCCATCGCCATCGCCGCCAGGGTGACGATGAAAGGCACGAGCCTGAGCCACGAAATCGCGAGCCCGTTCAGCGCGCCCGCGAACGCGCCCACCGCAAGCGCGACGCACAGCCCCGCAACGCCCAGGCCGACCGCGCCCGGGCTCGACCCCGCCATCACGGTTGCCGCCACCATGCCGCTCAACGCGACGAGCGAGCCGACCGACAAGTCGATGCCCGACGTGATGATGACGAACGTGCCGCCCACCGCCGCGATGCCCACCACCGACACCTGCACCATGATGTTCGTGAGCGTGCTCGTGGTGAGAAACTCCGGCGATGCGATCGACAACGCAATACAGATGATGACGAGCGCCGCGAACAAAGGCCCGATGCCGCTCCTCAATTGACGGATCACGCGGCGCGACAGCGCCTCCGTGTCCGAACGTTCGGCTGCCGTGGAGGTCATGCGCCTGCTCCTGTCGTTGCCCACTGAATGACCGTTTCCGAATCCGCCTTGTCGCGCGCGATCTCGGTCACGATGCTGCCGCGATACATCACCAGCACGCGATCCGACATGCCGAGCAACTCCGGCAGCTCCGAACTCACCATGACGACGGCCGCGCCCGCGCGCGCCATCGTCACCATGTGCGCGTAGATTTCGGACTTCGCGCCCACGTCGATGCCGCGCGTCGGTTCATCGAGCATGATGACGACGGGACTCGTCGCCGTCGCGCGGCCGAGAATCACCTTCTGCTGATTGCCGCCCGACAGCGTCCCCGTGATCTGCAGCACCGACGACGCACGCACGCCGAAGCGCGCGCTCGCATCCTGCGCGAGCTTGCGCTTCTTCGCGCGGCTCACGAAGCCGCCGCTCGCGAGCGCCTTCAGGCTCGACAACGCGACGTTTTCTTCGATGTTCGCTTCCAGCACGAGCCCTTCGAGCTTGCGATCCTCCGACGTATAGACGAGCCCGTGACGCACGCCTTGCGTCGGCGAATGATTGGTGATCTTCCTGCCCTTCACGAGAATCTCGCCATTCGTCACAGGCAACGCGCCGAAGATCGTCTTCAGCAATTCCGTGCGTCCCGCGCCCGCGATGCCCGCAATGCCGACGATCTCACCCGCGCGCACGGAAAAGCTCGCATTGCGCAGAAGCGGCGCGCTCGCGAGATGGCGCACTTCGAGCACGACAGGACCATATTCGCGCGGTTCCCACGGATAGAACGATTCGAGATTGCGCGCGACCATCGCCTGTACGAGATCCGCTTCGGTCCATTCGGACATCGGACGCGCGCCGACCGTTGCGCCATCGCGCATCACGACGGCGGAATCCGCAAGCTCGAACACTTCCTCGAGATGATGCGAGATGAAGATGATGCCCATGCCTTCCGCGCGCAGCCGCCGCACCACCGCATACAGGTTGGCGATGTCATGGCTTTGCAGCGCGGCGGTCGGTTCGTCCATTACGAGGATGCGCGCATCGCGCGCGATCGCCTTCGCGACCTCGACGAGTTGCCGCTTGTTCAAGGGCAGATCGCCGAGCCGCATCCACGGCGGCACGTTGTCCAGGCCGACGCGCGCCAACGCCTCGCGCGCCATCGTGTTGGCCTCGCGCATCCTCACGAAGCCGTTGCGCGAAGGCATGCGGCCGAGAAAGAGATTCTCCGCGACCGTCATGTCGTTGATGAGCGAAAGCTCCTGATAGATGACGGCCACGCCCGCATCGATCGCCGCATGGGTGCCGCGCGCGAGCGGCATGCCGTCGATGTCGATCGTGCCTTCGTCGGGTTCATACGCGCCCGACAGCACTTTCACGAGCGACGACTTGCCCGCGCCGTTCTCGCCGACGATCGCGAGCACATGTCCCGCGTGCAGATCGAGGCTCACGCCGCGCAGCGCTTTCACGCCGGGAAAGCTCTTGACGATGCCCTGCATGCGCAACAAGGGCATCGCTGCATTCGAAGCGGCGCTCGCTCGCGCCCGGGTTTCGACTCTCATGTCGTGCGTTCCGTGTGCGGGCCGCGCGTCGCTGAAACACGCGGCCCCCGGTTGCCCTTACTGCTTCACTTCCTCGGACCAGAGGCCGTACTTCTTTACTTCATCCGAGTCGATGTTCGACTTGTCGATGAGCATCGTCGGCCACGCATAGTTCGCGGGCACGTCCTTCTTCGCGTTGTAGTCGGCGATGAACTGCAGCGACTTCGCCGCCATCTGGATCGGGTTCTGCGAGATCGTCGCGTCCTGCTTGCCCGCGCGGATCGCGGAGAGCGCCTGCGCGGTGCCGTCGGCGCCGATCACGAGAATATGCGCCTTGTCGCCGAGCGGCTTGTAGCGGCCCGCGTTGTCGATGGCCTTCTCCGCGCCCACGGTGTTGTCGTCGTTCGCGCCGAAGACTGCATCGATCTGCGGGTATTTCTGGAGGATGCTGGTCATCGCGTTGAGCGACTTCTCCTGATCGAAGGCACCTTCCTGACGCGCAACCACCTTGATGTTCGGGTACTTCGCGATCTCCTCGCTGAAGCCCTTCTCGCGATCCGTTGCGGCGGTGGTGCCGACGAGACCGATCAGATCGACGACGTTGCCCTTCTCTTCGCCGTAGCGCTTCTTCAACTGCTCGGCGATCCACTTCGCCCCCGTCTGCCCGAGCGCGACGTTATCCGACGCAACGAACGACGTGACCTTGCCGCCATCCGAGCCGCGATCCAGCGTGAAGACCGGGATGTTCATCGAGTTGGCTTTTTCGACCGCGGGAATGATCGCCTTCGAATCGATCGGGTTGAGCACGAGCGCGGTCACGCCCTGGCTCAGCAGATTGATCGCATCGTTGACCTGCTGTTGCGCGTCGCCGTTCGCATTGGTCTGCACGAGATCGAAGCCCTGATCCTTCGCGCCGCGCTCGACGCCCGCCTTCAGTCCGACGAAGAACGCGTTGTTCAATGTCGCGATCGAGAAGCCGATCTTGGGCTTGCCGCCGGCGGCGGTTGCGGCCGGCGCGCTCGCCGGGGCGCTGGCGGGCGCGCTCGCGCTCGCCGCCGAACTCGTGCTGCTCGTCGATGACGTGTTGTCGCTCTTCGAGCATCCGCTCAACGCGGCCGCCGCGCACAACAATACGGCGCCGCCGGACTTTCCGAACGTTCCCCAACTGTCGAATCTTGCCGAACTCCATGCCATGGCTGTCTCCGTTGTACGAGTTGTTCAATGCGAGTTTCGTTGCGATGAGGCTTCGCTTCCCGTCACGCGTTTCAGCGATCCTCCGTGTTGCGCCTGCCGTAAGTCTTGAACTTCTCCAGCACTTCATCCATCTGTTCGTCGGAAAGCAGGGGCGGCGGGCCGATCTGCAACGCCAGCAGATATTGCTTCGACAGCACCTCCACTTCATGCGCGAGCCACACGGCGCGCGCGAGGTCCGCACCGAGCGCGATCACGCCATGATGCGCGAGCAGGCACGCGCGGCGATCGGCGAGCGCGGCGAGCACATGGTCGGACAACTGCTGGCTGCCGAAGACGGCGTAAGGCGCGCAGCGTATCGATTTGCCGCCCGCTGCCGCGACCATGTAATGCAGCGCGGGAATATCGCGCCCATGAATGGCGAGCGCGGTGGCCGCGATCGAATGCGTATGCACGACTGCGTCGATATCGTCACGCGCACGCAGGATGTCGCGATGAATGCGCCATTCCGACGAGGGCCGTTCAATGCGCAGAAGCTCGGCATCGTCGGCGATATCGAGCGGCAGCCACACGATGTCCTTCTCGTCGAGTTCGCGCGCGCTCACGCCGCTCGGCGTGATCAGCAAGCCCGCGCGATATCGCGCGCTCACATTGCCGGACGTGCCCTGATTGATGCCGAGCCGCTCCATCTCGAGCGCCGTCCCGACGATCGCGCGGCGCAGCGCGCTTTCATCGGCCGCGCTCATGCGGCGTTCCCCTCTGCGGCGAACAGCGTTTTCAGCGAGCGCTCGAACGGCGCACGCACGATGCCGCGCTCCGTGACGAAGCCGCTGACGAGCGCATGCGGTGTGACATCGAACGCGGGGTTGCGCGCTTTCATCGCATCGGGCGCGATGCGTCGTCCGGCGAGGTGCGTGACCTCCTCGGCATCGCGCTCCTCGATTTCGATGCCTGATCCGCTCGGCGTGCGCAGATCGAGCGTCGATGAAGGACAGGCGACATAGAACGGAATGCCGTAATACTGCGCGGCGATGGCGAGCCCCAATGTGCCGATCTTGTTGGCGAAGTCGCCGTTCGCGGCGACACGGTCCGTCCCGACGATGACGACATCGACGAGTCCTTGCGACATGACCGACGCGGCGGCGCTGTCCATGATGAGCGTGACATCGACGCCCGCCTGCTGCAATTCGAACGCCGTGAGACGCGCGCCCTGCAGAAGCGGACGCGTTTCATCGGCATAGACCTTGAACGCGATGCCCGCGCGATGCGCCGCGTAGATCGGCGCGGTGGCGGTGCCGATGCCGCTCGTCGCGAGCGCGCCCGCATTGCAGTGTGTGAGCACGCCGCATCCTTCGCGGATAAGCGGCATGCCATGCTCGCCGATGCCTTCGCACAACGCCTGATCTTCTTCGTGTATGCGCTTGGCTTCCGCGACGAGCGCTTCGTAGAGCGTCGCGGCATCGCTCGCATCGACATCGCGTGCATGACGCAGCATGCGCCGCACGGCCCAGCTCAGATTGACCGCCGTGGGCCGCGCCGTTTCGAGCCAGTTCGCATGACGTTCCAGCTCCGTTCTGAACTGCGCGACGGGCAGCGCGGTCGATCCGCGCATCGCGATGCAAAGCCCATAAGCGGCCGCAACGCCGATCGCCGGCGCGCCGCGCACACGCAACTCGCGAATGGCGCGCCACACCGCTTTCACATCGGCGATGTTCTCCACCACGATCTCATGCGGCAAACGCGTCTGATCGAGCAGCAGCAGATCGCCGTCGCGCCATTCGATCGTGGGTGGAAGCGTGGTGAACAAGGGCTGCGAAGCCATGAGATCTCCTGTCACATCGTCGCGGTATCGCGCTGAATGTCGCGCGCGAGCGCCGCCACTTGTTCGATATCGCCGAGCGTGGCGCGCTCGACGAGTAACGCTTCCGCGCAACGCAGGCAGCGCACTTCGATATTCGCCCGCGCTTGCGCATCCGGAATGCGCGTGACTTCCGCGACCTTCGCCATGCCGACGATGCGGCGAATCATCTTGCAGCCCGCGAAGCCGAGCGTATCGGCCAGCAGCCGCCGCATGAAGTGCGTGCGGTACGCCGTGAGCGCGCGGCTCTCCGCGTCCCCGCCGATGAAACGCCGCTTGCTGCGGCTTTCGTGATCGCGCCACAGTTCGACGAATTGCGCGCTGAAACCGCTCCAGATGCGCATCATCTGTTCGAGCAGCCACTCCTGATACGCGACGGGATCGCGCCCGTCGATGCGCCCATGCCAGTCGCGCGAGAAATACGCGAGCAACAGATTCGCGATCACCGCGCCGACATCGAAGCCCATCGGTCCATAGAACGCGAACTCGGGATCGATCACGAAGGTGTCTTCTTCGTTGACCATGATCGAACCGGTATGCAGGTCGCCGTGCAGCAAGGTCTCGGCGTGATTCATGAACGCCCACTTCATGTCGGCCGCCGCGATGCGCAATGGCGCATGCGTTCTCAGCCTTTCGATCGCAGCTTTGGGCAGCGCGGGACTATAGACGTTCGACGGATGATCTTCGAACGGAAACGTGAACACGAGATCTTCGGTGATCTTGCACAACTCCGCATTGACCGCGGCGCTCGCGGCCTGCTTCTTGATGTCGGGCGCGAGAAAGAGATCGGAGCCGTAGAAGAGCGTGTGCGCGAGATAGGTCGAGAGATGATCCGCGAGACGCGGATACATCGCGCCATCCATCAGCCCTTGCCGCAGGATGCGATGCGAGGCGAGGTGTTGCATGACCACGAGAAAGCGCTTGCTGTCCGCGTGATACACCTTCGGCACATGACGCGGACATAGCGCGCCGAAGCGCCGCAACGCAGCGACTTCGTGCTCCATGCGCTGACACGAAAGCGGCCACGTCTTGCCGACGAGCCGCAAAAACGGCGGCGCCTGCTTGACGACGACGCTGCGCCCCGGCGCTTTCGCGTTCGTCACGAAGTACACGTAGTTCAGATTGCCGTCCCCTACTTCGACGACTTCGAGATCGTCGGGGTCGCCCAGCAGCGCGCGCACGTCGGGCACGCCGCCGAGATAGGCGGCGAGTTCCTGCGCGGTGAAAGCTTCAAACTCCATCGGTGTCTCCTCCGATGTTGCCCGGGCGCGTGCATCTTGCTCAGCGACGCTTGCGCACCAGATCGAACTTGAAGATGCTCGTGTTGTAGTAGTCGTTGCTATAGCAAAGCGGCTCGCCGCTCTGATCGAAATCCACTTCGTCCAGCAGCAGAAAAAGGCCGAAGCCATCGCCCAGTTCCGGCAGATCGCGCGGCGTGAGAATGGTCGGCTGTATCGACGTATGCGTATGCGACAGCCGCCGCCCCGTGCGCGCGAACATACCGAAGAGCGATTCGCCCAGCTCACCCTCGGCGGCATCGAACACGTGCTTCGGAATCGTGTCGATGCAATACGCGGCGATCGCGTCATCCGCGCGCCGCACGCGCTCGATTCTCACGCACGGGTCGCCGTACTTGATGGCGAGCTTTTCCGCGAGACTCTCCGAAGCCGCGACAGTATCCATCTGGATGCGGCTCGTCGATGGCACCGCGCCCACACTGCGAATCATGTCGGTCACCGACATCAGATCATCGAGGCCGCCGTGCAGCTTCAGCGAAATTTGTCTGATGAAGGTGCCCTTGCCTTGCTGACGCGACAACAAGCCATGCGAGATCATCTGCGCCACGGCTTCGCGCAGGCTGGAGCGGCCGACGCCGAGCAGCTCGCAAAGCTCTATCTCAGTGGGAATCTGATCGCCGGGCTTGAGCTTGCGCTCGCGGATCATGGTGAGGAGCGACTCCTGGATCTTGTCGCTCATCGATCGCTCGACGCTCAGGCGCATGAAGGTCTCTCGGATGACAGTCCATGAAATATACATCAGACGTCTGATGTTTCTCTAAGGACTTTCCCGAAGCGCTTAATGCCTTAAACGCACGATTTTCATGACGCAGGTGCAGCACGAACAAGCCCGTCACGCGCAGCGCGACGGGCATCGCAGTGCACGAATTTTCGCGCTACGCCGGCGTGGCAATGCGGATGAACGGCGTGATGTTTTTCATCGCGCGCTCGACGTAGGCTTCCTTCTCGCCGACGGGCGCGACGTAATGCATCGCGCTGCGTGCCGCTTCGATGCCTTCGAGCCGAGCGATCATCCAGGCCGCGAGATATTGCGATGCGAGGCATCCGCCGGCCGTGGCGACGTTGCCGTTCGCGACGAACGGTTGATCGAGCGTGCGCACGCCCGCTTCCTCGACCCACGGCTTCGTCGTCACATCCGTGCAGGCGGGAACGTCCTGAAGCAGGCCGAGCTTCGCGAGAATGAGCGTGCCCGAGCATTGCGCGGCCAGCAACTGGCGTGCGGGATCGAGTTTGATGCGCGCCATCAGCGACGCATCGGCGACGACCTGGCGAGTCAGCCTGCCGCTGCCGACGATCACGGCGTCGGCATTCGCGGCTTCTTCGAGCGTGGCTTGCGCCTTCAGCACGACGCCGTTCATCGAACGCACTTCTTCGGATGGACACGCAATCGACACGGTCCAGTCCGGCTTTTTCACGCGATTGAGAATGCCGAGCGCGATCAGCGAATCCAGTTCGTTGAAGCCCTCGAAAGTGAGAATGGCAATGTGCATGATGTGCTCCTTTCAGCGCATGTGTGGCATGTGCGCATGCTACGGTCGAAAATGAATACAATCAAAAAATTGTCATGAATACATCCGCTTAGGCCGCTCATGCCGAAACCGCCGCGCTACAAGCAAATCGTCGACAGATTCGTTGAGGACATTCGTTCCGGTCGCCTCAAGGCCGGCACACGTCTGCCGACGCATCGTGAACTCGCCGCGCGCGAAGGACTCGGCATCGTGACCGCGACGCGCGTCTATGCAGAGTTGAACGCGATGGGTCTCGTGAGCGGCGAAACGGGACGCGGCACCTTCGTGAAGGAAACGACGCTCGCGCGTGAACTCGGCATCGATCAGGTGGCCATCGCCGCGGACATGGTCGATCTCAACTTCAACTATCCCGCGCTGGCGAGTCAGGCGGAGTTGCTGCGCAATGCGTTGCGGCAGTTGTCATCGGCGGGCGATCTGGAAGCGTTGCTGCGCTATCAGCCGCATGGCGGACGCGCGCGCGACCGGGCGGCGGTCTCGCGTCATCTCCTGCGCGGCGGCCTGGATGCGAGCGCGGATCGCGTGATGCTCGTCGATGGTGCGCAGCACGGCCTCGCCACGACCGTGATGGCGATGCTGAAACCCGGCGACGTGGTCGCCGTCGACACGCTGACCTATCCCGGATTCAAGTTGCTGGCCGAAGCGCATCGGCTCGAACTCGCCCCGCTGCCGGCGTCGGGCGCGGGCCCCGATCCGGACGCGCTCGATGCGCTATGCAAGCGGCGACGCGTGCGCGCCATCTACACGATGCCGACGCTGCACAATCCGCTCGGCTGGGTGATGACGGCGACGCGGCGCAGGCAACTCGTATCGATTGCGCGCAAGCATGGCTTCGTCATCATCGAAGATGCGGCTTACGCCTTTCTCGCCAGCGATGCCCCGCCGCCGCTCGCCGCGCTCGCGCCCGAACTCACGGTGTACGTGTCGGGATTTTCGAAGAACGTGGCGACGGGCTTGCGTGTCGGCTACGTCGTCGCACCGCCCGAATGGGTGCCGAAGATCGAACGCGCGATCAGAGTGACGACCTGGAATACGCCCGGGGTGATGACGGCCATCGCGTGCGGCTGGCTCGAGGACGGCACGGTGGACAGGCTCGAAGCGGACAAGCGCGCGGATGCTTCGATGCGTCAGGCGATCGCGTCGAGCGCCTTGGGACGATTGAAGCGGGTCGCGCATCCTGCTTCGTATTTCGTATGGCTGCCGATGCCTGGGGACGTGCGCGCGGACGGTGTCGCGGCGGCGCTGATTAAAGAGCGGATCTCGGTGTCGCTGGCCGGGCCGTTTTGCACCGCGGCGCAGGTGCCGCATGCGTTGCGGCTCGCGCTGGGATCGGTGGATGCGGGGACGTTGAGGGAAGCGTTGGGAAGGGTCCGGGAGATCGTCGAATCGCAGGTCGATATTTAGCCCGCGATCCGAATAACCTAGCACCACGGTTGTTTTTTCCGGCGTAGTCACGCCGCGCTTTGCAGCATATCGAGAAAGGCGCGCACTTTCGCGCTCAGCAATCGCCGCGAACTATAGAGCGCCCAGATTTCGACGGCCGGTCCCGCATCGAGTCCGAGCCTCGCGAGCCGTCCAGCGGCAATCTCGGGTTCGACCAGCAAGCCCGGCAATAACGCCACGCCCGCGCCTTCGAGCACGGCCTCGCGCGCCATCAGCAACGACGACAGGCGCAAAACCGGCTCGGGCGTGATCGTGCGCTCGCGGCCGTCGCCGCCTTGAATTCGCCAGGCCGTGCCGCCCGCGCGCGCGAGCACGACGGCAGGCAAGGAAGATGCGCCTTCGTCGATCGTGAAGCCGCGCGCCGCGACCAGCACGCGCCGGTCGATCGCAATGCGGCGTCCCACGAGCAATTCGTCGGCGTCGGGATCGATGCGGATGACGAGGTCGTATCCGTCCTGCACGGGGTCCGCGACACGATCCTCCGCGACGATCTCCAGCTCGACCTGCGGATACGCCGACGCAAAACGCGACGCGAGGCGCGGCAGCACGACATGCGCAAACACGATCGGCGCGCTCACGCGCAGGCGTCCGCTCGGCACGGGCGCGCGCGAGCGAATCGTTGCGCCCGCGTCGTCGATTTCGGCGAGCAGGCCGCGCGTGCGTTCGTGCAGGACACGGCCTTCCTCGGTCAGCCGCAGCGTGCGCGCGCCGCGCTCGATGAGCCGCACACCGAGACTGTGCTCCAGGTCCGCGACGCGCCGCGAGAGCGTGGCTTTCGGGCGGCCCGTGCGACGTGCGGCGGGTCCGAAGCCACCGTGTAACGCGACGGTGTTGAAATCGGCGAGTGCGGTCAGGTCCATGATCGTTCCATCGTTGAGACGAGCTGTCCCGAAGCAGGGTCTATCGGCTCGAAACCGGAACAATTATCGTAGGCGCTGTGTTCAACGGATCCAAGGAGATCGACATGACTATTCTCGTGACGGGCAGCACCGGCGTGATCGGCACACAGGTTCTCGACCATCTGAAGGACGGTGGCGCGAACGTGCGCGCGCTGACGCGCTCGCCGGAGCGCGCGAGTTTTCCGGCGGGCGTGACGGCGGTGAAGGGCGACCTGACTGAAATCGGCGCGCTGCGCGAGACGATGAAAGACATCGACACGCTCTTTCTTCTCGCGCCGAACGCCCCGGACGAACTGACGCAGGCCCTGCAGGCAATGAGCATCGCGCGCGAGGCGGGCGTGAAGGGCATCGTGTATCTGTCGGTGTTCAAGGGCGATGCCTACACGGACGTGCCCCATTTCACCAGCAAGCACACGGTCGAGCGCATGATCGAACACTGCGATCTCCCCGCGACGATCCTGCGCCCAGCCTACTTCATGCAGAACGACATCCGCCTGAAGGATGCACTGCTGCATCACGGCGTATATGGCATGCCGATCGGCGCCAAAGGCATTTCGATGGTGGATGTCCGCGATATCGGCGATGCCGCCGCGCGCGAACTGTTGCGCCGCGAACGCAGCGACGCGCCCTTGCCGCGCGAAGCCTATGAACTCGTCGGCCCCGATGCGCTGACGGGCGACAGCATCACAGCGATCTGGCGCGATGCGCTGCAACGCGAGATCCGCTACGGCGGCGACGATCTGGACGCGCTCGAAACCCGCATGAAAGGCGCGGGCCCGGATTGGCTCGCCTACGACATGCGTCTCATGATGCAGCGCTATCAACAGGATGGCGCGGTGGCCTCGGCACAGGAAGTCGGGCGCCTGACTTCGCTGCTCGGCCGTCCGCCGCGTGACTATCGCGATTTCGCCGCCGAAGCCGCACGCGAATGGGCCACGCAATAAAGCGAAGTGAAAACGCCGGGCTCGGCAGAAAGACGCCCGGCCCGCGACGCAGAATTCACCGCAAACGTTTGCCCGATATTTATGTTCCAATTGACGAAATTATCCGTCTTGCAAACTACGATGCCTCCGCGATTCACGATCGCGATCCATCGATTGGACATGGCCCATGCGGACTCAATACGAGGCGTCGAGCCCGGAAAGCAATATCAAGGCGAAACATGAGCAACTGGCGCATTTCCAGCGATGGTTCGCCACGTTCGCGAGCCTCGCCCATTCGCGGCTTCCCTTGTCCGCTTATCTGCAAAAAGTCACCGACACGCTGAGAGAAGTCGCGGGCGTCGCGTCCGCCGTGGTGGAATGGATCGAAGGCGACTCGCTCATCTATCGCGCGGTGAGCGGCGCGGCGGCGGCGCACATCGGCGTGCGGCTGCCTACTGCCGGCAGCCTGTCGGGCCTGTGCATCACGCGCCAGCAGGCGCTCATCTGCCGCGATTCGGCGACGGACCATCGGGTCGATCGCGCCGCATGCGAGGCGGTCGGCGCCGTGTCGATGGTGGTCGCGCCCGTCGTCTACGAAGGCCGCTCGGTTGCGGTGCTGAAGCTCATCTCCGGCGAGGCCGATCATTTCGGGCCACCCGATATCAGCATTCTCGACGCGTTTTGCGCGTGCATCGCGGAGACCATCGCGCGCGAGGAAATCGCGCAGGAAAACCGCAAGCTCGTGAAGGAAAACGCCAGCGTGACCGCGGATCTTTCAGTCGAGTCGTCGCTGCGCATCGAATTCGAAAAGAAGCTCGCCGACGCCATGCGCCGACGCCAGACCGTGCTCGACAACGCGCATGTCGCGTTCGTGTCGATGGACGAGGCCGGCATGGTCGTCGACTGGAACGAGGCCGCTACGCTCCTCTTCGGCTGGAAGCAGCAGGAAGTGACGGGCCGCGAGCTTGCCTCGCACATCGTGCCCGAGCGCTTTCGCGACGCGCATCGCGCCGGACTCACGCGCTATCTCGCGACGGGCGAGGCGCGCATGATCAACCGGCGCTTCGAGCTGCCCGCGCTGCGCCGCGACGGCAGCGAGTTCGCCGCCGAGCTGACGATCAGCGAAGTCTGGTACGAAGGCCAGCGCCAGTTCGCGTGCTTCGTGCACGACATCACCGACCGGCACGTCGCGACCGAGGCGAACGAACGTCTGCGCCTGCTCATCGACTCGGTGAGCGACTATGCGATCTGCATGCTCGACCAGAACGGCCATGTGCGCTCGTGGAACGACGGCGCGCGTGCGATCTACGGCTTCTCGGCGGCCGAAGCGATCGGCCGGCATTTCGCGCTCTTCTACACATCCGACGAACACGGGCGCGACCGTCCCGGCGACGACCTCGCGCTCGCCGCGAAGCGCGGCCGCATCGAGCACGAAGACTGGCACGTGCGCAAGGACGGCTCCGAGTTCTGGGCGCACGTCATGCTGAGCGCGCTGCCCGGCAACAGCGACGGCGAGCAGAGCTTCGTCAAGATCACGCGCGACATGACCGCGCGGCGGCGTCTCGAGGAACTGGAAGCATCGAGCCGGCGCATGAACGAGTTTCTCGCGTTGCTCGGTCACGAGCTGCGCAATCCGCTCGCGCCGATCCGCAACGCGGTGAGCATCCTCAAGCTCAAGGCGTCCGACGATGCCGAGGTGGTCCGCAGCCGCCAGATCGTCGATCGTCAGCTCGCGCATCTGACTCGGCTCGTCGACGATCTGCTCGAAGCCGGGCGCGTCAGCTCGGGCAAGATCCGCCTGACGACGGCGACCGTCGATATCGCCGATGTCGTGCATCTGAGTGTCGAGGCCAGCCAGCCGCTGTGCGACGAGCGCGGGCAACGCATCGACGTGAAGGACAGTGGTCAGCCCCTTTTCGTGAACGGCGATGCGACGCGGCTCGTGCAGGCGCTCAACAATCTGCTCAACAATGCGTCGAAGTTCAGCCCGCCCGGCTCGACGATCACGCTCGAAGTCGGCCCGCGCGGCGGCTCGGTGCTGGTGCGCGTGACCGACGAGGGCCGCGGCATTTCTTCCGAGGCGCTCGGCACCGTGTTCGATCTTTTCGTGCAGGAGCATCCGCCGGGCGCGCATCCGGACGAAGGCGGTCTCGGCATCGGCCTGACGCTCGTGCGCGCGATAGCGGAACTGCACGGCGGGCATGTCGAGGCGAAGAGCGGCGGCGCGGGACGAGGCAGCGCGTTCTCGCTCTGGCTGCCGCTCGCCGAGGCGCCGGCGAGCGGCGCACCGGCAGGCGGGACGCCGCTCGCCGTGACGAGCCGTCAGCTCGACGTGCTCGTCGTCGATGACAACCGCGATTCCGCCGACAGCATGACGCTGCTCGTCGAGCTGCTCGGCCACAACGCGCGCGCCGCCTACGACGGTCCGGGCGCGCTCGATTTGTTCGAAGCGCTTCGGCCGCAGGTCGTGCTGCTCGATCTGTCGATGCCCGGCATGACGGGCTTCGACGTGATCCGCCGCATGCGTCAGGACGGCGACAAGCCCGGCGGCACACGCGCGATCGTCGCCGCGATGACGGGCCTCGGCTCGGACGAAGACATGGCGCGCACGCGCGCCGCCGGTTTCGATGCGCACCTCGTCAAGCCGGTCGATCTTCCGGAACTGGAGCGCGTGCTGGCGCTGGCGGCGCGCGTCTGACGATTTCCGGCGCGCCGGGAACGGCACGCACGCGCGCGGGCGTTTTCGCGAGGCGATACGGCACTTTCCGCACCGGCCAGAACGCGCCGTTAGCATCGGCGTCGCGCAAATCGTCGAACTCACCGGGCAGTTGCGTGGCAGGGCCGGTGCGCGGCAGCGTCCGGGCGCGAAGGTCGCGCTCGCGGAGAACAACGGCGGTCAGCTTGCGGGCGATTCGGCCGTCGCGCTGGTCACGATTCTCTCGACGTAAGCTCGGTGCATTCCACCGTCACATTGCCCCGCTCCTCGAAGCGCGCGAGCACCGGCGCTTCGGCCAGCGCGTCGGTGACGAGCGTCCAGTTGCGCTCGAGCGGCGTCCAGTGCTGCTGGCTCGCGCGCTCGAGCTTGTTCGACGTGACCAGCACGAACACGCCCGCCGCCTGCGCGATGATGCATTCCTTCAGAAACGCCTGCTCCGCCGTCGCTTCGCACAGTCCGCGTCCGGCGACGACACCGTCCGCGCCGAGAAACGCCTTGTCGAACGTGACGCGCGTGAGCGCCACCTGCGCGATGGGCCCGAGCGTGCTCATGCTCGATGGCCGCACGTCGCCGCCGATCAGCGTCACGCGCACGTCCGCCGACGCGAGCACATTGACCGCGAGCAGATTGTTGGTCACGACGTGCACTTCCGAACGGCCGGCGAGCCAGCGCGCGAGCGCCGCCGTGGTCGTGCCGCCATCGAGGAAGATGGTGTCGCCGTCCTGCACGTGACGCGCGGCCGCGCGCGCGATCGCCTCCTTTTGCTCGCGAAAACTTTCGCGGCGCGTATCGAGCGATTCTTCCGGCTCGTGCATGCCCACCGATGCCGCGCCGCCGTACGTGCGCACGATGCGCCGCTCCTCGGCGAGCGCGCGCAGGTCGCGGCGCACCGTCGCTTCCGACATGCCGAAGTGCTCGCACAGCGCGGCGACATCGTTCATGCCGGAAAGCACGGCCTTGAGCATGGCTTCGCGGCGTTTTTCGACTTTCATCCTGTTCCCTGAGTTCTTTGCGGTTCTGACGGCGACGCACAGTGTAGCGAACCGGCCGGGTCCGTCGAATGCTGGCGGTTCATTCTGAACGTATCGCAAGCAATTTGATCGATTCGATCAGAGTAAACCCGCACGACGACGGATTTGCGCGAAATACGCCGAAGGACTACACTCCCATACGCTCGATTCGATCACTTTATGATCGAATCGCGCAAAAACCACTCTGGAGACTTGCATGGCTCAGATTCATATCAAGCGCGCCGTCGAGCGCGTGCCTGGCGGCATGATGATCGTCCCGCTTCTGATCGGCTCGCTGATCGCGACCTTCGCGCCGAACATGCCGAAGTTCTTCGGTTCGTTCACGAACGCGCTCTTCACCGGAGCGTTGCCGATTCTCGCGGTGTTCTATGTGTGCATGGGCGCGAGCATCAACGTGAAGGCGACGCCCTATCTCCTGAAAAAAGGCGGCGCACTGTTCGCGACGAAGGTCGGCACCGCGGTCGTCGCGGGCGTCGTGCTCGGGCACTTCCTCGGCGAGCAGCCGATCACGTCGGGCGTGTTCGCGGGCATCTCGACACTCGCTGTCGTCGCCGCGATGAACGACACGAACGGCGGCCTGTACATGGCGCTGATGGGGCAGTACGGCCGTTCCGAAGATGTGGGCGCCTACACGATCATGTCGCTCGAATCCGGCCCGTTCCTGACGATGGTCACGCTCGGCGTCGCGGGTCTCTCGGCGTTTCCGTGGCCGACGCTCGTCGGCAGCATCCTGCCGCTCGTGGTCGGCATGCTGCTCGGCAATCTCGATCGCGAGATGCGCGACTTCCTCGGCCGCGCCGTGCCGGTGATGATTCCGTTCTTCGCGCTGGCGCTCGGTGCGAGCCTCGATCTGCACAAGGTCTGGCAGGCGGGCCTGCTCGGCATCGGCCTGGGCTTCGCGGTCGTCGTCGTGACGGGCATTCCGCTTTATTTCGCGGATCGTCTGACGGGCGGCACGGGTGTCGCGGGCGCGGCGGCGGCGAATACCGCGGGTAACGCGGCCGCCGTTCCGGCGCTGATCGCGGCGGCCAATCCCGTCTATAACGAAGCGGCCAAATCCGCAACGCTGCTCGTCGCGGCGTGCGTCGTCGTGACGGCAATCGTGTCGCCGATATTGACCGCGTCGATTGCGAAACGCGTGAACGCGCAAAACGATGCGCGCTTGGCATCGAAGACACGCGAGGCCACGCAATGAAGAGCTTGTTGATCGTCGCCGACGATCTGTCCGGCGCCGCCGATTGCGCGATCGCGTTCGCGGCGGCCGGACTGAAAACCGTCGTCTCGCTCGATGAGAACGCATCACACGCGAACGCAAGAGTCATCGCGGCGGACACCGACACGCGCCGCCTCGCGCCCGCCGACGCCGCGAAGCGCACGGCGAGCACCTGGCAGACGCTGCGCGCGCCGGGCCGGCGTCTCTACAAGAAGATCGATTCGACCTTGCGCGGCAACTGGAGCGCGGAAGTCGCGGCGCTGACGCGGCTCGCCGGACCGGCGATCGTCACGCCCGCGTTCCCGGCGACGGGCCGAACCGTGCGCGATGGCCGTGTGTTCGTGCGCGGCGTGCCGCTCGAAGACACCGAAACGTGGCAGCTCGAACACGCCGGGCAAAACGCGGGGTTGCGCGCGATGCTCGACATGGTCGGCCTGCGCGTCGCGCACGTTTCGCTCGATGCGTTCCGGGCCGCGCCGCACGACGTCGCCGCGATGATCGCATCGGCGGCCGCGTCGGCGGATGGCATCGACGCCATCATCGTCGATGCCGAAACCAGCGGCGATCTGGCCGCGCTTGCCCGCGTGACCGCATCGGTCGATGCGCCGTTTTTCTGGGTCGGTTCCGGCGGACTCGCGCGCGAACTGGCCGCCCTGCCCGATCTCTTCGATGCCGATGCGTCCTCGCACCCGGCAAGCTCGATCGATCCGACGCAAGGCCCGATCCTCGCGCTCGTCGGCAGCCTCTCCGCGATTTCCGAGCGTCAATGCGCGATGCTGTGCGCCGAAGCCGGCGTGCGCGAAATGATCGTGCCGCCCGCCGTGCTACGCGATGGCGCGCAACACCCGCAATGGCAGGCGTGGCATGAACGAATCGGCGATTCGGTGCGCGGCAGGGAAGACGCGATCGTGCGCATCGGCCGCGACGACGCGTTCGATCCCGCCGAAGGCGCGCTGCTGTCGAACGCGCTCGCGGCGCTCGTCGCGCCTCAATTCGACGCGCTCGGCGGACTGATCGCGACCGGCGGCGAAACCGCGCGCGCGATCCTTTCCGCCGCGAGCGTCGGCAGCCTCGAACTCGTGCACGAAATAGAAGCGGGTGTCGCGCTCGGACGGCCAGCGGGCGGCACAGGCCCTTCCATCGTCACGAAAGCGGGCGCGTTCGGCAGCGAGCACGCGCTGCTCGGCGCCTACCTGCATTTGCGCGGCGCGGATATTCCCGTCGCGCGTTAAGACACGACATCACCAGACGAAAGATCATGACCAACACACTCCCCGTAATCGGCATCACGATGGGCGACGCGAGCGGCGTAGGCCCGGAAGTCGTCGTCAAGAGCCTCGCGCACGACGCCGTCCATCGGCAGTGCCGTCCGCTCGTGATCGGCGATGCGCGCCGTCTCGAGCGTGCGAACGAAATCGTCGGCGGCAAGGCGACCGTGCGACGCATCAAGGATGCGACCGAAGCGCGCTACGAGCCGGGCGTGATCGATTGCATCGATCTCGGCCTGATTCCCGACGACCTGCCCTTCGGCGAGCTTTCCGCCGTCGCGGGCGATGCGGCGTATCAGTACATTGCGCGCGCCGTCGAACTGGCGCAGGCGAACCAGATCGACGCGATCTGCACCGCGCCGCTCAACAAGGAAGCGCTGCACGCGGGCGGCCACAAGTTTCCCGGTCACACGGAGATGCTCGCGCATCTGACGGGCGTCGATGAAGTGTCGATGATGCTCGTCGCGCCGCAACTGCGCGTGATCCACGTGACGACGCATATCGGCATCATCGACGCGATCCGCAAGATCGAGCCGGGCCTCGTGCAGCGCACGATCGAGCGCGGCAACGCGACGCTCGTGAAAGCGGGCATCGAGAAGCCGCGCATCGGGGTGTGCGGGATCAATCCGCATGCGGGCGAGAACGGGCTGTTCGGCTATGGCGAGGAAGAGGAAAAGATCATCCCCGCCGTGAAGGTCCTGCAGGAACGCGGTCTCGATGTGACCGGCCCGCTGCCTGCCGATACGCTCTTCTACCGCGCGGGGCGCGGCGACTTCGATCTCGTAGTCGCGATGTATCACGATCAGGGGCACGGTCCGGTGAAGGTGCTCGGTCTCGAAGCGGGCGTGAACGTGACGGTGGGGCTCGATGTGATTCGCACGTCGGTGGATCACGGCACGGCGTTCGATATCGCGGGCAAGGGCATCGCCGATGAAGGCAGCATGCTCGAAGCGCTGCGTCAGGGCGCGGAGCTGGCGACGCGGCGTCACTGAACGCAGTTGGCGCGATAATGGGTGCTTCACACGAAGCACGCGCGCCGACCGATCATGACCTCTTCCTTCGATACGCTGCACGACATATGGCGCATCGCCGGCTTGCCCGGCGATGCGCTTTCTTTCATCGACCTTCCGGGTCGCGATCCGGTTTTTCCATCGAGCTTCGCCGTCGGCACGGCGGCGCAGGCGAGCATCGGCGCGGCCGCGCTCGCGGCGTGCGAGCTTGGTGCGCTGCGTGGCGGCGCTCGGCAGCGCGTGTCGGTCGACATGACGCATGCGGCGGTCGAATGCACCGGCGCGTTCATGGTCGATGGCAAGGAGCCGGAAACGTGGGGACGCTTTTCCGGGCTCTATCGCTGCGCCGATGGCTACGTCCGCATTCACGCGAACTTCGAACATCATCAGGATGGCGCGCTGCGGCTGCTCGGGCTCGATCCGAAAACGGCGACGCGCGAAGACGCCGAGCGCGCGTTGCTCGCGTGGCGCGGCTGCGATTTCGAGAACGCGGCGGCGGAGCGTGGGCTCGTCGTCACGATGCTGCGCACCTTCGATGCGTGGGACGCGACGCCGCAGGCGCAAGCCGTCGCCGCGCAGCCATTGATGACGATCACGCGCATCGGCGATGCGGCGCCTCTCGCGTTGCCGCCCTTGTCCGCCGATGCGCGTCCGCTCGACGGCCTGCGTGTGCTCGATTTCACGCGCATTCTCGCGGGGCCGGTCGGCGGGCGCGCGCTGGCTGCATTCGGCGCGGACGTGATGCTCGTGAATGGACCGCATCTGCCGAATATTCCCGCGATTGCGGATACGAGCCGGGGGAAACGCTCGGCGTTGCTCGACCTTCGCTTGGCTTCGGATCGCGACACGCTCTGGCGGCTGATCGATGACGCGCATGTGTTCGCGCAGGGGTATCGGCCGGGCGGGATCGCATCGCTGGGTTTCGGGCCGCAGGCGCTGGCGGCGCGCAGGCCGGGGATCGTCTATACGTCGCTGAGTGCGTATGGCACCGAGGGTCCGTGGGCCGAGCGGCGCGGCTTCGATTCGCTCGTTCAGACCGCTATGGGTTTCAACGCAGCCGAAGGCGAAGCGGCGGGCGAAGGCAAGCCGCGTCCCTTGCCCATGCAGATGCTCGACATGGCGAGCGGCTTCCTGATGGCGTTCGGCGCGGCCGCCGCGCTATGGAAACAGCAGCGCGAAGGCGGAAGCTGGCATGTGCAGGTTTCGCTCGCGCAGACGGGGCACTGGGTGCGCGGACTCGGGCGCGTGGCGGGCGGGCTGAAGACGGCGAAGCCGGATTTCGCGCCGTATGTCGAGCGGTACGAATCCGGTTTCGGCGAGCTGATGGCCGTGCGGCCGAGCGCGCAACTGGCGCGCACGCCCACGGGCTATACGCGCAATTCGGCGCCGCCGGGGACGTCGGACGCGCGGTGGTGACGCGCGTTTGCTGAACCGCTTCAAAGCGCGAACGTCCTGCGCGCGAGCGCCAGATATCCGCCCAATCCCAGCATGACGGCACCCGAGGTGCGTGTGAGGAATCTCGCGCGCGCGGCACGTGCGGCACTCGAGCCGAGCAGGCGCGACGCCGCGAGCACCGCGCCGACATCGACGAGCGTATTCAACGTGACGCAGATGCTCCCGAGCAGCACCAGTTGCGGAATCAACGCCTGACCTTGCGCGACGAACTGCGGAAGGAACGCCAGGAAAAAGAGCGCGGTTTTCACGTTGAGCGCTTCGACGAGAATGCCTTCGCGGAACGCGCGACGCGCACCGTGCGACGTAACCGGGGCGAGATCGGCTGCCTCTTCCTTGCGGATCAGAAGGCGAATGCCGAGGTAGATCAGGTACGCAGCCCCGATGTATTTGACGATGCTGAAGAGCATCGCCGACCGGGCGATCAGCAGAGAAAGGCCGAGCGCCGCGGCAGCGACGTGAAACAGGCCGCCGACCGCCGTGCCGAGACACGACGCCATGCCTTCGGCGCGGCCTCCTGCGACGGTTCGCGCGACGACATAAGCGATGCCGGGGCCGGGCGTAATGGCAAGCACGGTCGCCGCGATGAGAAATGTAAGGAAGGTCATGGTCTGTCACCCGGCCCGCGACATCGCCTGAGCCAGCTCATCATGTCCGCGCGCTTGCAACGTATCGGCTGCATTGATTCGATCGCGCGCCTCCTTGTTCTGGCTCAGCTTCGATTTGCCCACGAGCGATGTCACGGCGATCTCGATGCCCACGATGTTTCGCAACATGCCGTCGATGAACTCGGGTTCGGAGTCGCCCATCTTCCACGGCTTCGGCTCGTTCGCCTCGTGCCGCCGCGTCAGGCGCGCGACGAGGCCGCGCACGAACGGCTCGTCATCGCGCACGGTGAGCACGCCGTGCGCGTGCACGACTTCGTAATTCCACGTCGGCACCTGCCGATGCGCCTCGTGCTTGCTCGGATACCAGTTCGGCGAGATATACCCCTCGGCGCCGCGAAAAATCACCATGACGGGCGTGCCGGTCGGGTATCGCTGCCAGATATCGTTGGCGCGCGCCACGTGCGCGGTGAGCAACCCGTGCGTGCCCCGGTCCGGATCGAATTCGAAGGGAATGTGATTGGCGTCCAGACCGGCGTCGTCGCGCGTGACGAGGATGCCGAGCACATGCGCGCGAATGATCCGTTGCAACTCTTCGGGGCGAGTTTCTGCGAAATGCGGCGGGATATACATCGTGAATGCTCGACTGATGTGACGGAACTCCGTGACTATCGCCCGAAACAGGCACAATACGAAGGTCCAGTTTCGGTCGATTTTCATGGTCCAGTTGAACAAGCCTTCGTCGAGCGCGGTCGGTACGGGACAACGCATCTACGATTTGCTGCGCGCGCAGATCGCCGACGGCACGTTGCCCGCAGGCGCGCCCGTGCCATCGACGCGCGCGCTGGCGGCGGAGCTGGGCGTCTCGCGCACCACGGTTACCGCCGCCTACGAACAGCTCGCGGCCGAAGGCTTTCTCGTCACATCGGCGGGCCGCGTCGCACGGGTCGCGACGCCGCCCGTGCCCGTCGCGCCGCCCGGCCCCGCGCGTGTCGCCCGCACGGCGCCTGCGCTCTCCGCATACGGCCGGCGCGTCTCCGGCCTGCCCATGCCGGTTCTGCCTCAGACGAAGAAGGGCACTGTCAGCTTCCTGTACGGCGCGGTGTCCGCGCGCGACTTCCCATCGCTGATCTGGAAGCGGGCTTATCAGGCCGAGTTGCTGCATCAGCCGGACAGCCTCTACTACGTCGCGCCCGAAGGCGATGCCGCGCTGCGGCGCGCGCTGCAGGCGTATCTGGGCCGGGCGCGCGGACTCGTCTGCGACAGTGAGCAGATCGTCGTGGTGAACGGCACGCAGCAGGCGCTCGATCTATGCGCGCGCGTTTTGCTCGATCCCGGCGATACGTTCGCGTTCGAAGACCCGGGCTATCTGATCGCGCGCCACTGCTTCGAAGCGTCGGGCGGCGTGCCGCTGCCCGTTCCCGTCGACGAACATGGTCTCGACACGCGCCGTCTGCCCGCTCGCGGCCGCGCGCGGCTCGCCTACGTGACGCCATCGCATCAGTTTCCGTTGGGCGGCGTGTTGCCGGTCGGGCGCCGGCTCGAACTGCTCGAATGGGCGCGACGGCACGATGCGTGGATCATCGAGGACGACTACGACGGCGAGTTCCGTTACGGCCAGCGCCCGATCGACGCATTGCAATCGATCGATTCGAATGGCCGCGTGATCTACATCGGCACATTCTCCAAGGCGCTTTCGCCGCATCTCCGTCTGGGTTACATGATCCTGCCGCACGATCTCGTGCCGGTGTTCCGTCAGGCCAAAAGGCTGAGCGACCGTCATTCCGCGGTCATCGATCAGCGTGTTCTCGCATCGCTGATCGAAGGCGGCGCGTACGAACGTCACGTGCGGCGCGTGCGGCGGGAATACGAACGGCGTCGCGCCGCACTGCTCGATGCCATCGCGTGTCTTCTGCCGCGCCGCGCGGAGGTGACCGGCAGTGCCGCCGGGCTGCATGTCACGCTGTGGCTGCCGTTTCTCGATTCGAACGATGAGGCGGCGCTCGTGGCCGCTGCGCATGCGAAAGGCGTGGGTGTCTATCCGGTGTCGCCGCTCTATGTCGCGCCGGCCGTTGCCGCGCGCACCCGGCCCGCCGGCCTGATCCTCGGCTATGCCAGCGTGCCGGTCGATCAGATTCGCAGAGGTATCGAGATACTCGCCGGCGTGATCGGCGATACGAGCGCCTGAGTTCGCCTGCGCGGCAGCGTCAGGCCGACTGCGCTTTGGGCTCGCTCGTCACGCCCGCGTCGATGCTCACCGGCACGCGCCGCGCGAGCGCGCACATCAGCTCGTAGCCGATGGTGCCGGACGGCTCGGCCACCTCGTCCACCCGGACGTGCTCGCCCCACAGTTCCACCGATGATCCGATGCCCGCCGCCGGGCACGGCGTGAGATCGACGGTGAGCATGTCCATCGACACACGTCCGACGATGCGCGTGCGCACGCCGTCGATCATCACGGGTGTGCCCGTCGGCGCGTGGCGCGGGTAGCCGTCCGCGTAGCCGCATGCGACCACGCCGATTCTCATCGCGCGATCCGCCGTGAAGGTGCGGCCATAGCCGATTGTCTCGTTCGGCGCGAGCGTCTGCACGCCGATGATGCGGCTTTCGAGCGTCATCGCCGCGCGCAGGGCGAAGCCTTCGATGTTGCGCGCGCGGCCCGTCGGCGACGCGCCATAGAGGATCGTGCCGGGCCGCACCCAATCGCGATGCGCGCGCGGATGCCACAGCACCGCCGCCGAATTGGACAGCGAGCGCGTGCCGGGAAGATTGCGCGTGGCGGCATCGAACTCGTCGACTTGCCAGTCGATCGCGCCATCGTCCGCGTTCGCGAAGTGGCTCATCAGGCCGATCAAGCCGACCGCGCCGGTGCCCGACGCTCGCTCCCACGCGGCTTCGAACTCGCCCGGCCGGTAGCCGAGCCGGTTCATGCCCGAGTTCATCTTCAACTGGATGTCGATGCGTTCGCTCGGCCGCGCCGCTTTGAGCAGCGCGAGTTGCTCGTCGCAATGCACCGTCACGGTGAGGCGATGACGATCTGCCGTCTCGACGTCCGCAGGCTCGAAAATGCCTTCGAGCAGCAGAATCGGTTTCGTCCAGCCGAGTTCGCGCACGCGCACGGCTTCGTCGAGATCGAGCAGTGCGATGCCGTCCGCTTCCGCGAGCGCCGGATAAATGCGCTCTATTCCATGACCGTAGGCATTCGCCTTGATCACGGACCAGACGCGCGAGGACGGCGCCATGCGCTTGACGAGTTGAAGGTTCTGACGAACGGCGTCGAGATGAATGCGCGCGGAAATCGGACGTGGCATGACGTGCTGGATGCGAGGTTAAAGGCAGTGGATCGACGAATCGTATCGGCCAAATCGCAGTAGTTGTTATTTTATTTGCGATGTTTTTTGGTCGAAACGACTGACGGCTTCGGAGCCGTTCTGGCGCGCTTCGGCGTATGGTGTCGTTCATGCCGCGCCGCCGAGGAGCACGCCATGAACGACGCCCGCCGTCTCGCCTGTCTGCGTATCGTGCTCGTCATCGTCGGGCTGATCGCGCTGTTCGGCCTCTATCCGCTGATGTTGCTGTGGCCTTCGGGATGGGCATGGGAAAGCGGCCACGCGGGCCGCTCCGAGTATGCGCTGATGATCGTCGGCATCTATGCGACGCTCGGCGTGTTTCTGCTCATCGCATCCCGTGCGCCGATGCGGCATCTGAGCCTCATCTGGTTCACGGTGTGTTCGAGCGTCGTGCACGGCGCGATCATGACCGTGCAATCGTTCGGCGGCGCGGGACATTTCGGTCACCTGGCGGGCGATGTCCCCGCGCTTTTCATCGTCGCCGCCGCGCTCGCCGTCTTCACACCGCGCGGCGACACGGCGCGCAAGCTCAGCTCAGATAGCCAAGATGCTCAGCCAGAATGACACTGCCGACGCCGATCAGGACCAGACCGCCGACGATTTCCGCCCGCTTGCCGATGGTCGCGCCGACGAGCCGCCCGACCATCACGCCGATCGTCACCATCAGCATGGTCGCGAAGCCGATGGTCGCGGCCGTCGAGAAAATATCGACATCGATGAACGCGAGGCCTGCGCCGACCGCCATTGCGTCGATGCTGGTCGCGAAACCGGTGAGCGCGAGCACCCAGAACGAATGCGAGTTGGGTCTTTCCTCGTCGTGGGCCGCTTCGCTCAAGCCTTCGCGAATCATGCGCGCGCCGAGCACGAAGAGCAGGCCGAACGCGATCCAGTGATCCCAGGCCGTTACATACTGCGCGGCCGCCTTGCCCAGCGCCCAGCCGACGAGCGGCGTCAGCGCCTCGATCACGCCGAAGATCACGCCGGTCTTCAACGCTTCCGCGATGCGCGGCTTGTGCAGGGTCGCGCCCTTGCCGACCGCGGCGGCGAAGGCGTCGGTGGACATGGCGAAGGCTAGAAATATCGTAGAGGCGAGGTTCATCGAGTAGCGCTCTGGTCGGGCAAGATGGAACGACAGAACACGCGCCCGACCGGTCGCGAATTCCGTCGATGGTCTTGCCAACCTGTGACGGCTGCCCATGCCACGGTCTGAACGACCGAGCGTGTTGACATGAGCGCTTTTCCAGTGCGGAAAAGCCGGCTACTCCCCAGCGAAGAAGCGTGAGCTTAACACGGGTGCATGGGCGTTCCTGCGTCCATGAGACGGGTTGGGGTACAGTGGGCGGGCAATGCCGCCATTCCCACCTCATGCAGACAGCACCGAGAAGGAGGCACCATGCAGGCAGGTCAACCGACTCAATCGGCCGCGCGCGAAGCGGTCGAGCGCCTTTATCGCGCGTTTTCCACCAAGGACGTCGCGCTCTTGCGGCAGGCCGTCACCCCCGACTGGGAGTACATTCCCGAGCCGCCCGGACAGAAGCCAGGTCCCGATCAGATGATCCCCATCTTCGATGATCTCGCGACCGCGCTGCCCGACATGCGCATCGACATTCTCGACATGCTGGTGCAGGACGATCGCGTCGGCATTCGCGCGGAAGTGAGCGGCACGCAGTCGGGGCCATTGCTGGGCATCGCCGCGACGAAGAAGCCGATCCGCTTCGCAATTCATTCGTTTCACCAGCTGCGCGATGGGCTCGTGTCGAAAACGTGGCATCTCGAAGACTGGCTGAGCGTGTTCCGGCAACTCGACGCAGTGCCGCCGAGGGTCAATCCGCCGGTTTAGCCGCGGCGCGTGCGCGGCTTCGCGCGGCAGGCGCGATGCCCTCTCAAACGTCCCAAGGACTTCCGCGTGCAAGGAAATTTGTTGCAACGCGTCAAATGTGCTAACCTAGGGTTATTACCTAGTTAGTTACCCCTAGTCCGGAGTCCATCATGGGAATCATCGCCGCAACGCCCATCGCCCTCGTTTCCTTCATCGCCGCCAAGCTGCGCGCCGCCACGCGCGATGCGCTCATCGCACGCGCCAAGGTCAGCGCGCTGATGGCCGAAGCCTATCGTCGGACGTAATGCGCCGGCGCGGGAGACAAGTCCCGCGCCTCCTTGCATCGCTCACTGCAACGTGTAGGCGATCACGTAATCGCCCGCTTTGGTGCCGAGCGAGCCGTGGCCGCCCGCCGTCACGAGCACGTACTGCTTGCCGTTCGCATCGGCGTAGCTCATCGGCGTCGCCTGTCCGCCTGCCGGCAGACGCGCTTCCCAAAGCTTCTTTCCGTCGCGCACGTCGTACGCCCGCACGTATTGATCGAGCGTACCCGTCAGGAACGCGACGCCGCCCGCCGTCACGATCGTCCCGCCGAGACTCGGCACGCCGAGCGGCATTGGAACGGGCAGCGGCGCGCTGTCGACGATCGTGCCGTTCTTGTGCATCCACGCGATCTTGTTCGTGCGCAGATCGACAGCCGCCATGTAGCCCCACGGCGGCGCCTGACACGGAATCCCGAGCGGCGACAGAAACGCGCTGATCTCATAGGCGAACGGCGTGCCGCGCGCCTGCTTGATGCCGCTCGTCTCGCTCGTGCTCGTCGCGCCTTCCTGAAGCTTTTCGCGCGGAATCAGCTTCGACGTGAACGCCATGTAATCCGGATTTGCGATGAGAATCTGCCGCACCGGATCGACTGAAATTCCGCCCCAGTCGAACACGCCGAAATTGCCCGGGAACACCAGCGTCCCCTGTTCCGATGGCGGCGTGAACGGCCCGTCGTAGCGCAGGCTCTTGAACTTGATGCGGCACCAGAGCTGATCGAACGGCGTCGTGCCCCACATGTCCGCTTCCTTCACGTGCGGCGGATTGAAGTTGAGCGCGGAGACCGCCTGGGTCGGCGCGGTGTGATCGCCCTTCGCCGCGCCCTGCGGCACCGCCACTTCGCTGATCGGCACGATCGGCTGCCCGGTTTCGCGATTCAGCACGTAGATGCTGCCCTGCTTCGTCGATGCGATCACCGCCGGCTCCGTGCCGTGCGCCGTCTGCAGGTCCACGAGCGTCGGCTGCCCGCCGACGTCCATGTCCCACAGATCGTGATGCGTGAACTGGTAGTTCCAGCGCAGCTTGCCCGTCGCGGCATCGAGCGCGACCACGCCCGCCGCGAATTTTTCCGCCTGCGGCGTGCGCCCGCCGCCCCACAGGTCGGGCGTCTGGTTGCCCATCGGGAGATAGATCATGCCGCGCTTCTCGTCGACACTGAACATCGACCACATGTTAGGCGAGTTGCGCACGTAGGTCCCACCGGCCGCGATGGGCTCGGTGGCGTCCGGATTGCCCGGATCCCAGTTCCAGACGAGATGGCCGTCATTGACATCGAACGCGCGGATCACGCCCGAAGGCTCATTGTTCGATTCGTTGTCGGTCACGTGGCCGCCGACGATCACGAGGTTGCGGAACACCGCCGGCGGCGACGTGGAGTAATAGCCGCCCGGCGTGAACGGGCCGATGTTGGCGCGCAGATCGATCGCGCCGCCCTTGCCGAAGCTCGCGCACGGCTTGCCGGTTTCTGCGTCGAGAGCGATCAGGCGGGCGTCGGCGGTCGGCAGGAAGAGGCGGCGCGGGCATTCGGCCAGCGCCGTGGTCTGCGCGGGCGTCTGCACCGGCGCGGCGGGCTCCGATGCCGCCGCAGGCGCGGACGCGGCCAGTGCCTCGGTTTCGGACGACGCAACCGGCGCGCTCGCTTCGGCCGGCGCGGATGCCGCCGCAGCCTCGGATGGCATCGGATGCATGGACGTATCGTAATAAGCGACGCCCCGGCAAGTCATATGCTCCCAGTGCTTGAAGCCGATCGGGCTCTGGATCTGCGGGTCGAAGCGCCACTTTTCCTTGCCGCTCGCCGAATCGAGCGCGATCACCTTGCTGTGCGGCGTGCACAGGAAGATCGTGTCGCCAACCTTGAGCGGCGTGTTCTCGTCGGTGGTCTCGGTCGGATCGCCTGCGCCGGGCATGTCGCCGGTGCGATACGTCCACGCCACCTTCAGTTGATGCGCGTTCTCCGGCGTGATCTGCGTGAGCGGCGCGTAACGCTGCGCGAGCGGCGAGCCGCCATAGTCGATCCAGTCGCCCGGCGCACGGCCGGTCGCGGCGTTGGCGTCGGGCTGATTCGCGTCGGCGGCGACATTCACGTCGATGCGCCCCGGCCGATCATGCGGATCGATGAAATACGTGCCGATGCCGAGCAGCAGTGCGAGCACGATCGCAGCCGCGAGCGGCGTGCGCGCCCCGCGCGCGGTCGCGGGCGGGCCGAACAGCGCGCCGCGATGCACGAACGGAATCAGCAGCCAGATGCCGAGCAGCACCCAGATCCACAGACGCGGCATCAGTTGCCAGAAGTCGAAATGCACTTCGAACACGGCCCAGATCGTCGAGCCGAATAACACGAGCGCGAAGAGCAGCAGCGCGGAGCGCCGCCGTATCAGCAGCAAAAGGCCTGTCAGGGCGATGGCCGCGCCCGCGATCGCGTAGTACCACGATCCTTTCAGCGCCACGAGATACCCACCGCCCGCCGCCAGCAACACGCCGATGACAATGAACACGATGGCCGTAAAAAACGTGAGCGGATGAAGTCTTCCGTTGACAGCCATGCTGAAACCCTCCGTGACGATGAATGGCGGAACACGGCCGAGGAGACGGTCGTGGTTCGGACGCTGTCGCGTCGTGGATGGGAGCAATCGTTGTGCCGTTCGGCCGGAGATGGACGCGCGCGGAGCTGGCTTTACAGATGACTTTCGGGGAAAAGGCGCGTGCGCGCCTTCCGGTCAGAGCGGCCGCGGCCAGAGTCCGCCGCACGCATTCGCGGGCATGACGCCGGACACGAACGCGGCCTTCAGATCGGCGCGTTCGGAGAAGCGCGGCGCATCGAACCACAGCAGGAATTCGTCGCCCCAGTTGCCCCACGCGTTTTCGTCGAAATCGAAATCCTCGTCGATGCGCCCGTTGTCGCGCAGATAGGCACCGACCAATTGCGTGCCGTTCCAGTATGCGACGGCGACGTCGGTCAGATCGGCCGTCACGCCGCGCGGAAGATCGCGCAGCAGCATCGCGACATGCGCCTTGAACGATTTGAATTCGGTCGGTCTCATCGCGTGCTCCGCTTCAAAGAAGTGCGTGAAAAAAACCTGCATGCGGCGTGCTCGTTCAGCCGAACACGCCTTTATTCAAATCCTTTTCGAACGCGGCGGTCCATTGCGTGCCGTGTCCAATGCGATATTCGCGTTCCTTCAGCGTGGAACGTCGCGTGATGGTGACGAGGCCCTGCAACGGATAGACATCGTCCACGACATCGGACTCGCCGCCTTCCTGCACGAGAAAATCGCTCTCGTCGAGCCGATGGCGCTCGAGAATCGCGAGGAACTCCGCCTTTTCGTCCGGCGCGATCACAGTCATGAGACCCTCCAAGATCGAAGGCTGCTTCCATTCAAAGTAGCACACGCGCGGCGCAACGTCGGCGCATATCTTGCGACGAGCGCGGGACGGCGCACGCGCCATGTCTCAGGAGGAGTCGATCACGATGAAACACGCATCAATCACGATGTGCGCCGGCGCGCTTGCAACGCTCGTCGCATGCACGCACGCCCATGCCGACGATGCCATCTGCGGCACGCTCGAAAGCGCAACGAACGGACAGGACGGCATGATCGCGCTGCGCGAAGGAGAAAGCGTGAATTTCTGGCGGGGCGGCACCGTGCGGCACGGCGCGTTGCACGTCTACAAGGACGGCGAGGTGTATCGCGTGTACTGGCAGCCGGAGGGGAGCGGCGACCTGTACGTGCTCGCGAATGAAAGCGCGACCAGCGCGCGGCTCATCCTGACGCCGCCGCGCGGCACGAAGGTCGACACGGGACCGGGCAGCCTGCCGCCGCAGAAAGTGCTGTCCTGTCCCGCGCTATAGCGGTTACTTCGCGGCGAGCACCTTGCCGATCGCATCGGCGACGATCTGCACGTTGCTGTCGTTCAGGCCCGCGACGCACATGCGGCCCGAGCGCAGGATATACACGCCGAATTCCTCCTTGAGGCGATCCGCCTGCTCCGCGACGAGACCCGTGTACGTGAACATGCCGCGCTGCTTGATGTAGCGCGTGAGCATTTCGCCGCGCACGTGGTCCTTCAGGCCGTCGTGAATCGCCTGGCGCATGCGCGCGATGCGCTGGCACATCGACGCAAGCTCCTGCTCCCACGACTGCTTCAGTTCGGGCGTGTTCAGCACATGCGTGACGATCTTCGCGCCGTGCGTCGGCGGATTGCTGTAGTTCGCGCGCACCGCGCTCGTCAACTGGCCGAGCACGCGGTCGGCCGCGGCGGCATCGTCGCTGATGACGTGCAAGCCGCCGCAGCGCTCCCCGTACAGCGAGAAATTCTTCGAGAACGAATTGGCGATGAACGCCGGCACGCCACGGCGCGCAAGTTCGCGCACGGCGAACGCGTCGTCGTCCAGACCCGCGCCGAAGCCCTGATACGCCATATCGACGAACGGCAGCAGATCGCGCTTCTGGAGCACGTCGATGATCTTCACCCATTGCGCCTGATCGAGATCGACGCCCGTCGGGTTATGGCAGCACGCGTGCAGCAAGACGACACTCTTCGCGGGCAGCTTGTCGATGGCTTCGAGCATCGCGTCGAAGCGAAGGCCGCCGGTGGCTTCGTCGTAATAGGGGTACGTGTTCACCTCGAAGCCGGCACGCTCGAAGATGAACCGATGGTTCTCCCACGTCGGATCGCTCACCCATACTTTCGATTGCGGGAAATAACGCTTGATGAAATCCGCGCCGACCTTCAGCGCGCCCGAGCCGCCGAGCGTCTGCACGGTCGCGATGCGGCCGCCCGCGCGCGACGGGCTGTCGTTGCCGAATACGAGTGCCTGCACGGCGTCGCGATAATGCGCGAAACCGGCCATCGGCAAGTAGGGCTTCGGGCCGGGATCCTTCAGGATCGACAGTTCGGCCTCGCGCACCGCCTGCATCACCGGCAGGCGGCCTTCGTCGTCGAAGTAGATGCCGATGCTCAGGTTGACCTTGTTGGTGCGCGGATCCTTCTGGAAATTTTCGTTCAGCGACAGGATGGGGTCGCCGGGGTAGGCATCGATATGTTCGAACATGGTGTCGGTATCAGGACGAGAGATCAGCGGGATTGCAGGCGGTGGGCGCGCTTTGCGTCAGCGCCCCTTTTTTTGAGATAGTAGCCGATTCCGAGAACGGCCAGCCAGGCGGGGATCAGATAGACGGACAGGCGCAGGTCCGGAATCTCGTACATGACCCACGCGATGCCCGCGAGAAATGCGAGCACGATGTAATTCGTGAACGGATGGCCGAAGCTCCGAAACGATGTCGTCTCTTTGCTCGCGCGCTTTTGCCGGCGAAACATCAAGTGGATGATGCTGATCATCGCCCAGTTGATGACGAGCGCCGACACCGCGAGGCCCATCAAAAGCCCGAACGCGCGCCCCGGAATCGCGTAGTTGATGACGACGCACGCCGCCGTGACGATCGCCGACACCGCAAGCGCCGCGAGCGGAATGCCGCGCCCGCTCACGTTCAGCAGCGCGCGCGGCGCGTTCCCCTGCTGCGCGAGGCCGTAGAGCATGCGGCTGTTCGCATACACGCCGCTGTTGTATACGGACAGCGCGGCCGTCAGCACGATCACGTTGAGCCCGTTCGCGACGAGTGTGCTGTTCATATCGCGGAAGATCAGCACGAACGGGCTGCCGCCGGTCGCCACCTTGTCCCACGGATACAGCGCCAGCAGCACGCCGAGCGCGCCGACATAGAAAATCAGGATGCGATAGATGACCTGATTGGTCGCGCGCGGAATGCTGCGCGACGGATCTTCCGCTTCCGCCGCCGTGATGCCGACGAGCTCCAGCCCGCCGAACGAAAACATGATCACGGCCATCGACATAACGAGCCCGCTCACGCCGTTCGGAAAAAAGCCGCCGAGCCGCCAGAGGTTCGTGACGCTCGCCTCCGGTCCGGCCTTGCCCGACGCGAGCAGATAGCCGCCGAACAGGATCATCCCGACGATCGCGGCCACCTTCACGATCGCGAACCAGAATTCCGTTTCGCCGTAGGACTTCACGCTCGTCAGGTTGATCGCATTGACGATGACGAAGCACCCGAGCGCCGATATCCATGTCGGCAGCCCCGGCCACCAGTACTGCATGTAGATGCCGACGGCGGACAGCTCCGCCATGCTCACCAGAATGTAAATGGCCCAGTAATTCCAGCCGGAGATGAACCCGGCGGCGTGGCCCCAGTACTTGTCGGCGAAATGGCTGAAGGAACCGGCGACCGGTTCGTCGACGATCATCTCGCCCAGCTGCCGCATGATGAAAAACGCCATCAGCCCGGCGATCGCGTAACCGAGCAGCACGGACGGCCCGGCGAGCTTGATGGTCTGTGCGACGCCGAGAAAAAGCCCGGTGCCGATCGCGCCGCCGAGCGCGATCAGCTGGATGTGGCGGCTCTTCAGCCCGCGCCTGAGTTCGTGTTGGGATGCTTCGTTTGTCTTGCCTGAAACCATGTCGATGCCTGCATGAACCGCAAAATTACCCGCTCGTTTGACGGGACGATCGACCGCGTCGATTCGTCCGACTTTTCCGCGCTTCTAATCAGATAAAAAGTGTTGTTTTTTCGTGCGGATGACCCCACAGGCCGCTGCAAAAAAGGCCGATTATCTGTCGACGGATCTGCGATTTTACCGCCCGGCGACCCCAGAAGCCTTGATGGGCGGACCTACCGCAGCGCGCGTCCCGGACCTGAGCGCCGCACAACAAACGAACTGAGGCCGAAATCAGGGGTTGTTCGGAGGATTGCCCGGCGCGCATCGGCGGGAGAATCGCATCATCCACTCACAACGGGGTCGCCATGTATCAGACGATGGAAGGAAACGCCAGGCCGCATCGAACGGCGCAGTGTTTCACTGAAGGATCGCAGGACAGCGCGGCGGCGACGCAAGCCGAATTGCTGCACGCGCTGCAGGCGGCGTCGGACAACATCATGCGCCTCGCGGGCAAGTTGCGCGGCGAGCGCGATGCAACCGACGACGACGCCGTGACCATCACCGAGCAGCATGCGCTCGCGCAACAGCTGATCGGACGCTTGCTGGCGCTGCCCGCGTCGCAGGCGTAACGGACCAACAGGGCCAGCGGGGGGGGGCCGCCCCCCCCCCCCCCGGCCGGTAGCCGAGACGACTGTAGAGACGCGCCGCCGGGTTATCGACGAACACGCGCAACTGACATTCGGCAAGC